>CAZHCN010000125.1:3908-6972 GCA_964530895.1 uncultured Methyloceanibacter sp. | reverse complement strand
GAAGACCGTGGCCGATGCGATCTCCATGCACGAATCGACGGTCAGCCGCGTCACCGCCAACAAGTACATGGCCACCAATCGCGGCCTTTTCGAGTTGAAATATTTCTTCACCTCGTCGATCGCCGCCACGGCGAACGGCGATGCGCATTCCTCGGAAGCTGTACGCCATCGGATTCGCGAGATGATCGACTCCGAGCCTGCCGCCGACGTGCTCTCCGACGACAAGATTGTCGAGCGGCTCAAGGTCGACGGCGTCGACATCGCACGCCGGACGGTTGCGAAGTACCGCGAGGCCCTCGGCATTCCCTCGTCGGTCCAGCGCCGTCGCCTGAAGCGCATCGCTATGGGGGCAAGCGCCTGACGAGTGCATCTAACGCGCTGTTCACACTCGCGAATCGTGTAAAGAGAGCAGATCAAATTGATTGAGTTTGACACCCCCGGGTGGGGGGTCTAGCTTCCCGCCCCGCAACGGAGGCCGGTTGAGAATGGGCCAGGGCGCGCTTCGGGCGCTCTGCAGCATCGGGCCTCGATAATGCGGTATGCGCCCCGGGAAGCGCTGGTCACCAGAGGTCTTTGACAGTCTTCCGCGGGCAATGGCGATACAAGTTACCGGAAAGAATCTGGACGTCGGAGAGGCGTTACGCGGCTACGTCCAGGAACGCGTTGTTCAGACCGTTGAGAAGTACGTGGGGCACGCGCCAACGGGGCACGTCCGCATCGAAAAAGAGCACGGGGAGTTCCGTACCGACTGTACGATCCGTTTGTGGCAAGGCATGAGTCTGGAAGCTCATGGCACGGCGCCCGAGGCTTACCAGAGCGCCGACCGGGCTTGCGAACGGCTCGAGAAGAGGGTGCGCCGCTACAAGCGAAGACTCAAGCGGCGGGGTGCTGGCGAGACTCCTCGGAAACAGACGCCGGCAGCGTCTTACGTTATCCAGGCTGCCCACGAGGAGCACGAGGAGCGCGATGAGGACAATCCGATCGTCATTGCCGAGGCCAAGACCATGGTGCACGAGATGGCTGTCAGCGACGCGGTGATGCAGATGGATCTTTCGGATCGCCCGTTCGTGGTGTTTCGCAACGTGCGGGACGGCGAGATCAACGTGGTGTACCGCCGGGACGACGGCAATATTGGCTGGATTGATCCGGCGGGAAAGAAGGCGCGAGCGGACTAGTAACGGGCTTCAGGCCATATCCGCTCCTTCGAACACACGGGTAGTCGAATGCATTTAGGTGACTTCATTTCACCCGAAGCTGTGATGCCTTCGCTCAAAGCTAAGAGCAAGAAGCAGCTCCTGACGGAGCTGTCAGCGCGCGCCGCGCGCATTGCCGGCATTGAGGAGCACGACATCTTCGACGTTCTGTGGCAGCGCGAGCGGCTGGGTTCCACCGGGCTCGGTCAGCGTGTCGCCATTCCACATGGCAAGATCGCCGGGCTGAAGCGCATCGTCGGCGTTTTCGCGCGTCTCGCCGAGCCGGTCGAGTTCGATGCCGTCGACGGCGAACCCGTGGATATCGTGTTCCTGCTGCTCGCGCCGGAAGGTGCCGGCGCCGATCACTTGAAGGCTCTAGCGCGCATCTCGCGGCTGCTGCGCGAAGGATCCGCCGTCGAGAAGCTGCGCGCGTCCAAGGACAGCGCCGCGCTCTACGCCGTTCTTACCGAAGGCGAGACCTCCTCCCACGCCGCCTAGCGCAGGGCCTCTAACGTGAAAATCTAGTGCACGCTCACCGGCACGAGATCGTTCTCGATCGCGTTGGCGATCGCCGCGTTGCGGCTGTCGGTCAGCGCAATCGGCGTGCCGTCGGCGCTGAGCACGGCAAACAGATCGATGCCTTCGGGCGCATCGGCGAGCGTCGGAAACAGCCGCTCGGCGGCGTCCGAATCGACCTGCTTGATATAGGCAACCTCGCCGTCCCCGAGGAGCGCGAGCTCCTTCAGGCTCATCAATGGGCGAGTCTCGTCATTTGCCATCTTGTTCATCGAACTCCGGGTCCTAGCCTGCTGGGGCAATCCCCACCTTGTGGACACGTTTCTCCCTATTAGGCCGTTCGAGCTCGATGGCAAGCAGCCCATCGTGCAATTCGGCCTTGCGGACCTGGACGCCCTTGGCAAGTGCGAAGGTCCGTTTGAACTCGCGCGCGGCGATGCCGCGGTGAAGATACTCCTTCGGGGCCTCGTCGCGCTTGGTGCCGTGGATCATAAGTGCACCGTCCTCGATCGTGACATCGAGTTCGTCGAGGCGAAAGCCTGCCACCGCGAGCGTGATCCGCAACATCTCCGTCCCATGCTCGTCCTTCGACAGGATTTCGATGTTGTAGGGTGGGTAGCCACTCTCGCCAGCCCTTGGGGCTCCGTCCAAGCGCTCGGCCGACAGGCCTAACCAAAGACTACCGTCCATAAGTGTCATGCGAGACATCCGGCGGAAAGCCCTTTCCGCTCAGTGCCGCGCGATGCTGGTGAAGTGGGCACTAAGCCCTGACGGCGCGCCGCCCTTCTCAGCCCGACGCGGCGCTGAGCCCTGAGAAACCAAGGGGCATATGGGAAATGCGGCCGCGAATTCAAGCAGAAGCGCGTGCGCCCCCGGCGCTCCCAACACGGGAGTTCTACCGGAGCGCCCCGGCTTGCTCTAACGTCTCGGTGCATAGAATCGGAGCCTCCCACAATGACCTGGTACGTCAGCCCCAAGACCGGTAGTGACTCCAACGACGGCCGCAGCGCCGAGACGGCGTTCAAGACACTTCCGCACGCCATTCAGGCTGCATCCGCAGGCGATACGATCCTGCTCGTGCCGGGTGCCTATGACCAAGACCTGCCGCAGCTCGTGAGCGCGGCCCGAGTGGCCCATATCACGGTCGGCGTCGTCGGCAGCCACTAGGTCTCGCTGTTGTCGTCCGCGCCCCCCGCGGACTCGATCACCCGAAGGCGCCGGACGGTGAGATCGTCGATCTCGACCTCTCCGAGATGAAGCTTGCGCATGTCCGCGCGCCGCACGTTCAGCCGGCCTATGGCGAGTGCGCCGACCGCCAGCGCGCCGACTGCAAGCGCACCGAGGGCAAGCGCGCC
>CAZHCN010000125.1:0-3808 GCA_964530895.1 uncultured Methyloceanibacter sp. | reverse complement strand
GGCAAGCGCGCCCGAGCCGACAGCCGGGACCCGTACGTTCGGCAATTCAAGACTGCGTCGTCGCCGCATCCTGTCCCGCTTTCGCGTCCGTCTCCAATCGAAGGAGAACCATAGCTGAGTCGGCGGAGCCAGAGCCGGGCGCTTTCGCGGAAAACAGGGTGTTGACGAACAAACCTACTAGTAGATAGAACTATCGGGATGACCCCAGACACGAGAGAGCGGCTGTTGCGCGAGACGGAGACGCTGTTGCGGACCTGCGGCTATGCCGCTTTCAGCTATGCCGATCTCTCGGAGCGGGTGGGGATCCGCAAGGCCAGCATCCATCATCACTTCCGCACCAAGGAGGATTTGGGCGCGGCGTTGATCGACAGCTATCTCGTCAAGTTCGAGGCCGCCCTAGCCCAGGTCCTGGCGGAGGAGCGCGCTGCCCTGCCGCGTCTACGGCGTTATGCGGAATTCTTCATCGACAGCATCGAGGACGGCATGATGCCGCTATGCGGCGCACTCTCGGCAGAGGCCATGGCGCTTCCGCCGGCGATGCAAGGCCGCGTCCGCCGCTTCTTCGAGCTTCACCTTGAGTGGCTGCGAGCCGTGCTTCGCGACGGGGTGGCGGCGGGAGAGCTTCGCGCCGATCTCGACGTCGAGAAATCCGCGGCCCTCGTTCTCAGCGTGCTGGAAGGCGCAAGCCTTGTGGCCTGGGCGGTGAAGGATGCCGACGCGATACGCCCGGCATTCGAGCAGGCTGTCGCGAGCCTCACGCCCTGAAATATCCGAACACCGATCCAACAGCTTCGCGTAAGGAGGAGATGGAAATGAGCTTGAAGAAATTCATGATCGAGAGAAGCATTCCCGATGTGGGGAGCCTGGACGCCGAACAACTCGCCGGCGCGGCGGCAAAGTCCAACGACGCGCTGTGCCAGATTGGCGCCAAGGACATTCAATGGGTGCAAAGCTACGTCGCCGGCGACAAGACGTTTTGCGTCTATCTCGCATCCGACGAGCAGGCGATCAGGAAGCACGCGGAGTTAAGCGGCTTTCCCGCCACGAAGATCACCGAGATTGTGGAGACGATCGATCCCGCGACCGCGGGCTAAATCAATTGGGCTCTGAGGGATTTGGTGGAGCCAGGCGGGATCGAACCGCCGACCTCGTGAATGCCATTCACGCGCTCTCCCAACTGAGCTATGGCCCCTTCAGAAAGACAGAAATCCTCGGCTCAAGGCCGGGGCAGGAGATCAGACCGCATCACTTAGGCCGGGCGACCCGCTCGTTCAAGAGAAATGCGAGCGGGCAGCAGTAAGGTACCAGCCCGGCCGTGACTGCGGTCTAACCTTCCTCTTTCGGACCGCCTCCGACGATGCCGGTGACGTCTTCGTCGCCCTCTTCCTCTTGCTCGAGGAAGGTGTCGTCGTCTTCGCCGGCGGGAATATCGTCGTCGTCGTCGCCGAGATCCACAATCTCCTCATCGTCGACGGCAGCCTCCTCGGCTTCCGCCGCCTCGTCGAGACTGATGACGTCAGCATCGGCCGTCGTCGGCTCTTCGCTCTCGACGACCTCGGGCTTCCGGACTTCGGCTGGTGCGGCGCGTTCACTCCGCCGCCCCGTCGGCTGCGTCGCTTGATAGACGGCTTGGCAGACAGGGCAGGTAATTGGCGAACGACCCAAGTCGTAAAACCGCGCCCCACAGCTCGGGCAAACGCGCTTGGTTCCCCGTGCGGGTTTCGACATGACTCTCCTCGAAGCTAGCCTTGCGTGACTCCCCATTGCCACGCCTCATCCGTAGTGTCAAAAGCTATCGAGCACCCGAAAACCCCTACCGAGAATCTATGTCGCAGCCCCTGACCGCTAGCCGTTCCGCGCGCATTTCCGGGCGCGTTAGGGTCCCCGGCGACAAGTCGATCTCCCACCGCGCGCTGATCCTGGGCGGGCTCGCGACGGGGCACACCCGCATCTCCGGGCTGCTCGAGGCCGAGGATGTGATGGCCACAGCGCGGGCCATGGCGGCGCTCGGCGCCACGGTGACGCAACGGGATGGGGCCTTCGAAATTCTCGGCCAGGGCGTGGGCGGCTTGCGGGCGGCAGATGCCCCGCTCGACTTCGGCAATTCCGGCACGTCGAGCCGCCTCATGCTTGGCGTCGTCGCCGGCCACGACATGCGCGCCGAGTTTACGGGCGATGCCTCCTTGTGCCGCCGACCCATGGAGCGTGTCCTCGGCCCCCTCACCACCATGGGCCTCCAGGTGGAGGCGCAAGGCGAGGGTGGCAGGCTCCCGCTTGCCGTGCGCGGCACGGGCGACATCTTGCCGATCGTATATGAGCTCCCAGTGCCCTCGGCGCAGGTGAAGTCGTCGATCCTGCTTGCTGGGCTGCATGCGCCGGGGCGCACCACCGTGGTCGAGCCGCTCGCGACGCGCGATCACACGGAGCGGATGCTGCGGTTCTTCGGCGCCGAGCTCAAGATCGAGGATCGCGAGGACGGCGTGCGGGCCATCACCGTATGCGGCGATGCCGAGCTCGAAGGCGCGCCCTTCTCCGTGCCCGGAGACCCAAGCTCCGCAGCCTTCATCGCCGCCGCCTGCCTCATCTGCCCCGGCTCCGAGATCGTGATCGAGAACGTGCTTATGAATCCGACCCGCATCGGCTTCTTCGAGACTTTGAGAGAGATGGGGGCGGAGATCGAGGGACTCGATCTTCGCGACGAAGGAGGCGAGCCGGTCGGCGATCTCCGCGTGAAGGCGGGGCCGCTTCACGGCGTCCGCGTGCCGCCCGAACGCGCCCCCTCCATGATCGATGAATACCCCGTGCTCGCCGTGCTCGCCGCCTTTGCCGAGGGTGAGACGCGGATGGAGGGGCTTTCGGAGTTGAAGGTGAAGGAGAGCGATCGGCTTGCCGCCACTGCCGCCGGTCTTACCGCCTGCGGGGTCGAGGCGCATGTGGATGGCGACGACCTCATCGTGCGCGGCGCGGGCGCGGTGAAAGGCGGCGGCCTGGTGGAGACGCATATGGACCACCGCATCGCCATGGCCTTCCTCACCCTCGGACTTGGCGCGCGCGAGCCCGTCACCGTGGATGACGTGAGCATGATCGCCACGAGTTTTCCTGGCTTCGTGCCCTTGATGACAAGACTTGGAGCCGAGCTTGCATGATCATTGCCATTGACGGGCCGGCTGCCTCGGGCAAGGGCACGCTCGCCAAGCGCATCGCCATCCACTACAGCCTGCGTCACCTCGATACCGGAGCGCTCTACCGGGCCGTCGCCCGCGATACGCTTGCCCAAGGCGGCGACCTCACCGACGCGGGTGCCGCCGCGACCGCGGCAGCGGGCCTCGACGTGACGACGCTGAGCGATCCGGGCTTGCGCAGCCCCGGCCTGGGGGAGGCTGCGTCGATCGTGGCCCGCCACGCCGACGTGCGGGCCGTCCTCCTGCGCTACCAGCGCGACTTTGCACGCGGCGAGCCGGGTGCCGTTATCGACGGCCGGGACATTGGCACCGTGATATGCCCCGATGCGGACGTGAAGCTGTTCGTGACGGCCACGCCTGAGGAGCGCGCCCACCGCCGTTTTCTTGAACTCACGCAGAATGGCACCGAGATTGAGGAGAGCGAGGTCCTGGCCGATATCAAGGCCCGCGACGAGCGCGACCGGACGAGGGGGGCGTCCCCTTTGCGCCAGGCCGAAGACGCGGTCTTGCTCGATACCACGAATTTGGCTATAGACGCCGCGTTCAGGGCAGCTATCGATTTGATCGAAGCTGCGATGGGCCAAGCGGGGCGGGCCGGTTGAGGCCGTGCCCATTTGGCATTGGCG
>CAZHCN010000124.1:0-6989 GCA_964530895.1 uncultured Methyloceanibacter sp. | reverse complement strand
CATGATTTTCAAGCGTTTCGTGGCAATTTAAAGGCCGGCGCGTTAACCATAACAAAAGGTTACCGCCGCACGCGACCCGAGGTCCGACTCGAAGTCCGGCCGCCCTTCAGACTCGCGTAGCAGAAGGACGGCCGGGGCCTCGCACTGGAACGCCGCTAGGGAGCGATTTTCATCGCGCGAGGGGAACTCAGTCCGGGCATCTCCTGGGTCCGTTTCCTTCGTCTGCCCCGGAGTGGCAACCGGAGCTCCTAACCAAATTTCATTCGCCTCAGCCGGCTCTGCGCGCCGCCCCATCCGCCACGCGATTGCCCTTGCAAGGAAGATGGACGCTCCGGTAGCATTATTCCAATCGATAGGATCGATGATGAGTATCGACCACGCTAATCTAAGTCGGCTCGATCTCAATCTCCTCGTGGCGTTCGACGCTCTGCTGACCGAGCGTAGCGTTACGCGGGCCGCCTTGCGCGTCGGTCTCGGCCAATCCGCCATGAGCCACAACTTGGCGCGCCTCAGAACTCTGTTCGGCGATGAGCTCCTGACCCGCGGCGCCGACGGCATGCGTCCCACGCCACGGGCGATGGCACTTGTCGACCCCGTGCGGGTTACGCTGGCGCAGATCCAATCAGCGGTGCTTCAGCGCGAGGCCTTCGAGCCGGCGACCGCCGAGCGCGTGTTCCGTATCGGGCTCGCCGACTCCATCGAGGTCGCCGTGATCCCCGGCCTGATCGAGCGCTTGCAGAGCGCAGCGCCGCACGTCTTCGTTCGCCTCCGCTCCACCAACCGCATAAGCATCCTCGAGGAACTCGATACCGGCCAACTCGATCTCGGCATCGGCGTGTTCGACCAAGGCCAGACCCATCACAAGCGCCGCCAACTTTATAGGGACAGCTTTCTCTGCCTATTCAGCACCAAGCAGCTCAATCTCACGCCGCCGATCTCGCTCGAAGACTATCTGCGCTGGCCGCACGTACTGACGAGTCTCGCCGACGACGCGCGTGGCGCCGTGGACGAGGCGCTCGCCAAGCACAGGCTCCGGCGCACCATCGTCATGACGACGCCCGGCTTTCTCGCGGTGCCGTTCGTGGTGCGTCGCGCGCGTGTCATCACCACCATGCCGTCGCGGCTTGCGCGCTACTTCTCCGAGGCGTTCGGGCTTGCCACGAGCCCCGTGCCGATCGATCTGCCGCGCTTCACGATCTCGTTGTTATGGCATGCGAGCTTCGATCACGACCCGGGACATTTATGGCTGCGCCACACCGTGGCGGGGCTCGTGGCGGACGATAATTTGGAGCTCTGAGGCGGATGCCGGGGGTGTGGACAACTCCCGATTTGGCGGCGCGCTGATTCTATATTGGCTTCATCATTGCCGCTGATTCGAGCCGCGTCCGGCACGTTGGCGGATCAACTCTGCTGATCGAAGGAGGTCGTTCCATGGCTGCGAGCACAGCATCTGCAAAGCGCGCGACACCCGAACGCCGCGACGCGTTGAGCGAGGTCTTGGCCGACAAATGGTGGGCAGTAGGCTTGCGCGGCCTGCTCGGTATCGCCTTCGGCCTCATCTGCTTGCTGGTACCAGCCGCCGCGATCCTCGCGCTCGTTCTTCTGTTTTCCGCTTACATGCTGGTCGACGGCGTGCTGGCGATCGCCTCCGGCATCAAGGCGGCGCGCAACGACGAGCGCTGGGGCCTCCTGATCCTCGAAGGCATCGTCGATCTTGCCGCCGGCGCCGTCGCGTTCCTGTGGCCTGCGATCACCGCGGTCGCCTTCGTCATCGTCATCGCCGTGTGGGCGATCATCTCCGGCGCGCTGATGCTCGCCGCGGCCTTCAGCCTCAAGATCGACCACGGACGGTGGTGGCTGGCCCTTGGCGGCATCGCCTCGGTCATTTTTGGCATCGTGCTGCTTATTGCACCGGTGGTGGGCGCCGTGGTGCTCACCTGGTGGCTCGGCGCCTACGCCATCGTGTTCGGCGTGTTCCTGCTCGTCCTCGCCTTCCAGCTTCATGGGAAGAAGGAAGAACGGGAGGCAAAGAAGCCTGCGCCGCGGACCGCCGCGAAGAAGGCCTGAATTTCGGGGGAAGTCGCGCGACGCGGAGGGCGGCGCTGATCGCGCCGCCCTTCGTCTTGTCATCACCACGTCATGGAATCTCGGTGATTGGAGGCCTCAAGGGCGCGCCAAAGCGCCTATGAGTTCGCAAAAGCCAGGCCGAGACGACGCGCCGATGCCGTGGATCTATCTCACAGCCGCCATCCTATTGGAGGTCGCAGGCATCACCGCAATGAAGCTCTCACGCGGCTTCTCCGAGGTGCTGCCCTCGATCGCCGTCCCCCTGTTCTATCTGATGTCGGGGGCGGCCGTGATTCTGGCGCTCAAGCGGCTCGAGCTCGGCGTCACCTATGCGGTGTGGTCGGGCGTGGGTACGGCGCTCGCGGTCACGATCGGCATTGCCTATTTCCGGGAACCGCTGACCTTGATCAAGGCCGCATCTCTCGGCCTTGTGATCCTCGGTGTAGTTGGCTTGTCCTTTGCGGCACGGCACACTGGCTGACGGTCAGCCAATGCCTATATGCGTGCCATGGACGGTCTCTTCGGCCAAAGCGACGGCTTAATCCGTCTCATCGTCTTTCTCAGCGTCTTCCTGGTGATGGCGCTGATCGAGCTCGCGCTGCCCAAGCGGACGCTGATCGCGCCGAAGGGGCGGCGGTGGCTGACCAATCTCGGAATTAGCGTCACGGCGAGCCTGGTGCTCCGGCTGATGGCGATGCTCGCCGTGCCCGTGGCGGCGATCGCCGCCGCCTTCTATGCGCAAGAACATCATATCGGACTTCTGAATAATTTGGCCTGGCCCGAATGGGTCAAGGTCGTGGTGGCGCTTCTTGTCCTGGACCTTGCCATCTGGGCTCAGCACCTCGCCTCCCACAAGATTCCGATCCTGTGGCGCTTGCATAAGGTGCATCACGCCGACCGCGACATCGACGTCACCACGGCGGTGCGGTTCCATCCGGTCGAGATCGCGCTCTCCATGGTGTGGAAGATCGTCGTGGTGGTGCCGCTCGGCGCCTCGCCGTTTTCTGTGTTCTTGTTCGAGGTGATCCTGAACGCCTGCGCGATGTTCAACCACGCCAATATCGCGCTGCCCTTGCCACTCGATCGCGTCTTGCGACTTTTTATCATCACGCCCGACATGCACCGGGTGCATCACTCGGTGCTGCGGCGCGAGCACGATACCAATTACGGCTTCAATCTTTCCGTCTGGGACAGGGTGTTTCGCACCTACACGGCGCAGCCCGAAGGCGGACATCTCGGCATGACCATCGGCCTTACGCCCTATCAGAGCGAAGACCCGACGCGCTTCGGCTGGTCACTGCTGCTGCCGTTCCGGCGGACCGGCTTCGCGACGACGCCGGCAAGGCCTACGGCCCCAGTCGAGGATCACGCCGCGACCCAAAAGCCGACCTAGAAGAAGCTCATGGGGAAGTAGCGCAGGAACAGCTCTTCGTAGCGGCCGCTGGCGTGCACCTGCTCGAGCCCATAGGAAAGGATGTCGGCGAGCTTGCGGTTGCCCTTCTTCACGGCGATGCCCACACCTTCGCCGAAATATTTTGAATCGAGATAGGGCCCGCCGCGGAACTCGCAGCACGCTTGGCTGCTCACACCGTTGAGCCAGAAGGTGAGCGTGATGCCGTCGCCGAAGATGAGATCGATGGCGCCGTCCTTGAGCGCCTTCTGCGCGTCCTCGGCATTGTCGAAGGCGGCGATGGCGGCCTTAGGGAAGTATTTTTTGAGATAGGCCTCATGGCCTGTCCCCTTGGCCACGCCGATCTTCAGGCCTTCCACGGTCTCGGGACGGATGTCGTTGAGCTCGCTTTCCTTGCGCGCCACGAAACGCGCCGGAGTTGCGTAATAGCGGGAGGTGAAGTCCGCCTCCTTAAGCGCCTCGGCAGTGATGCGGATGGAGGCAATGGCCGCGTCGGCCTCGCCCCGGTCGAGAGTCGGAATGAGATCGCTCCAATTGGTCGCCTCGATCTCGCACTGGACCTCGAGGACCTCGCAGATGGCCTTGGCGAGATCGACGTTGAAGCCGGTGAGCACGCCCACCTCGTCGTAATAATGGAAGGGCGGATAGTCGGTGTCGGTGACGAAGCGAAGCTTCTCCAGCCCCTTCATGTCGGGCTTCGGCCGCAGCGCATCGCCTTGCCAGCTGTCGGGCACGATGGCACCGGGGCCTTGGCGGCCTTGCGCATGCGCGGGCGGCGCAGGCACGAGCCACAGGAGCGCCAGCGCCAGAACGGCAAGCCAGGAAGGCGCCGCAGCCCATCGCTTCATTTGAAAACCCACCGTGCCGCTTCTCTTGCAAACCCTCTTAGCGCGGCTTTACGGCAACCGCTAGATCGATATTTCGCGTAATGATTGTCTTTGTGTTTTATGCTATTTTCACTTGCACCACGCGCGATACAGCTTCTGATGCGCAATCGTTCTTGCGTCTCATCCCAAAACCGCAAACTATAAAAAGGGGAAGTGTCGGGGGTATTCCCGTGTCGCTTGTGGTCGATCATCCTGCCGAGAGGCCGGACCTGCAGGATATTGCGGGCGCACCGGCCCCGGTCGAGGACGAGTATCGCTTTCTTCTGGGCCGTTATGTCGACGCCGTGACGCTCGCCCGGGCGAGTACACTCGCCGCAAAATGGGGCGTCCATCCCCACGACGTCTTGATCGCCAATGGCTGGCTTACGGCGGACGATTACTATCGCGCGCTGGCCGAGGCCTGCGGCGCCCCGTTCAAACCGGTGCTGGCACCGACCGAGGTCGTGCCCCCCGGCGCGGTGACGCCGCGGCAGTGCCTCGCGAGCGGCCTCTTGAAGGAGCGGGCACGCAGGCGCCATTACGTGCTCGCACCGGAACGGCTCCGGCCAAATGCCGTGCGTGCGCTATTGGTGCAGCTCTCGCCTTACGGCTTTACGCTCGGGACGCCACGCGCCGTGCGGGACGCGATCACCCGCCACTTCGCGCCCAGTCTCGCCCAAGTGGCGGTCGAGGCCTTGGCGATCCGCCGGCCCGAGCAGAGCGCGCGCACGCGCACGGTACCGTGGCAACGCACTGCCCTCATTGCGCTGGGCGTCAGCCTTATCGGCGTCCTTCCGCTGGCGCCGGTCGACATCATCCACGCGGTCACGCTGCTGCTCGCCATGCTGTTCGTCCCGGTGATCGGCTTGCGTGCCGCTGCCGCTTACGACTGCGCGGAGACGCGAGCCTTGAGCCGTCGCGCGATGCCCGCGTTCCGGATGCGGCGCTTCCCACCTACACCATTCTCGTGCCGCTCTATCGCGAGGCGCACATGCTGCCCTCGCTCGTTCAGGCGTTGTCGCGGCTCGACTGGCCGGCCGCCAAGCTGGATATCAAACTGATCCTGGAGGCGGTGGACCAAGCGACCGTGGCGGCGGCGGAAGCGCTCAATCTTCCCGGCAATGTGGAGATCGTCGTCGTGCCCGATCTCGGTCCCCGCACCAAGCCGAAGGCGCTGAACTACGCGCTGCCGCTCGCCCGCGGCGAATTTCTCGTGATCTACGACGCCGAGGACCGGCCCGGGCGCGATCAGCTCCGACGCGCGTTTGAGGCATTTCATTTAGGCCCGCCCAACCTCGCCACGGTTCAGGCGCGGCTCAACATCTACAACGCCGGCGCGAGTTGGCTGACGCGGCAGTTCGCCCTCGAATATTCCGCGCTGTTCGACGGGCTCCTGCCCGCGCTCGACCGGCTCAGGCTGCCCATTCCGCTCGGCGGCACATCCAACCATTTTCGCGTAGAGGCGCTGAAATGGCTCATGGCGTGGGACCCATTCAACGTCACGGAGGACGCGGATCTCGGCACGCGGCTCGCGCGGAGCGGCTACCGCTGCCAGGTCATTGCCTCCACGACGTATGAGGAAGCGCCGCAGACGTTCATGAGCTGGCTCCGCCAGCGCACCCGCTGGCTCAAGGGCTTCGTGCAGACCTGGCTCGTGCATATGCGCGCACCGCGACGCTTGTGGCGGGACCTCGGGCCGCACGGCTTCGTCGCCTTTCAAGTAATGATCGGGGGCACCGTGCTCTCGGCCCTGGTGCATCCCTGGTTCTATGTGCTACTCGCGACCGAGCTTATCGGCGGCCGCTTCCTGTCCTTGCCGGCAAGCCTGTTCGGGGTTCCGTTCTGGTCGGTCGCCTGGTTCGACCTCGTCACCGGCTATCTCGCGGCCATGGCGCTCGCACTGCTCGCCGCGCGCCGCCGCAGACTCTTCCGCCTCACCTGGCATGTTCTCTTGATGCCGTTCTATTGGCTTTTGATCTCGGCGGCGGCCTACCGGGCACTGTGGCAGTTCGCGACGGCGCCCTTCAAATGGGAGAAGACCGAGCACGGGTTCGCCAAGCGCGACGCCGGTCCGGGTTGGATCAGTCGCTCGCCGGCGGATGGATCACGTGGCTTGGAGCCGGCTGGATCGAACGTATCCAAGCGATAATTTTCCAGAGGTCGTCCGCCGTCGGGATCGCGGGCCCCATGGGTGGCATCGGGCCTTGCACGACGCCCTGGGCCTGGCGCTTGAAGCCCTCCTTTTCCAGACCATCCGTCCCGAGCGTTATCAAGCGAAAGAGCGCGTCGTCGTCGCTGCCGAAGAACCAGACTCCTTGGTCCAAGGGCGGACACATGCCGCCGCCGCCCGTTCCGCCGTGACACCCGTTACAGCCTGCATCGGTGAATTGCTGGTGGCCTTCGTCCGCGACCTTTGCAGAATCCTGGTAGGGGCTCATCAGTTGTCCCTTGGGGACTTTCTGGACCAACTGGGTCGGTGGCGTCGCGTCTCCGGCCTTACAACAGCCACCCGCCGGTTCGGTGTCGGGTGACGACGTTTCCGGCTTGGGCGACGTGTCATCGGCCGCTCGGGATGGCCAGAACGCTCCGCCGAGGCTCAGAAGGCTTAAGGACACTAGGGCAACGGCGATATGCTTCTGCATCAC
>CAZHCN010000123.1:0-7085 GCA_964530895.1 uncultured Methyloceanibacter sp. | reverse complement strand
CGTCGTTCATGACAAGCCGGAGCAAGCGCCCGAGACAGACCTTGCATCCGATGCAAAGCCTGACTCCTCACATGACGCATCTTCGGCTGCTCTGCCCACCGCATAACCAATCACAGCCTGTGATGACGCGAATGGTCCGTGCCGCGTGACGCGACCGCCATCCGCAAGGAGGTCACGCGATGGGAGCCCTCGTTGAGGCAACCGCTTTACACAAGTCCTTCGGCCCGATCGTCGCGGTCGATGGCATCTCGCTGTCGGTCGGCAAGGGCGAGGTTCTCGGGTTCCTCGGCCCCAACGGCGCCGGCAAATCCACGACGATGAAAATGATTACGGGCTTCCTCGAGCCCGATTCGGGAAGCTCGAAGATCTGCGGATTCGACGTGGAGACGGAGCCCTTGGCCGCGAAGAGCCGGCTCGGTTACCTGCCCGAAGGCGCGCCCCTCTACGCGGAGATGACGCCGAAGAGCTTCCTCAACTTCATCGCGGAAATTCGCGGCATCGAGCGCAAAGCGCGGGCTGCGAAGATCGGCGCGGCGGTCGAAAGGACCGGCCTCGAGGGCGTGCTCAACCAGCGCATCGAGACGCTGTCCAAGGGATACAAGCGGCGCGTCGGATTCGCGCAAGCCATTCTCCACGATCCGGCCGTCCTGATCATGGACGAGCCGACGGACGGCCTCGATCCCAATCAGAAGCATCACGTCCGCGAACTCATCAAGGAGATGGCCGCCGAGAAGGCGATCGTCGTCTCGACGCACATCTTGGAAGAGGTCGAGGCGGTCTGCACCAGGGCGGTCATCATCAGTCACGGACGCATCGTCGCCGACGGCACGGCCGAAGAGCTGTTGCGCCGGGCGCCGAACCACGGCGCCGTCGCCATCCGCGTTCCGACAAAGACGGAAAAGACGGTGATCGCGGCGCTGTCCGGACACAAGGCGATCGCCCGCGTGGAGACGGTCCGCTCGGACAACGGTCATGTCGACTTGCGGGCGATCCCAAGCAACGGCGTGGCCATCGTCACGGACGTCGCCTCGTTGCTGCACGAAAAGGGAATCACCGTGAGCGAGCTGTTCGTCGAGCGCGGCAAGCTCGACGACGTGTTCCGCGAGGTGACGATCGAGCCGGAGGGAGCCAATCATGCGTGACCTGCTGCGGACCACCGCCGTCATCACCAAACGGGAATTTGCGGCCTATTTCGCCACGCCCTTAGCGGCCGTCTTTCTCATCGTTTTCGTGGCCTTGACGGGAGCCTTCACCTTCTACGTGGGCAATTTCTTCGACCGCGGCGAAGCCGACCTTTCTCCCTTCTTCGCCTATCACCCCTGGCTCTATCTCCTGCTCGTCCCCGCGGTCGCCATGCGCCTGTGGGCGGAAGAGCGCAAGAGCGGGACTATCGAGCTCCTAATGACGCTGCCGATCTCGCCGTGGGCGGCGGTGCTCGGCAAGTTCTTCGCCGCCTGGGCCTTCATCGGCGTGGCGCTCGTCCTCACCTTCCCCATCTGGATCACGGTGAACATCTTGGGCCAGCCCGACAACGGCGTGATCCTCACCGGCTATCTCGGCAGCTTCCTGATGGCCGGCGCGTTCCTCGCCATCGGCGCGTTCGTGTCGGCGCTGACCAAGAACCAGGTCATCGCCTTCATCCTCGCCGCGACGATCTGCTTCCTGTTCCTGATGAGCGGGGTCGATCTCGTCCAGAACGCGCTGCGGGCCTGGGCGCCGGGCATCGTCTCCTCGGCCGTCTCGTCCATGAGCTTCCTCACGCATTTCCAGGACATCGCCCGGGGCGTGGTGGAGGCGCCGACCATCATCCTGTTCGCATCGCTCATCGTGTTCTTCCTGTTCGCCAACGTGATTGCTGTCGATCAGAAGAAAGCCGCCTGAGAGGAAGAAGATGGACCAAGATCAGAAATCTCCCTCTGCCTGGGACCGGCTGTCGGGCCGGTTTGCATCGCTCAATCGCGGCACGCTTGCCTGGGGCGGCCTCGCGCTTGCTGCCGTGATCCTGCTGTCGATCAACCTCATCTCGTCGATCAGCCTGCGCGGCGTGCAAGACGACATGACGCAAGACAAACTGTTCACGATCTCCGACGGCACGCGCGAAATCCTTCGCGGCATCGAAGAGCCGATCAAGGTTCAGGTGTATTTCTCGAAAGGTATCGGCGAGGCGTCACCGACCTACGCGCGCTATTTCGAGCGCGTGAAGAGCCTGCTCGACAGCTTCCGGGACATCTCCGGCGGCAAGCTTCAGGTCGCCTATCTCGATCCCGAGCCGTTCTCCCCGGAGGAGGATCGCGCGGTGGCGGCCGGCTTGCGGAAGGTCACCTATAACGGCGAAGGCGATGCCGGCTATTTCGGGCTGACCGCGGTCAATTCGACCGACAACCAGCAGACCATCGAGTTCTTCTATCCCAATCGCGAGACGTTCCTCGAATACGACATCACCAAGCTGATCCATACGCTCGCAAATCCGAAGAAGACCGTGGTCGGCGTCGTCACCGACCTGCCGCTCGACGGCCAGATGGACCCGAGGACCCAACAATCCTCGCCGCCTTGGCTGATCATGCAGCAAATGCGCGAGCTGTTCGACGTCCGCATGCTCAACGAAGACTTCAAGACCATCCCCTCCGACATCAACGTGCTACTCATCGCGCAGCCGCGCGGGCTGACCCCGCAAGCCGCCTACGCCATCGACCAATACGTGCTCGGCGGCGGCCGGGCGCTGGTGCTCATCGATCCGGTGTCGGAGACGACGCAGTTCCAGTCGCTCGGCCGCAAGAAGGAGGGTATCGACGAACTCGCCAAGATACTGAAATCATGGGGGCTTTCGTTCGACCGGACCAAGGTGGCGGCGGACATCGCCCATGCGCAGCGCGTGCGCTTCGGTGCCACCGGCGACACGGTGACGGACTACGTCGCCTGGCTTGCGCTCGACAAGAGCAGCATCGAGAAGAGCGACGTTCTATCCGCCGGCATCGACACGCTCAATCTGGCCTCGGCCGGCGTGCTCGAGCCGGTCAAGGGCGCGACCACCAAGGTGACGCCGATCATCACCACGAGCGATCAGGCCATGGAGGTCGCTCTCACCGACGTGGGCGTGCGCGCCAACCCACTCCAGTTGCTCCGTGACTATAAGCCGGGCGGCACGCCCCTCATGCTCGCCGCGCGCGTTTCCGGCGAGGCCAAGACCGCCTTCCCCGACGGTCCGCCAAAGGTGGACAAGGCCGCAGGCGCTGCGAAGCCCGATGCGACCGAGGCGAAGGCCGACGCGGATACCAAGCCGACAGAGAAACCCCTCACGTCGGGCAAGGTGAACGCGATCGTGATCGCCGACACGGATCTCATGGCGGACCAGTTCTGGGTCGATCGGCAGCAGCTGATGGGTCAGGAGATAGCGGTGCCGACCGCCCAGAACGCGGCGCTGATCATCGGCGCGATCGAGAACCTGTCCGGCAGCGATGCGCTCATCGCGCTGCGCGGGCGCGGCGTCGCCGAGCGGCCCTTCACCCTGGTGCAGGAGCTGCAGCGGGACGCCGAGCGCAAGTTCCGCGAAAAGGAGCAAGCGCTGACGCAGAAGCTCACCGAGCTGCAAGGGAAGCTCGCCAAGCTCGAATCGTCGGACAAGGGGCAGGTCATCCTGTCCGACGAGGAGCAGAAGGCCGCCAACGACTTCCGCGCGCAGATGCTCAAGACCCGACGCGAGCTGCGCGACGTGAAACTCGCGCTCCACCGCGACATCGACCGGCTCGACGGCTGGCTGAAGTTCACCAATATCGCGCTCGTCCCGCTCGCCATCGGCATCGGCGGCGTTGGCTGGTCGGTGTGGCGAACGCGAACGCGGAAGACCAAGAAGAAGGACGACAAAACGGGCTCGGAGGATCGCTCATGACGCCGAAACAATTCGCTGCGCTGGCGGTGGCCGCTGTCGTGTCGGCCGTGGTGGCGATCGCCGTCTATTCGTCGTCGGTCCAATGGTCGAGTGTGACGGAGAGCGGCGCGCCGCTGGTCGCCGACCTGCCGGCTCACGTCAAGACCATTTCCGAGGTCGAGATCGATCAAGGCGACAAGAAAATCACGCTCAAGCGCAAAGGACAGGACTGGGTCCTGGCGGAGCACGACTCCTATGTGGCGGATCCCAAGAAGATCGACGCGCTCCTCGCCGGATTGAGCAAGGCGCAGCTCGTCGAGGCGAAGACCAAGATGAAGGACAAATATCCTCTTCTCGGCGTCGAGGATCCCGACACCAAGGAGGCGAAGTCGGTCCTCGTCCGTCTGGTCGACGATCAAGGGAAGGACGTCACGTCCGTCATCGTCGGCAACAAGCGTCAGGACACGCTCGGCGTCGGCGGCAGCGGGACTTACGTGCGTAAGCCTGGCGAGGCGCAGGCGTGGCTTGCGAATGCCGACATCGACGCCGGCGTGAAGCTCACCGACTGGATCGATCCGCAGCTCTTCGAGACGCCAAGCCCGGACGTCGAGCACGTCACGGTCGATATTCCCGGCGAACAGCCGCTCGAGATCATCCACGACAAGGACGGCCCCGGGCATACGCTGAGCGAGATCCCGGACGGCATGAAGTTGAAATATTCCAACATCGTCGATGGGATCGTCCGGGCGGCCAGCACGTTCGAGTTCAATGACGTGCGCAAGTTCCAATCGCCGCCGGACGACGCGAAGATCAGCACCGTCGTTCTGACGACGAAGGGCGGGGTCCAGGCGACCTTCCGCATTCGCGAGGACGGCGACAATTCTGACGATGCCTGGGTGACGGTGGAGGCGCAAGGCGACGGCGGGGCCAAAACCATCGCCGACGCGCTCAATGAGCGCGCCAAGGGCTGGGAGTTCCGCGTTCCCAAGAGCCGGATCGAAGAGATCCTGAAGCGCCGCAAGGACCTGCTGGAATCGGTCTCGTCGTAAGCGCCGCGTGCCCTAGGGCCGCTCGCCCCTAAGGCACGTGCAGCCCTTCGCTCTCGGACCACTCCTTGATCTTTTTCAGAATGCCGAGCGCCGTGCGGCCGAACTCGGTGATCTCATAGGCGACGGCGATCGGCTTGGTGCTGAGCACCATGCGCCGCACCAGCTTTTCCCGTTCGAGCTCCTTCAGCCGCTCGTTGACCATTTTCTTGCTGGCACCGTCGAGCTGGCGCGCAAGCTCGTTGAAGCGGACCGGACCGTCCTTCAGGTGCCACAGGATCGAGCCCGTCCATTTGCCGCCGAGGATCCGCATGCCGCGCTCGATGGGGCACGGCTCGGCCTTGGGCGCCGTCTTGCGCTCCTTCGGATTGGGCCTCTCGACTGCGACCATTTTGCCCATAGCTCTCTTGGTGGTTACAAAAAGTATACTGGTTGAATATGGATACCTGGGATGCCACGTCAAGCGGCACGTCAAAGAAAGCACTCAACGGGAGACTGGCACACCATGACATCCAAGCTTTTCACGCCGCTCGACCTCGGCGACGGCCTCGTCCTGCCCAACCGCATCGTCATGGCGCCGCTGACGCGCAACCGCGCCAAGCCGGAGGGGGACGTTCCCTACGAGCTGCATGCGAAGTACTACGCCCAGCGTGCCTCGGCGGGCCTCATCGTCTCCGAGGGCACGCAGATCTCGCCGGAAGGCAAAGGCTATATTCAGACGCCGGGCATCCACAGCCCCGCGCAGGTCGCAGGCTGGAAGACCGTCACAGAGGCAGTGCACAAGGCGGGAGGACGCATGTTCGCCCAGCTCTGGCATGTGGGGCGCATCTCTCATGTCTCGCTGCTGCCGGACGGCCAAGCGCCGGTCGCCCCCTCCGCAATCACCGCCAACACCAAAACCTTCACGGCTTCCGGCTTTGCCGACGTCTCGCCGCCCCGGGCGCTCGAGACGAACGAGATCGCCCGCGTCGTCGCGGATTACCGCAAGGCGGCAGAGAATGCACGCGACGCAGGGTTCGACGGCGTCGAGGTGCATTCGGCGAACGGCTACCTGATCGACCAGTTCCTGCGCGACGGCACGAACAAGCGGACCGATTCCTATGGCGGCAGCGTCGAGAACCGGACGCGCTTTCTCGCCGAAGTGTTGGCGGCGGTTACCGACGTCTTTCCGTCAAAGCGGGTCGGCGTGCGTTTCAGCCCGTTCTCGAACTTCAGCGATATTGCCGACAGCAATCCTCTCGCGACCTTCGCCGCGGCGATCGCGCGAGCCAATGACGCAGGGTTGGGCTACGTGCATCTCGTCGAGGGCCAGACAGGCGGAGTGCGTGAGTTCCCGGAGGGCGCCATCGCCAAGCTCAGGGCCGGCTTCTCCGGCGCCTACATGGCGAACAACGGTTACGACCGTGAGCGCGCGATCGACGCGGTCGAGTCCGGCGAGGCCGATCTGATCGCCTTCGGCAAGCTGTTCATCGCCAATCCGGATCTCGTGAAGCGCCTGGAGATGAACGCACCGCTGAACGAATGGGACCAGAGCACGTTCTATGGCGGCGACGAGCACGGCTATACGGACTACCCGACCCTCGAAGAGGTGTGGGCGTAGATCAGTAAGGCACGCCTTCAGCCTCGCGCTGGCGTTTCAGGGCCTTCGCGTACCATGCGAACTCGTCGAGGAAACGGCCGGCGGCCTGGTCGATCCAGGCTTCCGTCGCCGTGCCGTCCTCGGTGAGCGCGCTGCCGATATTCGGGATCGACAGAACGGACGGGACGCTCGGCATGCCCATCTCGGAGAGGATGGTCCGCAAAGCCACGGCGGCGCGCACCCCGCCGAAGCGGCCGGCCGAATAGGACACGATGGCCGAGGGACGCCAGAAATACTCTTCAAGGAAATGGTCGAGCAGGTTCTTCAGGGCCGGCGGCACGGACTGATTATATTCCGCGCTGACGATGACGAAGCCGTCCGCTCGGCGGAAGAGGTCCGCGAGTTCCTCGAGCAGCGGCGGGGCTTCGCCTTTGGGATGCTCCTTGTACATGCGATCAAGTAGCGGGAGTTGTTTCTCGCAAGGGTCGACCAGGACCGGCGCGTCGCCGCGCGCTGCGATCTTGTCGATGATATAGCGCGCGGCCTTGATGCCCTGGCGGTCGCGCCGCACCGAGCCGAGAATGACGGGGAACAG
>CAZHCN010000122.1:0-7100 GCA_964530895.1 uncultured Methyloceanibacter sp. | reverse complement strand
TCAGCATGAGGATTGGCGTGTGCTGGCCATCCTGGCGGAGGCGCTGACACACGTCGTAGCCATGCATGTCCGGGAGCATCAGATCGAGGACGATGACATCGAACTCGCCTGTCTTGGCCAGACCGACGCCTTCGGCACCTGTCGAGGCCACGGTGACCCCGTGGTTCTCGGCCCGAAGCCCGCGATCGATGAAATCGGCGACGCGCGGTTCGTCTTCGACCAGAAGCACGTTCACGCCTGTCCCCCCTCGGCTTTGGCCGGCAAGGCGACGGTCACGGTTGTCCCTTCGCCCACCCGGCTCTCCATTCTTATCCGGCCTTTGTGCGCCTCTACGATCGCCTTGGCCAGGGGCAGGCCGAGCCCAAGGCCCTCCTCGTTCATATCCGAGGCATTGCCGCCGCGGCGGAATCGCTCGAAGACGCCATCGAGCTCTTCGGGAGGAATGCCCACGCCGTGGTCGGCGACACTGACCGTGACCTCACCATTGGACCTGCCGACCTTAACCTCGATGTCGCCCTTGGACTTGGAATAGCGCACCGCATTGTCGAGCAGAACCATCAATAACTGCCTGAGTCTTGCCGGATCGCCCTGGACCGTTTCATGCCCCGCCGAACCGTTGGCCAGGGAGATGCCGATGGCCTTGTCGTGGGCGATGACCTTGGCGTCGCCGCACACCTTCTCCACGAGGTTCCCAAGGTCGATGGTCTGCAGGTGGAGCCGCGCGGCGCCGGCGCCCTGACGGGCAATAAACAAGAGGTCGTTGACGAGAACCGAGAGGTGCTTGGCCTGCTCGACGATGCGCTCGATGGAGCGCTTGTATTCGGCGATGCGCTTGTTCTTGCCGCGCAGCGAAATCTCGCCTTCGCCGCGAATGACTGTCAGCGGTGTGCGCAGCTCATGGCTGATATCGGCAAAGAAGGCGCGGCGGGTCTCGTCGATCTTGCGCAAGGATTCATTTGCCTGGCGGAGCTCCTCGGTGCGCTCCGCGACAATGGTCTCGAGATTGGCATGGGCATCCTGCAACGCCTTCTGGTGCGCCTGAAGATCGGCGGCCATGCCGTTGAAGCTCCGCCCGAGCTCGGCGAACTCGTCGCGACCGGAGACGGTGATGCGATGAGAGAGGTCACCCTCGGCGAGCTTTCGCGTGCCCTGTAGCAGCGCGGCGAGCGGGGCGCGCAAGCCCTGCACCAGGAGGATCACGAGCGCGAGCGTGGTCAGAATCGCGAGTGCTGCATGGATCTGGCTGATCTGCTCAAGCCGCGTGAGAAGGTTGGATGCGTCGGCGTCGATCCGCAGCACTTCGGCGCTCTCGTCAGCGACGGCGACCTCGATCAGCTCGTTGAGCTTCTGGTCGATGCCGCCCTTCAGCAAGTCGATCAGCTTTTGCCAAGCGATATCGGGCCGACCTCGGCTGCGGAGCTGCTCGACCTCGGCCAGCTGATCCAGCGTGTGCTGGTACTCGTGCCGGATGGCGCTGAGGCGGTCGACCTCGGCCGATTCGACCCGCTGCTCGTCTCCCTTGACGATGCTCAGCTCCTTCTTGGAGAGGTCCTGAAGCGTCGAGAGATCCGATTCGATGACCTTGTTCAGATAAGCCGCGCCCAAGGGCCGGTCGGTCAGGCCGGTCAAAAGCGTATCCGTCCAGGCTTTGAACAGTTGCTGGCTGTGGCGGGAGAGTTGGAGCTGCCGCTCGAGCTGCTCATGGGCGATGCGCGACCGCGTGAGGTAGTAGTTCGACTGAGCCACCCCCCAATAGGCCAAAGCTGCCGCCGAGAGCGACATGGCGAGCAGCAAGCCGGCCGCGATCAATAGCTTCGTGCGATATCGCATCAGATGCCTACAACCCCTTATCTGCCGCGCTGGCGGTGCGGGGTGGCCCAATCTCCCTAGCTTTGCGAACAAGGCGCATGGGACGCCTTGTGTCCTCCAGAAGCCCGTCTAGCTATACTGTATTTTGGTGCCCGCTACCCAGGCTTCCCGAGGTCCCGATCTCCGTTTTTCTCGGTCCGTAACTATAGGGCGAAAGCGGCCCGCCGCGCCGTGGCACTCAAGTTGCCAAATCTTCCTGAAATTCTTACCCCCAACATGTAGTGATACCGCCTATTCAATTCACCCCATGGGTGTTCTAGGGTGTTCGTGGTCGTAAACGTTGGTTGTCGGCCACAGGGGACAAACAGAACCCTTAAATGGGGCGGTTGGGGCAGGGGGACAGTGTCGTTCAGGACGCTTTTGCGTCGCACCGAGTTCGAGGTGCCTCTCACCTTGCGTTTGCCAGCCTTCCCGGCAGAGCGAATGGCATGAGCCAGAGCCTGCTTTGAGGGTTTGACATGAGCAGGACTCAACTCGGGGGGCGACTCTTGCGATACACTTCCAGTTCACTGTGCGGTCTCGTGTGGACGGCCGCGCTGTCCGTCATTGCGGCCGCCGGCCTGACGGTAGCCGTTTCGCGGCCCGCTTTTGCCGAATACGAGATTCAGGAAACGGAGGTCGAAAAGGGCGAGGTCGAAGTCGAATATCGCGGCGCCGTTCACTCGGGCTTCACGAAGGGTGAGGAAAAGGCGACCGCGACCGAAGGCACCGCAGTCGACACTGACGAAGAGCAAGGCGAATTCCTCCGCCAAAGCCATGACCTTGAGTTCCAATACGGCCTCACCGATCGATTCATGTTCTCGACAGCGATCAGCGCCGATGAGCCGCTGGATCAGGACTTCAATCTCAGCTCGGTCGAGCTCGAGGCCCAGTACGAGTTGATCGAGCGCGAGGGGGACGGGATCGGCTTTGCGCTTGCAACGAGTTATGGCTTTGCAACCCGCGGCGGCGAGGCCGACGAGTTTGCATTCGCCCCTCTCGTCGAGTGGGGCAGGGGCCCGTTGTTGTTGACGATCAACCCGTATTTCGGTTTTCAGGTTGGAAACAATCGCGACACCAACGGCCTCGGCTTCGAATATGGCTGGCGCGCCGAGTACAAGGTCGCGCCGCGCTGGGGCCTGGGTGTGGAGATGTTCGGCGAGGTCGATGATCTCTCGCACACCGGTCCTTTCAATGACCAGACCCATAGCATCGGCCCGACGCTGTTCTTTGATCCTGTCGGCGATGACGACGATATCAAGGACGAAGGGGATGAGGATGGAGATGATGTGGGACCTGCAGAAATGGCGTTCTCTGTGAATGTCGGCCTGCAGTTCGGTTTGACCGATGCTACGTCTGATACTGCACTCAAATTCCAGGGCTCACTCTCTTTCTAGACGTGCGCTCCTTCAAAGCCTCCTAGCTAGACACGGCCTTCGTCACTCTGGCGAAGGCCGTTCTTTTTGCCTTGACGGCTCGGGGCCGCAGAAGCCATTTGATCCCCCATCATGTTGATCAAGGTCATCGGTGCAGGGGCAGGCGGCGGGTTGCCCCAGTGGAACTGTAACGGTCAGAACTCGGCTGATGCGCGGCATGGTGTGCCGACGGTCAAGCCGCGCACGCAAGCTTCGGTCGCGGTCAGTGCCGACGGCCGGCAGTGGGTCCTGCTGAACGCGTCGCCCGATCTCAGGCAGCAGATCAACGCAACGCCGGACCTGCAGCCGGATCGAAACGGGCCGCCGCGCAACAGTCCTATCAAGGCCGTGGTGCTGACCAATGGTGATGTGGATGCTATCGCGGGGCTCCTGTGCCTGCGCGAGGGTCAGCCTTTCACTGTCTATGGCAGTGCGCGCGTGCTCGACGTGCTGGCCGGGAATAGCATCTTCGACGTGCTCAATCCGGATCTCGTCAAGCGCGAGACCATGGACCTTGACAAGGGGTTTGCGGTTGAAGGCCCAGCCGGTCCTGTGGGGCTCACGATTGAGGCCTTTGGCGTGCCCGGCAAGATTCCGCTTTATCTCGAGGATGAGGAGGCGGGCACGGGCGGGAGCTTCGGCACCGAGGAAGGCGATACGGTCGGTCTGAAGGTGACCGACGACAAGACGGGGAAGCATTTCTTCTTCATTCCGGGCTGCTCGAGCCTCGACGATTCGCTCCGCGCGCGTCTCCAAGGGGCACCGCTCCTCTTCTTCGACGGCACGCTCTACACCAACGACGAGATGATCGTGCAGGGGCTGATGAACAAGACCGGCGACCGTATTGGACACATGAACATGTCCGGACCGAAGGGCACGATCGAACAGATGGCGCCGCTGGGCATCGCGCGCAAGATCTTCATCCACATCAACAATTCCAACCCTGTGCTGCGCGACGACTCGCCGGAGAGGGCCGCCGTGCAAAGGGCCGGGTGGGAAGTCTCCTATGATGGGATGGAGGTGAAGCCTTAGCTTTGGCCACCGCGTCCGGTGCGCGCCTCGCCGAAGACCACCACATTGTCTTGTTGCGGCATCCGCCCGACCGGCTTGTCGGCGCCGACCGCCGCGGTCATCCAATAGGCGTGGATGCGCGCGGTGAACGGCCGCGGTTTCTCCACGAACAGCCTCTCGCCTCTGACTTTCGCGTCCCTGCGCAGTGCCTTGTGCCGCTTACGGCAGCGCTTGACGAACGCGGCGGTCTCCTCGGGACTGCCGAAGGTCATGGTCGGCGTCGAGACGAGGTGGATGAGCATGGCGATGTCGTGGTCGTCACCGAGGAGCTGCGACAGCGCGCGGGCGGCGTCGGCGCGTGCGGAGAGCTCTGACGGCCAGCATGGGGTGAGAAGCTGCATCTGGCGCCAATGATGCTGCACCCCTTTTCGCCATTCGTGAATCTCCTCGGCTTCGGTGGTTTTGAAGGCCGCCTTGAAACTCTTGCGCGTGGTGCGATAGCAGCGCTCCAGACCTTTGGCGAGCGGGCTGAAATCGTCGGGATAGACCGCAAGGGCGGTGAAGGCCGGGCGTAGCTCAAGCAGGCGGCGCATCGCTTCTGACGCCGTGCTCTGCTCGAGGTTCTGCTCGGCGGCCTGCCGGCGCTTTTGGAGCCAGGCGCGCATGGACCTGATCGGGCCTTCGCCCTCGCCCGGTTCGGTGTTCTGTTCGAGCTTGTTGACGGCGTCAAGCAGCGCCTGGGCATCGCGCACCGCGGCGAGGCCTTTGCCGATGCTGGCGACGCGCGCGGTCAGGTTGCCGAATACGGGCTCGGGCATGCCCGGGCGCGCAAGCAGCAACAAAGACCTCAATCTCTTGAAGCATTTGCGGGCGCTGTGAACGCCTGTGTGGCGGTCCGGTGGAGACGCAAGCGAGCCGTGGGCGATGTCGAGTTCGGCGAGGGCCACAGACCGCAAGGCCTCGCTCATCGGCAATGCCGGATCGAGCCGGTAACTCATCACTGCCCCCGCGTTAGCCTCCAAGCTCTCCAGGGCGAATGATTCCCGCCTGGGGGTGCAGGGTCAACCGAAAAGTCAGTGGCCGCCCTTGTGGAAACTTTGTTGATAAGTGCGCCAGGCCTTTGTGACAGCGACCCAATTTCGTGTCCTGAACTCAGGATCTTGGTGTGTCACAATATCCGTTATGACAGAGACGCTGTCGGCGCCGGCCGCGAGCACGGTCGGCGCTCTGTCGAGCGTGATCCCGCCGATGGCTACGAGCGGACATTTGACGCGTGCGCGCCATTCCGCAAGCCGCGGGAGACCCTGCGGCGACCACGGCATTTTCTTCAGCGATGTGGCATAGATCGGCCCGAGGGCCACGTAGTCCGCCTCTGCGGCAAGGGCCTTGTCCAGCTCGTCATGGCTGTGAGTGCTGACGCCGACTCTGATGCCGGCCTCCCGTATCGCCCCGAGGTCGGCGCCCGCGAGGTCCTCCTGGCCGAGATGCACGAAGTCGGCGCGCGTCGCGATGGCCTCGCGCCAGTAGTCGTTGATCACGAGCTGGCAGCGGTGCGGAGCGCAGAGCGAGATCGCCCGCTCGATCTCCGCACGAACATTCTCGGCGCTTTGATCCTTGATGCGGAGTTGCACGAGCTTCACCCCTTGCGGCAAGAGGCGCGCGAGCCAGTCCGTGTCGGGGACGATGGGGTAGAACGGGTCGAGGCGGATCAAGAGGCGTGATCGATCTTGAAGAAGGGGGTGCCCGCCACCGGGGTGGACGGGGAGGCCATGTCGCGCGGCTCGATCAGACCCGCCTCGAAGGCAAGCCTTCCCGCCTCGATCGCCTTGGCGAAGGCCTCCGCCATCTTCACCGGATCGCCGGCTTTGGCTATCGCCGTGTTCAGCAACACGGCGTCATAGCCCAGTTCCATGGCCTCCGCCGCATGAGACGGCGTGCCGATCCCGGCGTCGATAATGAGCGGCGTATCGGGGAAATAGGCGCGCAAGCTCTGAAGCGCCGGCTTGTTGATGAGGCCGCGCGCCGAGCCGATCGGGGCGCCCCACGGCATGAGCACGGCGCAGCCCGCCGCGACGAGCCGCTCGGCGGCGCTCAAATCCTCCGTCGTGTATGGCAGCACTTCGAAGCCGTCGGCGCAGAGCACAGCCGCCGCCTCGACGAGACCGAACAGCTCCGGCTGAAGCGTGTCGTCGTTGGCGATGACCTCGAGCTTGATCCAATTCGTGCCGAACAGCTCGCGCGCCATCTGCGCGGTGGCGATCGCCTCCTTGGCGGTGCGGCAGCCGGCGGTGTTGGGGAGCACGCGGCGTCCGAGCTGCTCGATCAGCGCCCAGAAGCCTTGGCCGGTGCGGACGCGGGCCGATTCCCGGCGCAGCGAGACGGTCACGATCTCCGCGCCCGAGGACTCGACCGCCTGGCGCAGAACATCGGGGGATGAATATCCGGCCGTGCCGAGCAGCATGCGCGAGGCGAAGCGTTTGCCGTAGAGCTCGTACATCAGCCGCCTTGCCTCGGCGCCACAATCTCGACCTCGTCGGCCTCGGCGAGGTAAGTCGCGTGCCGCGCCGATGCGGCCACGAAGCTGCCGTTGACGGCCGTGGCGACCTTCGCCTCGGCGAAGCCGAGCCTGGCACAAAGCTCGTCGAGGTTGCTTGCGTCGGTGGCGAAGCGCTCGCCGTTAAGCAGGATCTGCAAGGAACACCTCCGGATCGGTGGCGCCGGTCTCGATATAGTTCGCGACCAGCTCGGCCATGACCGGTGCCAACAGAAAACCGTGCCGGTAGAGGCCGTTGACGTAGATATAGCCCTTCGAGGCGATAATCCTAG
>CAZHCN010000121.1:0-7117 GCA_964530895.1 uncultured Methyloceanibacter sp. | reverse complement strand
GGGCGGGCATCAACCCGTTCACCAAGGAGCCGACCGTGTTCAAGGCGAAGCCGGCGCGAAAGATGCTCAAGGTACGCGCCGTGAAGGCGGCGAAGGACGCCGTCTGACCTAAGGCTTGTCTCCCGTTCCCCTTTACCCCGCGACGGCCATCACAACGTCCCGGCGCGGGAAGACGGACATCATTCTTCCTTTGCGGCCACATGGGCTGTCGCGCCATGTCCTCTGGAGCCATCGCGCGGCGGCGGCGCGTTCGCCGCTCCCGCGTGCCGCTTCGCCGGCATTAGCGAGAACACCAAAAGATTGGCGAAGACACCGACGACCAAGCCTGCGATCTGGCCAGGCTGGTGCAGGACGTTGTCCCAGACCATGGCGACGAACAGCCCGGCGAGCGCGCCGGCAACAAATCCGGCAACGCCCTTGCGAACGCCGTAGATTGTGGCGACGAGCGGCACCAGCACCACCGGCGCCCAATACGTGTAGGCATAGATGAGGATGTCGAGGACGCTCTCGATGGCGAGCGCAAAGAAGACCGACATCACGCCGACCACGAAGGTGACGGCCATCGCCAGCCTCAGCGCCTGGCGCGAGGTGAGCGGCTTCGCGCGCAACGGCGCCAGCACATCGTTGATGAAGGCGATCGACGCCGAGTTGAGATAGGAGTCAGCCGACGACATCACGATTGAGACCACCGCGGCGATGACCAAGCCCTTGAGCACAGGCGGCATCACCGTGACCACGACGTGCGGCATCGCGAGATTGGAATCTAGCGCCGGATCGAGCGCTAGCGCCACGAGGCCGATGAGACCGGTCACGGCGAAGAACGGGATCGAGAACAGTCCCGAGTAAAGTGTTCCCTGCGCCGCTTTTGCCGCCGTCTTGCCGATGCACAGGCGCTGCACGTAAGGCGGCACCAGCGTCTCGCCGAACATGAAAACCAGGATCAGCGCGATCAGCCCGAGCCATTGATAATGGGCGCCCGGGATCTCGATCCGGTCGGCCGGGATTGCCGCGACCAGGGCGCCCCAACCGCCGACATAGTTGATGCCGAAATAGAGGACGAGAGGCATGCCGATGGCGAGGATCAGGAACTGCATGATGTCGGTCGCGACCACCGCCCGCATGCCGCCAAACGTCGTGTACAGGATGACGATGCCGCAGCCGATCAAGATGCCCCAATCCCGGTCGATGCCGTAGAACACGTTGAACACAATACCCATGGCGCCGACCTGGGCGCCGACGATGCCGGCGCACAGGAACAGAGCGCAGAGGCCGGTAATGACCCGGCCGACCTTGCCGTAGGCGGTGGCCATGATGTCCCCGACCGAAATGGCATTGGGAAACCTGTCCATCTTCGGCGCGACGAACAGCGCCACCAGGATTTCCTTCAGGCTGAAACCCCACAGACCGATGATGTTGGCGATCCCGAACAGAAAAACCTTCTGCGCATTGCCGGTCGAAAAGCCGCCGCCGATGAACGAGGCCGACATCGTGGCGAAGATGATGAGCGATCCATAGGACCGTCCGACAACGGCGTAGTCCGCCAAGTCTTTTTGCTGGCGCCCCGCCCAAAGACCAATGCCGAGAATGACGACGAGGTAGACGGCGACAATGACGATGTCGATCATGGTCCTCGGTTGTTCCCTGCCCCTCAGCGCGGGATGACCCGCTTCGTCTACCAGATTGCCGTCTTGAGCGCGCCACTTATGTCTACCGAAGCCACGGCGGCCGGCGGCCGATTGACATTGGCCTCGCGCGCCTAGCCCGGCGACGCCTCGGTGATAGCGCGCTAGTCTATCCACATCGAGGTATGATGCAGGTGGTGGGGTCTATGCCGACAACGAATAACCGTTAGACTAGGCTCCATGGCCCTCCTCATCGCCGTCCTCATCGCCCTCCATGTCCTTGCCGTCGCCGTGTGGGTGGGCGGCATGTTCTTCGCCTACGTGGTGTTGCGTCCGTCCGCGGGGCCGCTCGCCGCCGAGGCGCGGCTCCAGCTTTGGCAGAGGGTCTTCCGCCGTTTCTTTCCCTGGGTGTGGGCGAGCATCGTCGTTCTTCTCGCCAGCGGCTACGGCATGATGTTCCTCGTTTTCGGCGGCTTCGCCGGCGCTGTCCTCTACATCCAATTGATGCAGGGCATCGGCATCGTGATGATGCTGTTGTTCCTGCACCTCTATTTCGGTCCCTGGCGCCGTTTCGGCGCCGCGGTGGAAGGGGGGCATTTCCCCGAAGCAGCCAAGCGCCTGGCTCAGATTCGCCGCATCGTCGGGATCAACCTGGTGCTCGGCCTCCTGACGATAGTCGTGGGCGCGAGTGGCCGCTTCTGGTAGTGGCAGGTGCGACATGCCAGCGATTTGAGTCTTTGCTGGCTCAACTCTTGCCTGGCCTCCGCCCAACCTCCGCCTCAGTCTTTGTTGATGTTCGCGATGGATACGAACCAGCCCCCCTGCCGTCTTGCTCTCGGCTTGAGGGCGGATAAACATTTCGGAGATGGATCTCGATGAGTTCGGATAAGACACGGCGACCCTTTGCCATGCCGAGGACGAAACGGGTGCTGATTGGCGAGACCCGAGAAGAAGAGGCCGCTCGGCTTGAAAGAGAGATCGCTGCCCATCCCGTGACGCGTTGCGCCCCCGGCGAGCGAGGCCCGTCGCTGTCGCGCCCTGGCTGGAGCAACAAGCCGTTCATTCCGGAGGCCGAACGGGTGGCCGCCGAGAAGATCGCCAAGAAGATGATGCGCAAGCCCTGATTGCGCGTTGCGCGTACGGCTGCAACTGCCACACCGCACCTCTAGCGGCGCCGGCCTCTAGACCGGCGGAACCGCGGTAATGGCACGCCGGATCGGCGCGAACGGCGCGCTGTCGTCGAACGTCACCTTGCCCCCGGACACGGAGATCCCTCGCGCCACAGCTCATCGAGATCGGGCGCCATCGGCGTGGCGCGCATCTTGGCGTAGAGATCGGTGAGCACGGTGGTGCCGGTCGCCTTGTCGGCGACAGTGAAGATGCGCGCGACCGGCCAGTCCTGCTCGTGATTGCCGCCGGCGGCGAGGATGCCGCGGAGCGCTTGCTGCAATCCGACCCTGTTGCCGGTCTGTTTGCGCATCTCGATGTCGGCCAACAAGCAGAACATAGCGCCACCCCAATAGGTCCGCCCCCAGGTCGGCGTGCGATCGAGCCCGCGATCGCCCGGCCTGGGCAGGCCCTGCTTCATGTCGCGCACCATATCGCCCCAGATCTTTGCGGCGGTGAGGTCGCCGGCCTCGACCCGCGCAATCGGCTCGACGTAGACGGCGATGCCTTCGGCGAGCCAGAGATGCGGCTCGCGCACGTCAGGGAGCGCGAGATGCGTCATCTCGTGCACGGCCTTCCAGTCATTACGGAGTTCGGCTTCGGTCACGTCGCGCCCGACAACGAGGCGGATGGCGGCGCCGCGATACCCGAAGGTCGTGCCGCTTTGCACGCCACGGCCGGCAACGGGGACAATGAGGATCCGCGCCGAGGAGACCGGGAACGTGCCGAAATAGACCGATACCGCCTTGGCCGACGTCTCGAGCCAATTGAACAGCGCGCTCCGCGGCAGGGCGAACTCACCTGGTGCGAAGGCGACATTGAGAGTGGCGTCGCCAGCAGTGATTGGCGTCGCCGGCAGGCGGTCGAAGGCCGTGTAGGGAAAGCGTTCGCCCAAGAATTCCGATTGGGCGTGCGCCGGAACACACGCGGCGCCAAGCAACATTGCTTGTGCCATCAACCACGCCGTGGACTTGATCATCGCCGGACTGTGCAAATCGCGTCTGGCCGAGACAAGTCACGCTTCTGTGTCCTCGTCGTTCACCAAGGTGGTGCTACGCTCCAGGAAACCCCAATGGCATCCGCGCCATTGTCTTTCCAACATGTCGGAAGGAGAAAGTCATGATCAGGCTTTTCGTCGGCGTTCTCGCCGTGACGCTCGCGCCCCCCATGGCCATGGCGGCGGAGCGTCACTATGAGCGTGACGCGAGGATGACGAGCCAGGCGGTCGGCGACGGAGGATGTGGGAGGGGCTATCACCGCGGGGCGGGTGGCAACTGCATCCTCAACCCGACAAAAGGACCGTATAGGCCCGATCCCTACTGGACGCCGTGCGACTACTCACTTGGTCCGCAATATCCCGAGGGCTGTGGCTTTTAGCAAGGGCGGGCATCGACGGTGGATGCCCGAACAATCCCGGCTTGTCCGAGAAACCAGGGCTGTTCGGGCAGGTGTCGATCGACGACGAAGTTTTAATGTCAAACCGATCACAGTTTCATGACGCCGGAGGCGCTACTGCTTGGTCGCGTCGCTGAACTTCTCTGCCGTAGCGACGATCGCCTTGGAGAACGCGTTGCGCGACTCATCGAGCGCCTGGCTCATGGCAGCCCATGACGCCTGACTGGCCTTCCCAAGATCATCGACCTTGGCATTGAGATCCGCTTGGGCCTTCTGGGCGTCGGCCTTCAGCTGCTCAACCTGCGCCTCAGCCTGCGCCTTGTTCTGGGCATGGACTTCGGCTGCGAGCTGCATGTAGGTGTTCACCACATTTTGCCAGGACTGGGCCTGGGCCTGGGCGCGCGCTTGAAACGCAGCTTGCTCATCCTTGGCCCGTTCGACCCACGTGTCTGATTCGTTTTGAAACTGGGACCACGCCGCCTCGATATGAGCTTTCGCCTCTGCGATAGAGGCCTCCCCCTTCGCCTGAACGTTCTTGATCTCGGCTTGGCCGTCGGCAATCCATTGCTTGACCTGGGCGATTGCCTGTTCGGCTTGGGCGCGGACATCGACATCAAGCTTGTCGAGGCTTGATTCGAGCACCTTTGCATTCGCAGCCATCTCATCAAGGCGGGCCTTAGCCCATTCAACAAAGACACCAACGCTACTCTGTATTGGAATTTGCTCACTCATAGCCCACACCTCCCTTTTGGTGGCTTATCAGCGATCGGCTGCCGACGCCGTTGCCGGAGTCTAACCCGCCGTCGAAGACATTTTTTGAACACTCGCCGCCTTTTGGGCGTTGCGGTTGCCGAAACCCACCAGTGCCCTAAATTACCGTCGCCCACCCGGCATAAAGGCATTCGATGGCGCCACGCGTCGACCCCGTCCTCACCACTTCCGAGCTTCCGGCAAAGGCCGATGTCGTCGTCATCGGCGGCGGCGTCGTCGGCGCGAGCACCGCGCTTTGTCTCGCCGAGCGTGGCGTATCGGTGGTGGTGTGCGAGAAGGGCACCATCGCCGGCGAGCAATCGAGCCGGAACTGGGGCTGGTGTCGCAAGATGGGGCGCGATCTTGCCGAGATCCCGCTCGCGGTCGAGAGCTTGCGTTTGTGGCAGGGCATGAATGGACGGACCGGTGCCGAGACTGGATTCCGCCAGACCGGCATCGTCTATCTCTGTGAGACAGCCAAGGAGGCGGCACGGCACGAGGCGTGGCTCGCCGAGGCGGGGGCGTTTCAGATCGATTCCCGCCTGATCGGGTCCGACGAGATCGACCGGCTCCTGCCCGGGTCGACGCGCCGTTGGCCCGCAGCGCTCTATACGCCGAGCGACGGTTGCGCCGAGCCGGAGAAGGCGACTTCGGCCATCGCCAACGCCGCGGTCCGGGCGGGTGCTGTGATCCTCGAGGCTTGCGCGGTTCGCGGCATCGAGACCTCGGCTGGCGCGGTCAGTGGCGTCGTCACCGAGAAAGGGCTGATCCAATGCAGCCAGGCGGTGCTCGCCGGGGGCGCCTGGTCGCGGTTGTTCTGCGGGAATCTCGGGGTGGAGCTGCCGCAACTCAAGATCCTGGGCTCGGTGCTGCGGACGGCACCTGTCGCGGGCGCGCCGGATCATGCCGTCGGCGCCGACGACTTTGCCTTTCGCAGACGGCTCGACGGCGGCTACACCATCGCCAGGCGCAACGCCAACGAGGCCGAGCTCGTCCCTGACAGTTTCAGGCTGTTCTTCGAGTTCGTCCCTGCCCTCATCGCCCAATGGCATGAATTACGCCTTCGCGTCGGCAAGCGGTTCCTGGAGGAATGGCGCATCCCGCGGCGGTGGGCACTCGATGCGGTGACGCCATTCGAGACCGTCCGCACTCTCGACCCGGTGCCCTCTCAGTCCATTCTCGACGAAGGCGGCAGAAACCTTGCGCGCAACTTTCCAACTTTCGGGGGCATGCGGGTCGTCGAGCGCTGGGCTGGGCTCGTCGACGCAACGCCGGACGGCGTCCCCGTGATCTCCGCGGTGCCTGCTCTCCCCGGCTTTTTCATTTCTAGCGGCTTTTCCGGGCACGGCTTCGGCATCAGTCCGGGTGCAGGCCATCTCATGGCGGATCTGGTGATGGGGTCTGCGCCGATCGTGGACCCCATGCCCTACCGCTACGCGCGCTTCGCCAAGGCGTCAGGCCGCACCTAGCGAACGATCGGGCTTAAGCTTGGGGAAAGACGCCGAACTACTCGGTAGCCGGCTGGGCTGAAGGCGCCCCTTCCACGTTCAACGCCTTGCAATCGCCATACGCCGGGGCGCCGGCATAGCGGAGGCACGAGGCCTGCGCCGTGTCTGCGGGCCCGAGGGCGAGCGGCAATGCGGGACCCTGGTCGGCCACGCAGCCAGCAAGGGCCACGGGCACCAACGCGATCAGGAACCATTTCACCATTGCTTCCCTCGTGGGCGGGTCTTGCGCACCCTTAGAGATATTGCCGGTAACGCCGATTGCAAGGCCCGCTTCAACTGAAATCTGCCTGGCCATGCTCTCGCCACAGGATCAACTCAAGGAGAGTGGCACTCCCGCAAATTGAAAAACTTTAATCAAATCATTGACCTGCTCCACCTGCCGCCGCTCGACGGCACGGCGAACGCCAAGGGCTATCATGGTCACGACGAGATGGCGGTGGTCGAGACCGTGGTGGCGCGACGGTTTCCGATCTATGGCGCCGGTGATCCGCCGTCACCGACGGGACGCACCCGGCAGCTGCAATATAAGCTCAAGCCTGGCGAGGCCGGCTGGGTGCTCACCCTCGACCGGGTCGTCGAGTATTGAGCCTCACGCCGAGGCTTTCCCTTCGCGGTGCTTTACCGCGAACTCTTCCTCGGGAGACAGCACCAGCGTCTTCCGGCCATAGGCCGCGA
>CAZHCN010000120.1:0-7122 GCA_964530895.1 uncultured Methyloceanibacter sp. | reverse complement strand
TGGCAAGCCGCCTGGGAGGCCAAAGGCATCTTCCAGGCGCGCGAGGACGACGCGCGGCCCAAATACTATGTTCTTGAAATGTTCCCATACCCGTCGGGCCGCATCCATATGGGTCATGTGCGGAACTACACCATGGGCGACGTGGTCGCCCGCTATATGCGGGCGCGCGGTCACAACGTGCTCCATCCCATGGGCTGGGACGCTTTCGGGCTTCCGGCCGAGAACGCCGCCATCGAGCGCGGCGTCCACCCCGCCCAATGGACCTACGACAACATCGCCACCATGCGCGGCCAGCTCAAAAGCATGGGGCTCTCGCTCGACTGGTCGCGCGAGCTCGCCACCTGCGACCTCGAATATTACCACCAACAGCAGAAGCTCTTTCTCGACATGCTCGCCGCAGGCCTCGTCGATCGCAAAACGCGCAAGGTGAACTGGGACCCGGTCGACAACACGGTGCTCGCCAACGAGCAGGTGATCGACGGTCGCGGCTGGCGTTCCGGCGCGCTCGTCGAGCAGCGCGAGCAGCCGGAATGGGTGTTCAAGATCACGGCCTATGCCGATGACTTGCTCGAGGCCCTCGACGGGCTCGACCGCTGGCCCGAGAAGGTGCGTCTGATGCAGGCGAACTGGATCGGCCGCTCGGAGGGGCTACTCGTGCGCTTCGAGACGATGGACGGCACGGCGCCGGAAGGTTTCGATTTCATCGAGGTGTTCACCACGCGCCCGGACACGTTGTTTGGCGCGGCGTTCATGGCGATCGCGCCGGACCACAAGCTCGCGCACGCTATCGCCGAGACCAACGCCGACGCCAAAGCCTTCATCGACGAATGCCACCATCACGGTACCAGCGCGGCAGAGCTGGAGACGCAAGAGAAGAGGGGCTTCGACACCGGCGTGCGCGTCGCGCATCCCGTCATCGAAGGCGCTGAGCTTCCCGTCTACATCGCCAACTTCATTCTGATGGAGTACGGCACAGGCGCCATCTTCGGCTGTCCGGCGCACGATCAGCGCGACCTTGAATTCGCGCGCGCTTACGGCCGCCCCGTCACTCCGGTGGTGCTGCCGCCGGGCGAGGACCCCGCGACGTTCACGATCGGCGAGGAGGCCTATACCGGCGACGGCGTTCTATTCAATTCGGACTTTCTCGACGGGCTCAGCGTCGTCGACGCGAAGAACGCCATGGCGGACCGGCTCGCGGCGCGGACGGTCGCGGGCCAACCGCAAGGGGTCCGGAAAACCGAGTTCCGCTTACGGGATTGGGGCATTTCCCGGCAGCGCTATTGGGGCTGCCCGATCCCCATGATTCACTGCGAGACGTGCGGCATCGTGCCGGTGCCGGCCGCGGACCTGCCGGTCAAGCTCCCGGAAGACGTCACCTTCGACGTTCCCGGCAACCCGCTCGATCGCCATCCGACGTGGAAGAACGTCAAATGTCCGAAGTGCGGTGGGCTCGCCCGGCGCGAGACGGACACCATGGACACGTTTGTCGATTCGTCGTGGTACTTCGCGCGCTTCTGCTCGCCGCGGGCCTCCGTGCCGACCGACACGAATGCCGTCGGCTACTGGCTGCCGGTCGATCAATATATCGGCGGCGTGGAGCACGCGATTCTGCATCTCCTCTATTCGCGTTTCTTCACGCGCGCGATGCACAAGACGGAACACGTCGCGATCGACGAGCCGTTCCGCGGTCTCTTCACCCAAGGCATGGTCACGCACGAGACCTACAAAGATGCAGACGGGAAATGGGTGCTGCCGGAAGAGGTGACGATGCGCGACGGCCAAGCGGTGCATGTGAAGACCGGCGCGCCGATCACCGTCGGTGCGGTCGAATCCATGTCGAAGTCGAAAAAGAACGTGGTCGATCCCGACAACATTATCTCCGCGTACGGCGCCGACACCGCCCGCTGGTTCATGCTGTCGGACACGCCGCCCGAGCGAGACATCGAGTGGACGGCCGGCGGGGTCGACGGTGCCCACCGCTTCTTGCAGCGTATCTGGCGTCTGGTCCGGGAGGTCGCGGCCAAGGGCGCGTCGGCCGGCACGCCGGCGCCGGCGAATATGAGCGCCGAGGCGGAAGGCTTGCGGCGGGCTTCCCACAAAACGATTGTAGGCGTCACCTCGGCCATCGAGAAACTTCGCTTCAACACCGCCGTGGCGCAGATCTACGAGCTCGCCAACGCCCTCTCTGCAGCGTTGCAGGCGTCCGGAGCACAACCCAAAGACGATATGCGGTTCGCCCTGCGGGAGGCCGCAGAAATCCTGGCCCGGGTTTCGGCGCCCATGGTGCCGCATCTGGCCGAGGAGTGCTGGACCGTGCTGGGGCATGGGACGCTGCTGGCCGAGGAACCTTGGCCGGTGGCCGATTCGGCCCTTCTGACCGAGGATATGGTCACCATCGCCGTCCAGGTGAACGGCAAAAGGCGGGACGAATTGACGATTGCGCGGGACGCCTCGAAGGAAGATATTGAAGCAGCAGCGCTGAGGCTCGAAAATGTGGCCCGCGCCATAGGGGGACGCAAGATCAAGAAGGTGGTTGTCGTGCCGCAGAGGATCGTCAATGTGGTGGCGTAGGCCTGCCCTTGCGCTGGCGGCGCTCGCCGCGCTGGCCGGATTCGGCCTCAGCGCGTGCGGCTTCCAGCCCCTTTACGGGTCGAATACGACGACCGCGAGCGGCACCCGCTTGGCCGAGGCCATGTCGTCGGTCGAGGTCAACCCGATCCCGGGCCGGGTCGGCCAGAAGGTCCGCAACGAGTTGATCTTCGCCAATACTGGCGGAGACTACGCGGCGAAGTCTCGCTACAAGCTCGATATCGCGATCAGGGAGCGGGTCATCGATCAGCTGGTGCAAATCAGCGGTGACGCTAGGGGCCAAGTCTACCAGCTGGAGGCACATTACACGCTCAAAGACGCATCCAACGGGAAGGTCATCCACGAGGGCACGGCCATCTCGCGCGCGCCCTATAACCGCTATCAAGAGATCTTCGCCAACGTGCGGGCCCGGTACAATGCCGAGGACCGCGCTGCGTCAACGGTCGCGGAGAGCATCAAGACGCAAGTCGCGGCGTATCTCGCCAGCTCGGCGTGAGCCCAAAGGCGAGGGGCCTCGCTTCAGCCTCATCACTCGCGCTATCCTTGCCATCATGGTCGCCTATAAGAGCTCGGGCGTTGCGCGCTTTCTGAAATCGCCGAATCCCGCGTGCCGTGCCGTCCTGGTCTATGGACCCGACGCCGGGCTCGTATCGGAGCGGGCCGCCGCGTTGGCCGAGACCTTCGCGCGGCAAAAGAAGGGCGTGGCTGAAATCGTCCGTCTCGACGACCGTGACTTCGCCGACGAGCCGGCCAGGCTCGACATCGAGCTTCGCACGCGGCCCATGTTCGCCGACTCCAAGGTGGTGCGCGTGACCGCCGGCAGCCGGCTCGACGTGCCTTCGCTCAAGGCGCTCTTGGCGGAGCCGTCGGACAACGCTCTCATCGTGGAGGCCGGCAATCTCAGGCCGGACTCTGGCTTGCGCAAACTGTTCGAGAAGCTCGGCGACGCCGCGGCGTTGCCCTGCTATGCCGATGCGCGGGACCTCGCGGGCATCATCGATGATGAGCTGGCAGACGCGGGCCTTCGCATCGACCCCGATACCAAGACCTATCTGATGAACCGGCTCGGCGCGGACCAGGCCATGTCGCGCACCGAGGTGGTCAAGCTTGCGCTTTACGCCCGGGGGAACGGCAGCGTCACCCATGACGACGTCGAGGCGATCGTCGGCGACGCGGCTGAAATCGCGCTCGAGAATTTCGTCTATGCAGCAAGCGGCGGGGATCCGCATGCGGCGCTGCGCGAGCTGCAAAGGCTCACAGCCGCGGGCACGGACCGCGCCGGCGCGTTGTCGGCGCTCGCCCGGCATTTCACGCAGCTTCATCGCGCGGCCGCGACTCAAGCGAGCGGCGGCAATCTCGAGGACGCGGTGAGGGCGCTCAAGCCGCGCCCGCACTTCAAGCGCGAGCCGATGTTCCTCGCCCATTGCCGGCGCTGGGGCGCGAGCCGCCTCGCGCATGCGCTGCCCTTGATCCAAGAGACGGTCAGACGCTCGCGCCGCTCGCCCGATCTCGAAGGCGCGTTCGCCGAGCGCCTCTTGCTCACACTGGGATCGAAGGTTTGACGGCGCGCGCGCCCGTACCTATGCATGTCCGGCTCGAGCTGAGGTGCCTTCATGGATCAAGCAACGTTTGAACGCCGCAACCAGCTCTACATGCTGTTGCGCGAGCGCGCGTTCCGCCGCGGGCGCGTCGTGCTCGCGTCGGGAAAGGAGAGCGACTACTACTTCGACATGAAGCCGGCGATGCTCGACCCCGACGGTGCCGCTCTCATGGCTGAGCTAATTCTTACGGAAATTCAAGGCGTTAGGGTTGACGCGGTCGGCGGCTTGGAGATGGGGGCGGTGCCCTTGATCGCGCCGGTGGCCATGAAGAGCCCCGCGTTTGGACGCTACCTGCCCGGCTTCTTCGTGCGCAAAGCCGTGAAGGATCACGGCACCCAGAAGCGGGTCGACGGCAACGACATTGCCGGCAAGTCCGTGGTGATCCTCGAGGACGTGACCACGACCGGCGGCTCGGCCATGGACGCGGTCAAGGCGGTGGAGGAAGCCGGCGCCAAGGTGGCACTGGTGATCTCGATCCTCGACCGCGGCGAGGGCGCAGCGGAGCTCTACGAGAAAGCCGGCATCCCGTTCAAGTCGCTGTTCAAGGCGGAAGAGTTTCTCGCCGGAGGCTAAGCGCGAGACGCTAGCGGCTCGGGCGGCGCATCAGCCGCGTTCGGATGTCCTCGAACTGATCGAAGTTTGCATAGCGAATTCGAAGCTCGCCCTTCTCGCCGCGGCCGGGCTTGATCTCCACGTTCAGCCCGAGCGCTTCATGCAACTCGTTTTCCGCGGCACGCGTGTTCGCGTCCTTGCCATGCGCCTTACGCCGCTTCGGCTTGGCGCTCTCTTCCTGCGCGAGCGCCTCCACCTGACGGACCGTTAACCCTTCCTTAACGATACGGGCCGCGAGAGCCGCAGCATCGGGGCGCCCGATAAGCGCGCGCGCATGACCGGCGCTGAGGGCGCCATCGCGCACCAGGTCCTGCACGGACTTCGGCAGCTTGAGCAGGCGAAGCGTGTTGGCGAGGTGACTGCGGCTTTTGCCGATGACCTTGGCGAGGTCTTCTTGTGTATAGCCGTGGCCCTGCATTAGGGCGTGGTAGCCCTCCCCCTCCTCGATGGCGTTCAGGTCCTCACGCTGGACGTTCTCGATGATGGCGATCTCGATCGCTTCCTGATCGGACAGCGCACGGATGATGACCGGGACCTCGTGGAGGTTCGCCCGTTGTGCGGCACGCCAGCGGCGTTCGCCGGCGACGATCTCGTAGCGGTCGCCACCGCCGAGCGGACGGACCACGAGCGGCTGCACCAGCCCGCGTTCGCGGATCGAGGTGGCGAGCTCCTCGAGTTGCTCTTCGGAGAAGTTGCGCCGCGGGTTGAAGCGGCTCGCCTTCAGGGATGACAGCGGCACGCTGCGCTGATCCTCACCAAAGCCACCCGCCTCGACGCCCTCGCCGATGAGCGACGCCAAGCTCCTCCCCAACCGTTTTTTCTGTGCGCTGACCGCCATCTTTTATCTCCAAGCTTGGGCCGCTCTCGGCCGAGATCCCCGCATCACGCCGCCCGGATCCGCCGCTCGCGCTCGATCACCTCCGAGGCGAGTTGAATATAGGCTTGGCTGCCGGTGCATTTGTAATCGTAGAGCAGCACCGGCTTGCCATGGGACGGCGACTCCGCGACGCGCACATTGCGCGGAATGACCGTCGCGTAGACCTTCTCGCCGAGCACCGCGCGCACGTCCTCCACCACCTGGTCGGAGAGGCTGGTGCGCTGGTCGTACATGGTGAGGACGACGCCGTGGATCTGAAGCTTCGGGTTGAGGCGCACCCGGATCTCCTCGACGGTGCTCAGGAGCTGGGCGAGGCCCTCCAGCGCGAAGAACTCGCATTGCAGCGGCACCAGCACGGCGTCGGCGGCGGCGAGCGCGTTGATCGTCAAGAGATTGAGCGAGGGCGGGCAATCGATGAGGACGTAGGTGGTTCTCGCCTCCGGGTCCTCGTTTGCGGTCAACGCGGCGAGGCAGTCTCTGAGCCGGTAATGCTTGCCGCTTGCATTCGCCGCCTCGCGCTCGAAGGACATCAGATCGATGGTGGCGGGGACGATGGAGAGCCGCGGCACATGGGTCGCGACCTTCGCCTCCATGATGGTCGCGTGTCCCGCCAGGACATCAAAGGTCGAGCGATCGCGATGCTCGATGCCGAGGCCGGTCGAGGCATTGCCTTGCGGGTCGAGGTCGATGATCAGCACCCGCTCGCCGACGGCGGCCAGCGCCGTGCCGAGATTGATGGCGGTGGTGGTCTTGCCGACGCCGCCCTTCTGATTGGCAAGCGCGAGGACCCGTGTGTGGTGCCGGCTCATGCCGGACGCTCGCGGAGGCCGGTGACCTCGACAATCTGGGAATCTCCCGCAGTCACGCTGGGATGGAGGTGGACGTCGAAGTCCCACCCTGGCCTCGCGGCCTTGATCTCGGCCTCTGCCTCGCGACCTTTCAGGAACAGCCCCCTGGTTCCTTCCCCGAAGAACGGGGCAGCGAGTTCGAAGAGACGCGGGAGCGGCGCGAGCGCACGGGCGCTCACCACGTCCGGCCTTAGGCTTTGAGCCCTTTCGGCAAGGTCTTCAATACGCGTGGCGTGGATGTCCACAGGGGCCTGCACCGCACGCACGACCTCGGCGGCAAACGCGCACTTCTTGTGATTGGATTCGACGAGGTGCATGCGGAAATCCGGCGTTCCGGTTTGCAGGATGGCGACGACGAGCCCGGGAAACCCTGCCCCCGATCCAAGATCCAGCCAGAGTCGCGCGTCCGGCGCAAGGCTACGCAGTTGGGCTGAGTCGGCAAAGTGCCGGGACCAGAGGTCCTTGAGGGCCGAAGGGCCCACGAGATTCGTGGTCTTCTGCCAGTGGGCGAGAAGGTCGCCGTAGCGCGTCAGTCTCAGGATTGTTTCACGTGGAACTTTAAAGGCTTCGGCGAACGATTCAGGACCGTCGATGA
>CAZHCN010000119.1:0-7199 GCA_964530895.1 uncultured Methyloceanibacter sp. | reverse complement strand
CGACGTCCCAGTGCATCTCGAAGTCGTTGTCCGGCAGGACCGAGCCGTTCTTCGAGGGCAGGTCGCGGACGTGCCCATAGGATGCGAGCACACGGTATCCGGGCCCGAGGTACTTATTGACAGTCTTTGCCTTGGCTGGCGATTCGACGATGACGATGTTCATGAGACTTCCTAGCCGCGCAAATTGCGTCCGGCCGAGGGCAGTGGGTCCGGAATCGACCCTGGTATGCGCCGAAAATGGTGTCTCTACCCGCCGCTGTCAAATTCAGCGAACAGAGCGTTGACAACTTCTAGTAGCGTATACTAACTAAAGACAACCAATCCGTGTTAATCCAACGTGTGTTCTTGGTGCTTCAACCGGCCCCACATACCGCGTTTTGTGGGATGGCGGTGGCAAAACCAATGGGCGCGAAGCAAGGGCAGAATGGCATGGCAGGGTCGAGCGCCCGGCCTCCGACGGATTTTGGCTCGGCGGGCGATGGAGAGCAGCCGTCGCGCCAGGAGGCCTCCGAATATATTGCATCTCTGCTCGAGGGCCTGCGCCGCCTGGCCCACGAGTCCGAGTTGCCGTTCCTTGCCTATTTGATCAGCGTCGCCCTCGAAGAAGCCAACAGCGAAAAGGCAAGGCGCGACTAAAATCCCGTCACGGCTCGATGAGCGAAACGAGCTGCCGCCCGTGCCGCTGCAGCCGCCCGGCAAGGTCGAGTTCCAGAAGGACGATGTGGACCTTTCGTGCCGCGACGCCCGTGCTGCGGATCAGCTCGTCGATGTCGACGGGACTTGGGCCGAGGGCTTCGATGACGCGGTCACGCTCGCTCTGACCGATATCCGGCAGCGGCGCCGGGGTGACGGTCTCATCGGAGGAGGCCAGTTCGATCGCCGGAGGTGCTGGCGGGCGCCCCAAGATCGGCGCGAGCGCCTCGACGATGTCGGTCACGTCGGTGACGAGCGTCGCCCCCTGCTTCAAGAGATTGTTGGTGCCGGCGGCGCGCGGATCGAGGGGACTGCCCGGCACGGCGAAGACCTCGCGGCCCTGCTCGCCGGCAAGCCGCGCGGTAATCAGCGAGCCGGAGCGCTCGGCCGCTTCGACCACGACGACGCCGAGCGCGATGCCGGAGATCAACCGGTTGCGGCGGGGGAAGTCCTTGCCGCGGGGTGCGAAGCCCGGCGACCGTTCGCTGATGAGAAGGCCGCGCTCGCCGATGGCTTTTTGCAGCGCCGCGTTCTCGGGCGGATAGGTAATGTCGATCCCGCCCGCCACCACGGCGATGGTCCCGTGCTCGAGCGCGGCGTTGTGGGCGGCGGTGTCAATGCCGCGCGCGAGACCCGAGGCGATGACAAATCCTTCAAGGCCGAGCGCGCTCGCGATCTGTCTTGTGAATTTCTGACCGACGGCCGAGCCGTTGCGTGCCCCGACAATGGCGACAATGGGCAGGCCTGCAAGTTCGAGCCGGCCTTTCGCGTAGATGAGGGGCGGTGGTGCATCGACCTGGCCGAGAGCCGGCGGGTAGCCTTCCTCGCCAACCGCGACGAGACGCGCGCCGATGCGGTGCGCCGCCTCGATCTCCGCTTCCGCCTCGGCCGCTGTGCAGAGACGGATGTCTTGGGCGCGGCCGCCACGGCGGGAGAGTGCCGGCAGCGCCTCGATCGCCGCTTCCGCGCCGCCGAATTGATTGACCAACGCGCGGAAGGTGGCAGGGCCGACATTCTCGCTGCGGATCAGCCGCAGCCAGGCGAGGCGCTGACGTGCATTGAGGCGCGCGCCGGACCTAGGCTCCTTGCTTGCTCTCGCCAATGCGCGTCTCCTCGCCCTTCATGAGCCGTCGGATGTTGCCGGCGTGGCGGAGATAGAGAAGGACCGTGAGGAAGAGGAACAGGACCGCGAGCGGCCATTCGCGGGTGAAAACCAGCGCGCCGACCGTGGCGGCGCTCGCCACGAGCGCCGCCAGCGAGGAATAGCGGGTGGCGAACGCCACCAGGAGCCACACCACGCAGAAGACGAGCGCCGCCGGCCAATAGAGTCCAAGGGCTACGCCGATGAAAGTGGCCACGCCCTTGCCGCCGCGGAAGCCGAGCCAGATGGGAAAGAGGTGTCCGAGAAAGGCGCCGAGGCCGCCCGCTATCGCGGCGTAGGGTCCGAAATGCGCGCCGATCCAGACGGCGGCGGTGCCTTTCAAGACGTCACAGAGAAGGGTTAGGGCGGCGAGCCCCTTGCTCCCGGTGCGCAGCACGTTGGTCGCGCCGATATTGCCGGACCCGATCTTCCGCACGTCGCCCCGGCCCGTGAGCTTGGTCAGGATGAGGCCGAACGGGATCGAACCGAGGAGATAGCCGACGACGAGGCTGAGGAGGCAAAGCCCGAGCATCAGCGGGAGGACGGCGCTCCAATCCTCGGACGGCGGCATCGGTCATCCCTCTACGCAGCCAATGGCCGCTCAACCGTAGTGGTAGACGGGGCGTCCAGCAACGAATGTCACGAGCGCCCGGCCTTCGAGCCGCGCGCCGTCGAAGGGCGTGTTCTTGGATTTGGAGCGGAGCTGCTCCGGCTCCACCGTCCACGGCATTTCGAGATCGATAAGGACCAGATCGGCCGGCGCGCCGCGTGCCAACCGGCCGCCGCCGAGCCCCAAGAGCTTGGCCGGGTTGGCGGACAGCGCCTCGAGCAGGCGGTGCAGACTGACCTCGCCGTTGTGGTAGAGGCGCAAGGACGCGCCGAGCAGGGTCTCGAGGCCGACGGCGCCGTCATTGGCTTCCGCAAACGGCCGGCGCTTGCCTTCGGCACCGCGCGGGTCGTGGGCGGAGACGATCACGTCTATATCGCCGTTCGCCACGCCATCGACCATGGCACGCCGATCCGCCTCGGCGCGAAGCGGCGGCTTCATCTTGAAGAAGGTTCGGTAGGAGCCGATGTCGTTCTCGTTGAGGGTGAGGTGATTGATGGAGACACCGCAGGTAACGGGCAGGCCGCGCTCTTTGGCCACGCGAATGACATCGAGGGATGCGCGGCAGGAGATCTGGCCCGCGTGATAGCGGGCGCCGGTCAACTCGACGAGACGCAGGTCGCGCTCGAGCACGATGGTCTCGGCCGCGGTCGGAATGCCTCGCAAGCCCAGCCGCGTGGCGATCTCGCCCTCATTCATCACGCCGTCTTGGGCAAGGGTGGCGTCTTCGAGGTGATGGACGACGAGCGCGCCGAAGTCGTTGGCGTAGCTGAGCACGTTGCGCATGAGCCGCGCATTGTCGACGCTGGTCTTGCCGTTGGTGAAGGCGATGGCGCCCGCTTCCCGGAGGAGGCCGATCTCCGCCATCTCCTCGCCCTTCAGGTCGCGGGTCATGGCGGCCATGGGATGGACGTGGACGAGGGCGGTGTCGCGGGCGCGGCGCAGAATGAAGTCGACCAGCGCCACGTCGTCGATCACGGGATCGGTATTGGGCATGCAGAGGATGGTAGTGACGCCGCCGGCTGCGGCGGCCCGGCTCGCCGTCGCCAGCGTCTCGCGGTGCTCATGCCCCGGCTCGCCGGCAAACACCATCATGTCGATCAGACCAGGCGCCACGGTGCGGCCGCCGCAATCGAGGAACTCCGCGCCCTCCACCGCGCCCTCGGTTATGTGCATGCCGAGATCGGCGATGACGCCGCCCGAGATCAGGAGGCCGCCGAAGGCGTCGAGCCCGGTGGCGGGGTCGATGAGCCGCGCATTGACCAGGGCGAGAGGCCGGTGTTGGGGGTGGTGGTCGTCGTGCGTCGGCATGGCGGTCACCGGTTCGGCAGGTTACGGGCGAGCGCCTGGAGGACGGCGATGCGCACGGCGACGCCCATCTCGACCTGCTCGCGTATGACGCTGCGGGTGTCGTCCGCCACGTTGGAGTCGATCTCCACGCCGCGGTTCATGGGCCCGGGATGCATGATGAGCGCGTCGGGCTTGGCGCAGGCGAGCTTGTCGTAGTCGAGCCCGAAGAAATGGAAATATTCCCGCTGGCTCGGGATCAGGCTCGACACCATGCGTTCGCGCTGGAGCCGCAGCATCATCACGATATCCGCATCCGCCAGCCCCTCGCGCATGTCGGTGTAGACCTCGACGCCAAGCCGCTCAATGCCGGCGCCGAGCAGCGTGGACGGGGCGATGACGCGGACACGGGCGCCGAGCGTGTTGAGCAGAATGATGTTCGAGCGGGCCACCCGCGAGTGGAGGATGTCGCCGCAGATCGCGACGATCAGCCCTTGGATCTTGTTCTTGTGGCGGCGAATGGTGAGCGCATCGAGGAGCGCCTGGGTGGGATGCTCGTGGCTGCCATCGCCGCCGTTGATTACCGAGCAGTCGACCTTCTGGGAAAGAAGCTCGACGGCGCCGGCGGCATGATGGCGCACGACGAGGAGATCGGGCCGCATGGCGTTCAGCGTCACGGCCGTGTCGATAAGGGTCTCGCCCTTTTTGATCGAGGAGGTCGGGATCGCCATGTTCATGACGTCCGCGCCGAGCCGCTTCCCGGCCAGCTCGAACGAGCTCTGGGTTCGGGTCGAGGCCTCGAAGAACAGATTGATCATGGTCCGGCCGCGCAGATCGTCACGCTTTTTGTCGATCTGGCGCCCGAGCTTCGCGGCCTCCTCGGAAAGGTCGAGCAAGCCCTCGATCTCGGCGCGCGAAAGGCCTTCGATTCCAAGAAGATGGCGATGGGGGAACGAAGGAGGAGCTTCAGCCGCGATGCTCATTAAAGGGCACTGTATAAGCTTGCGCGCGACAGGCATCAAGCTTGCGCGGCGAATTAAGGTAAGCTGGCTGTAACGGACGTTCTGGCAGTGTGAGGCATGGCTGCTCCCATGGCTGCTCCCTTGGCCGATCCATCCCGGGATGACGCGGCGTTCAACCAGAGCCCGCCCTTTGTCGACGTGAACCTGTTTGCGTCGGACGCGGCCTTGCGCGAGGCGGTCTCGCGCGAAGGGGCGGACTGGGCGGCGGCCGATCTCGACGCGTTCGGGGGGGTCGCCGGCAGCGCCACCGCCATCGAGCTTGGACGCCGGGCCAACGCCCATCCGCCGGAGTTGCATAGCTGCGACGCGCAGGGGCGCCGCATTGATCACGTCGAGTTCCATCCCGCCTATCACGAGATCATGGCCATCAGCATGGCCCAGGGGCTGCACTGCTCGACCTGGGAGCACCTGCTCGTCGGCGGGGCGCCGCGGGCTGGCGCCCACGTGGCGCGTGCGGCGGGAAGCTACATGGCGGCGCAGATGGAGCCGGGACATTGCTGCCCCATCACCATGACCCACGCCTCGGTCGCGGCGCTCCGCCACGCGCCGGAGCTCGCCGCCGAGTGGCTGCCGAAGATCCTCGGGCGCACTTACGATCCGGGCACTGCGCCGGCCGACGTCAAGTCGGCGGTGACGGTCGGCATGGGCATGACGGAGCGGCAAGGCGGCACGGATGTGCGGGCCAACACGACATGCGCCGAGCCATTGGACGGCGGCGGACCCGGTGCGGCTTATGCCATCACCGGGCATAAATGGTTTCTGTCGGCGCCGATGTCCGATGCATTCCTCGTGCTGGCGCAGGCGAGCGAAGGCTTGAGCTGCTTCCTGCTGCCGCGGCTGACGCCGGACGGCGAGCTCAACGGGCTTCGCCTGGTACGGCTCAAGGACAAGCTCGGCAACCGCTCCAATGCGTCTTCCGAGGTGGAGTTCGAGGGCGCACACGGCTTTCTCGTCGGCGACGAGGGGCGGGGCGTCGCCACCATCATCGACATGGTGACGCTGACGCGCCTCGACTGTGCGGTCTCCTCGGCGGGACTGATGCGCCAGGCGATCGCCCGCGCCATCCACCATGCGCGGCATCGGTCCGTGTTCCAGCGGCTCTTGATCGATCAGCCGCTGATGGGACAGGTGCTCGCCGACATGGTGCTTGATGTAGAGGCGGCGACGGCGCTTGCCTTTCGCCTGGCGCGCGCCTTCGACGGGGGCACGGAAGAGGACGAGGTCGCGTATCGCCGTCTCATGACGCCGGTGACCAAATACTGGGTGTGCAAGACGGCGCCGGCGCTCGTCTACGAAGCCATGGAGTGCATGGGTGGCAATGGCTACGTGGAGGATGGCGGCTTTCCGCTTCTCTATCGCGAGGTGCCGGTCAACGCCATCTGGGAAGGTTCGGGCAATGTCATGTGCCTCGACGTGCTGCGCGTGCTGGAGCGGTCGCCGGCGACCGTGCGGCAGGTGCTCGAGGAGATCGACGACATCGCCGGCCGCGAGCCTCGCGTGAAGGCCGCGCTCGATCGCATCGAGACCTTGCTCGCAAAAGCCATGCGCGATCAGAGCGTGGCGCGCGCGCTTGTCGAGCAATTGGCGCTGGCGCAAGCGGCTGCGCTCCTTCTTGCGCACGCCCCCGAAGAGGTGAGCGACGCGTTCGTCGCCACAAGGCTCGATGGGGGGTGGCGCAATACGTATGGCGCAGCCACAGCACACGGCGACACGCGCGCGATCCTCGACCGCGCGGCACCATAAGGTTGTCGACACCTTAAATGTTTGGGAACGCTGTCCAACGGTCCCGCTGACATGATCCCGCCATGAGGCGTACGCTAGGGTCGTCTCCCCCTTAGGGACGGACATTCTCTATTCAGGAGGCTTGAGATGCGTAAGCTTGCGGTTGCCATTGGACTGGCGGCGGCGGTGCTGCTTGCCGGTGGTATTGCGTGGAACGCCGAGGCGCTGACCTCGAATCCGACGACGGCGAATCTTCCTGGAGCTGCCAAGAACTATTCGCCCATCGAAAAGGCCGGCTGCCGGCGCCGCGGCTGGTGCGGCTGGGGCCGCTACCGGGTCTGCGGTCCGCTCCGGTGCTGGTGCGTGCCCTGCTAGACGGTAGATCGAGGAGATCGTAGGTGCTTGCGAGGCCGCCGTTCGGGCGGCCTCGTCCTTTGAGTGGCCGCAAACGCGTGGGGGGTTGCCATCAGGCCCGAAATATCAATACCTTGCAGAAAGAGCGAATCAAAAGACTTCACGGGCCGGCAGGGGATTGAAAGCTTTGAGGGGGGACAACGAGAGGGCTGCGCAATGATGAGCTTACCCTTTCTCCTCTTTGCTTGCGCGATTGGTGCAGCGTGGCTGCGGCATCGGGGAGTGGCCATGGGTTTCTGGGTGATCGGACTCGTGGCGATGCTTGTTCTCTTCCGCTTCCATGCGACCGAAGTGCTGAATATCGGGCTCTGAC
>CAZHCN010000118.1:0-7288 GCA_964530895.1 uncultured Methyloceanibacter sp. | reverse complement strand
CTCCATTCGCGTCATGCTTGGCATTTGCACCGCCATCCTGGTGGCGACGGCTCTTTACTTCGCGAAGTCGATCTTCGCTCCATTCGCTTTTGCGCTCTTCATCATGGCGGTGGTCTGGCCTCTGCAGAGCGCATTGCAGAACAAGCTGGCCCAGCCGATTGCCGTTTTTCTGACGCTGATCGCCACGGTGGTCGTCGTCATCGCGTTCGGCGCGATGCTCGCATGGGCCTTCAGCGTCGTTGCCGACTGGATGATCAGCCACGCGTCTCGGTTTCAGGAACTTTATTTCGAATGGTCACACTGGCTTGAAGAACACGACATCGTGGTGATCGGAAGCCTGTCCGAGCATTTCAACGCGGCTTGGATGGTGCGCATGCTTCAAACGGTGGCGGGCCACGTGAACAGGACCGTCGGCTTTGCCCTGCTCGTGTTCGTTTTCATGATGCTGGCTCTGCTCGAAACCGGAGACATCCAGCAGAAGCTCGCAGCCCTGGGCAAACACGGCGAGTTTCGCGAACTCACGGAAGCTGGCGCCGAGATCGCCGTTAAATTCCGCAAGTACATGTGGGTGCGCACGCTATTGAGCGCACTCACGGGTATCGCCGTTTGGGCCTTCGCATTGCTTGCCGGCCTCGAGCTTCCCGTCGCCTGGGGCCTCATCGCCTTTGCCCTGAACTACATTCCTTTCATCGGTTCCTTCGCGGCCACCATCCTTCCGGGCCTCTTTGCCTTGGTTCAACTCGATTCGTGGCAAGCGGTGGCCTTTGTCTTGGCCGGCCTGGCCCTCATACAGTTCATCATAGGCAACTATCTCGAGCCTCGCATGGCCGGCGCCGCACTCGCGATTTCGCCGCTCGCGGTCATTTTCGCCGTGTTCTTTTGGAGCTTCCTTTGGGGGATTCCCGGCGCGCTGATCGGCGTGCCGATCACCATTGCGCTGCTCACGCTCTGCAAGTATTCGGACTCGACGCGATGGATAGCAATGCTGCTCTCCGGCAAGGCGGAGCTACCTGCTAACGACAATTGATAGTCGAGCAATGACCCGTGAACCCGTTCTAATCGATCTCGCACTACAAGGCGGTGGCGCGCACGGAGCATTCACCTGGGGCGTGCTCGATCGGCTGATCGAGGAGTCTTGGCTCCGGATTGAAGGCATTTCGGGCACCTCGGCAGGAGCGATGAATGCCGCAGTGCTCGCCGACGGCCATGTCGACGGAGGGCCGCAAGGCGCACGCGCGCGGCTCGAACTCTTTTGGAGGAAGGTTTCCGACGCGGCCCTGCTAAGTCCGTTTCGCCGCAGTCCGCTCGACATTGCGCTTGGTCGCTGGACGGTCGACTCATCGCCGCTGTTCCTCGCCTTCGACATCATGGCGCGAATCTTTTCTCCCTATGACCTTAATCCCCATGGGGTGAATCCGCTCGGCAGGATCCTCGAAGATTGCATCGACTTCGAGCGTCTCGCGCGCGCGCCGATCAAGTTGTTCGTGACCGCTACAAACGTTCGAACAGGCCGCGGGCATGTGTTTCGCAACGCCCAGCTGACGCCTGACGTCCTGCTCGCGTCGGCGTGCCTTCCTACATTGTTTCAAGCCATCGAGATTGATGGAGAGGCCTATTGGGACGGAGGCTTTGCGGGAAATCCCACAATTACGCCGCTGATCAACGAATGCGAATCGAGCGATACGATTTTGGTTCAGGTCAATCCTGTCGAGCGGTCCGGCACGCCGCGCACGGCGCAGGATATCGTCAACCGCATCAACGAAGTGTCTTTCAATGCGACTTTGCTGAAAGAGCTTCGAATGATCGCGCTGCTGCGGCAAGTTTCCGACCCGGGACACAGCGACGGGGCTCGATGGGCCGGAATGCGGATTCATCGAGTGGCAAGCCCCATGATGACCGAGCTCGGTTATTCGTCGAAGCTAAATGCCGAGTGGCCATTTCTGACGATGCTGCGGGACGAAGGCCGCAAGTGCGCCGACGCATTTCTGTCGGCCCATGCGTCAGATCTCGGCGAACGCTCGACGTTGGATCTTGATCACTTCTTGGGTCCAGTCTAACACCGATGGGCCTTCTCGGCATACTCGTCGCGCTTGGCATCCTGATGTGGCTGTCCTTTCGTGGCTGGAGCATCTTGCTGCTTGCACCAGCGGCGGCGCTGCTTGCCGCCGCGGCCTCAGGAGAGCCACTTCTCGCGCACTTGACTCAGGTCTTCATGGCGGGTGGGGCGCAATTTCTCGCGCAGTTCTTTCCGCTTTTTCTACTCGGCGCCCTCTTTGGCAAGCTGATGGAGGACAGTGGCTCGGTCGAAGCCATCGCCCGCTTCATGACCGAGAGGCTCGGCGCGCATCGCGCCGTGTTGGCCGTGGTGCTCGGCGGCGCAATCGTCACCTATGGCGGCGTCAGCCTCTTTGTTGCGATCTTCGTTCTCGTGCCCATGGCGCAAGGACTTTTCAAGGCGGCGAACATCCCGCGAAGGCTTATGCCGGCGGCGATCGCGCTCGGCACCATGACCTTCACAATGTCGGCCCTCCCCGGCACGCCGGCCCTGCAAAACGCGATCCCCATGCCGTTCTTCGGTACCACGCCGTTCGCCGCACCGGGCCTTGGCATCATCGCGGCCGCAATTATGCTCGCCTTCGGCTTATGGTGGCTCGCGCGCGTCGAGCGGGCGGCCCGCCGCACCAACGAAGGCTTTGAAATCGGCGAAGGCGCGCAATCGTCTACCGACGGCCCCGGATTGCGCGAGCGCGCCGTGATCGCCAGCGAATTCGATCCCGCCGAGATTCCCCACGGGCGGCACGCCGAGTCGTTGCCCAGCGTCCCCATCGCGCTCCTGCCCCTCATCGTCGTGATATTGGTCAACTTTATCATGAGCGTGACTGTGCTCCCGCGCCTAGACACGAGCTTTCTCGCCGAGGAGAAGTGGGGCGCGACGTCGCTCGCTGCGGTGGGCGGCGTCTGGTCGGTTGTCGTGGCGCTTTTCGTAGCGACCCTAACGTTGCTCGCTTTCAACTACCGCAGACTGCCGTCCCTGCGGGAGAGCATGGATGCCGGCGCCAACGCCTCGGTCCTTCCCGCCTTGAGCGTGGCGAGTCTCGTCGGCTTCGGCGCGGTGATTGCCGCCCTCCCCGCTTTTGTCCTCGTTCGGGATTGGGTCTTGTCGATTGGAGGCGGTCCGCTCGTATCTTTGGCCGTTGCAACGAACATTCTTGCGGCGCTCACCGGCTCTGCCTCCGGCGGCATGACGATCGCGCTCGATGCGCTGGGTGAGACCTACCTCCGTCTTGCCGGCGAATACGGAATCAATCCGGAGCTTCTGCACCGGGTCACGGTGATGAGCGCCGGCACGCTCGACAGCCTGCCGCACAACGGCGCCGTGGTCACACTACTCGCCGTTTGCGGCGTGACGCACAAGGCGGCCTATCTCGATCTCTTCGTGGTTGCCATCGTCGGCGCCCTTGTCGCGCTGTGTTCGGTCATCGCACTCGGATCAGCGTTCGGATCGTTCTAGTCACACCGATGGGCAGCAGAAGAGTTGTCAGAGCATCCCGCACAATAAAATGGCCGGGACGAGCCCGGCCATCTACGCGGAACCTGAAAGGATAGACGCTTAGCTTGCGCGCTTCAGCGCGTCGGCCGCCGCCACCTGGCGCAGGAAGTTTTCCACCGTGTGCCGGAGCTGCTCGGCCTGGCGCGACAGGTCGCGGGAGACCTGAAGCATCTGCGTCGCCGACTGGCTCGTCTCGTCAACGGCCTTGGTCACGCCTGGCATGTGCGCCACCACGTCCTCGGTGCCGCGCGCGGCCTGGCGCACGCTGTGCGAGATTTCGGAGGTCGCCGCCGATTGCTGATGCACGGCGCCGGCGATCTCCTGGGTATTCTTGTTCACGTCGCCCATCGTGGTGACGATCGACTGCATGGCTTCGACCGCACCGTTGGTCGAGGTCTGGATGGCGGCGATCTGCTGCTTGATGTCCTCGGTCGCCTTCGCGGTCTGGTCGGCAAGGGTCTTCACCTCGCTCGCCACCACCGCAAAGCCGCGGCCTGCTTCGCCCGCACGCGCCGCCTCGATGGTGGCGTTGAGCGCGAGCAGGTTGGTCTGGGCGGCGACGTCTTGAATGAGACTCACCACGTCGCCGATTCGTTGCGCGGCGGTCGCCAGCCCCTCGACCTTGAGATTGGCCGTACGGGCGTTCTCGGTGACCTCGCTGACGATGCGGCTCGCGGTGGACACCCGCTCGCCAATGTCGCCGACGGAGACGGCAAGCTCCTCGGCGGTGGCGGCCACGGTTTGCACGTTGGCCGAAGCCTCGTCGGACGCGGACGCCACGGCGGTGACGCGCTCATTGGTGTCGGAAGCGACATTCGACAGCACCCTTGCCGTCTCATCCATCGTCCGCGCGCTGTCGGCGAAGGCGCCGAGAATGCCGGCGATCGAGCCGCGGAACTGATGGATCAGTTCCTCAGTCCGCTGCTGGGAGGCAAGCCGGCCTTGGATCTGGCTGTCCTGCTCGCTCTTGTGACTCTCGCTCCACTGGATGGCGTCGGCCTGGAAGGCCTTGAGCGCCTTGGCGATGCCGCCGACCTCATCGGACCGCGCGGCATGGGGCACGACGCCGTCCATGTCCCATTTGGTGAAGCGCAGGATGACATTGCTGAGATCGCCGAGCGCCCGGCCGAGCGCGCCGCCGAAGAAGTAACCGAACCCGGCACCCAGACCGCCTGCGAGAATCAAGGAAAGCAGGATCGCAGGCCCCGTACTTCGAATCGCTGCTTGGAGCGCGAACGAGATGATGACGGCGATCAGCGCCGTGGCGGCGAAGGCGAGCGTGATCTTCAGGCGCACAACCATTTGAAATCTCTCAGCGTTTCGAGGGCAAACCCCGTCCCCATGGTGCAGCCTGAGAGGCGGAAGCGAATTCCGCGCGAGCCCAAGCCACGCGGGCAAGACTCCGCGTTTGTGGTTAAAACGCCCTTAAGGATCGCCCCCGTTTTGGGCGCACGGACCGGAATTTTGCGCGAAACCGGCCCTAGCGGAGCGCCGCGGCGATATTTCCGCCGTCGACCGTCTCCACGTGGCCGGTCGTCTTGCGCGCCTTGGCGAGGGCGAGGAAGGCCTGGGCCACGTCGTCCGCCGTGACCTCGGCGTGGAGCAGGTTGCCGCTCATATAGTCCGCCTCCGTCAGGCCCCGCGCCTTGGACCGCGCGGCGATCATGTCGTCGGTAAGGAGCCCGCTGCGGATGCGGTCGGCATTGACCCCGTTGGAGCGAATGCCGTCCGCGCCGTAGTCGAGCGCGTATTGGCGCATCAAGAGCATGGTCGCGGCCTTCGGCAAGCCATACGGCCCGAAATTCTGTCCCGGGTTCACGGCCTGCTTGGAAATGTTGAACAGCAGCACCCCGCCCGTGTCCTGCTTTAGCATGATGCGCACGGCCGCCTGCGCCACCGTCTGGTGCGCGAAGAAGTTGAGCTCGAAGCTCTTGCGTAAGGTCTCGTCCGAGACCTCGCCGATCCGCCCCTGCCATGCCGCGCCGGCATTCGACACCAGAATGTCGACGCCGCCGAACCGGTCGCAGACGGCGGCAAACGCGCGGGCTACGTCGTCCCGCTTCGTGACGTCGCATTGGACGCCGAGGCCCTTCACGGCGGCGGCGGCCTTCTTCGCCGCCTCGCCGTCGAGATCGAGCACGGCGACCGCAGCGCCGTCGCCAGCAAGCGCTTTGGCCGTGGCTGTTCCGATGGCGCCGGCGCCGGTCACCACGGCAACCTGCCCCGTGAGGGGCTTCACCACCGCACCCTTCAGCTTGGCCTGCTCGAGGCTCCAATATTCAAGCGCAAAGAGATCGCTCGCCGGCAGGGGATCGTAACGGCCGATGGCCTCCGCCTCGGTGATGACCTTGACCGTGTTCTCGGCAAGATCGCCGGCAATGGCCGCATCCTTCGCCGTGCGCCCCAGGCCGAACAAGCCGATGCCCGGTACGAGGATCACGCGCGGCATAGGGTCGAGCTTCGTCTTGGTGCCGCCCACCGCCGCGTTCTCACGCTCGAAATAGGCGTCATAGTCGGCGATGAACGCCTCGACCGCCGCCTTCACGTCGCGGGCGAAGTCGTCGAGCTTGCCGGCCTCCGGCGCCGGCACCACGAGAGGCTTGTTCTTGGTCCGGATGATGTGGTCGGGCGTCACCACGCCGCGCTGGCTGTAGGAGGCGATCTCCTTGCCGTTCACGTAGTCGAGGATCTCCGGTGCCGTACGCAGCTCGGCGATAAAGCGGATGGGCTCTGCGCCCTCGCGTCTGACGGCACAAGCCCCTCGCAGGATCGGCGCGATCTCGGCCGCGCTCTCCAGCTTGCCGGCGATCTCCGCTTTCGGGAACACGACCGGGCGGCCCTGGCGCAAGCGGCTCTCGGCGAGCGACACCATCTCGATCATGCGCTCATAGGCTTCGCGCGCCGTCTCGCCGAAGGTGAAGATGCCGTGCTTGTGGAGGATCAGCCCCTCCACGTCGGGCTTTTCCTCGAACACTTGCGCGGCCGCCTTGGCGAGCCCGAAGCCCGGCGCGATGTAGGGCACGATGCCCATGCGCCCGTTATAGACCTCGCGCGCCAGCGCCTCGCCGTCCGGCTGATCGACGAGGGACAGAACCGCGGCGGCGTGGGTGTGATCGATGAACTTGTGCGGCAGGAAGGCGTGCAGGAGAGTCTCGACCGAAGGATTTGGGGCCGAGGCGTCGAGCAGGTTGAGCCGCTGCACATTGACCATGGCCTCGTCCGATAGGTCGTCCAGGGCGCGCAGCTCCCGCAAGGGCCCGAGCTTCACGGCCGGCAGCCCCCACGGCTCCATGTCGGCCATGTCGGCGCCGGAGCCCTTCACGGCGATGACCTCGTGCACCTTGCCGAGGTCGTCGGTGGCCCGGGTTTTGACCGAGGTGTTGCCGCCCCCATGCAGCACGAGGAGGGGATCGCGGCCGATCAGGCGGGTGGTGTAGACGCGAAGGGCGATGTCCTCATTGACGCCTTCGGCGCCATAAGTCTCGACCGTTTGCTTCGCGGTAGCGTCGTTCCATTGGCTTTGCATGGCGCGCGTTGTTGCAAGTTTCGGACGCTGCGGCAAGGCAAGAGGGTGCCTCTCCCTGCGGCGAAGAATCCCCACTTCCGCCACGGTCGGATACTGATTCGCAACATATTTGTTTGAATATTAGGACGTTAGGGGGCGCTTTCTGATGAGGGAATGAAAGTGGGTAGCTTTCGAAACGCGTACCATCCCGAGCGGCACTATATGCGCGGGCC
>CAZHCN010000117.1:0-7356 GCA_964530895.1 uncultured Methyloceanibacter sp. | reverse complement strand
ATTGCGATTTCGCCGTGCTGCTGGTCGATGCGCGGCAGGGCGTGCTGACCCAGACGCGCCGTCACGCCTGCATCTTGTCGCTGCTCGGCATCAAGAGGGTCGCCGTCGCCGTCAACAAGATGGACTTGATCGACTTCGATCAGGCGCGCTTCGAAGCGATCGTGGAAGAGTTTGAGGCCTTCGCGGAGCAGCTCGGGTTCGAGTCCGTCACGTCCATTCCCGTGTCGGCGTTGAAGGGCGACAACGTCACGAGCCCGAGCGCGCATATGCACTGGTATCATGGGCCTACGCTACTGGGGCATCTGGAGACGGTCGACGTCAGCCATGAAGCCGCGGGCGGCCCGTTCCGATTTCCGGTGCAATGGGTGAACCGGCCGCATCTCGATTTTCGCGGGTATGCCGGCACGGTGGCCAGCGGCAGCATCAAGCCCGGCGACGAGGTCGTCATTCACCCGTCAGGCAAGCGGGTCCACGTGGCGCGCATCGTCACCGCCGACGGCGATCTCGATGAAGCGCACGAGGGCGATGCCATCACGCTGACCTTCGCCGAGGAGGTGGATGCCAGCCGCGGCGACGTCGTCGCCTCGCCGGACGCCATACCGTCGGTCGCCGATCAGATCGCCGCGAAGGTGATCTGGTTCGACGAGGAAGCCATGCTTCCGGGCCGCACCTACACCATAAGGTGCGGGAGCCAGACGGCCACGGCGACCGTGTCGTCGCTGAAATACAAGCTGAATGTCGACAATCTCGATCATGTCGCCGGCAAGACGCTGGAGATGAATGAGGTGGGATTGTGCAATCTCAGCATGACGAAGCCTCTGGTGTTCGACCCTTATGCGGACAATGCCGAGACCGGGAGCTTCATCCTGATCGACCGCTTCACCAACGCCACGGTCGCGGCGGGCATGATCGAGTTCGGCTTGCGCCGCGCGACGAACGTCCAGTGGCAGGAGCTCTTCATCGACAAGATGGCCCGCGCCGGCCTCAAGGAGCAGAAGCCGTGCGTGCTGTGGTTCACCGGCCTTTCGGGCTCGGGCAAGTCGACCATCGCCAATACGCTGGAGAAGCGCCTGCACGCCTTGGGGCGGCACACCTACATGCTCGACGGGGACAATGTGCGTCACGGTCTCAACAAGGATCTTGGCTTCACCGACGCCGACCGCGTGGAGAACATTAGACGGGTGGCTGAAGCGGCCAGGCTGTTCGTCGACGCCGGCCTGATCGTCATGGTCTCGTTCATCTCGCCGTTCCGCTCGGAGCGGCGCATGGCCCGCGATCTGGTGGGGGAGGGCGAGTTCATCGAGATCTTCGTCGATACGCCGCTCGAAGTGTGCGAGGCGCGCGACCCCAAGGGCCTCTATCGCAAGGCGCGGGCCGGCCTGATCCGCAACTTCACGGGCATCGATTCAAGCTACGAGCCGCCGGAGCAAGCCGAGTTGTCGCTCAAGACCAAGCACAGCGATCCGGAGGCTTTGGCGGAACTGGTGCTGGCGGAGCTCAGGCGCCGGCACGTGGTCTAGCGAGCATCTGTAGGCGCTGCGCGGCACCCGCATGGCCGGCTTGTGCGGCGTATTTGTACCAGGCCTTCGCTTTGCCCAGGTCGGCGTCGACGTCCACGATCCCAGCTTTGGCAAGAACGTCCCCGTCATAGGTCAGTGCGAGCTCGTAAGCCGCGTCCGCGTCTCCACGCACCGCCAAATCGGTGAGGAAACGCCGCGCGGCCGCGATGTCGCCTTCGCCGAAGAGGATTTGTGCGCGCTTGCGCAAGGCGCCGGCGTCCAGCTTGGACATGGCGGCGGATGCGGCCGCCGGAGACGCCTCATGCGAGACTTCGGGCATGGGCATGGACCGGCCCAGGCTGAGCCCTCCGGTATAGACTTGGGGCGTGTCGTCGACGCGCACGATAAGCCTGCGCCGCGCTTGCGGTCCGTCGTTGGCCTCCAACAGGTAAACGTCGACCGGGTAATCGCCGCGCGCGTTCTCGCCGAGGGTGAGCGTCAGGCTCGGCACGTCCACATCCTTGACCATCCATGTGCCGGTCCCGGTGCGGCGCCCGGCGGAAAGCTCTGCGTCCGCGGGCAGGCCCTGAAGCAGAAGGTAATGCGCCGATCCGATCGGCAGGAGCGGGGCGAGCGCGAGCGGACGCTCAGGCGTGGCGAGGATGAGTTGCGTGTTGGAACCGACGCGACCGAAGGCCGGCGTGGTGTCGACCTTGGCGGGGATCAGGAGGGATGCGGTCTTGGCGGACCGGTTCGCCCGCACCCGGATCGGCACAAGGCGCGGCGACGTCAGCGCCGCATGGCGCGCGGCGTGGGTGGCGGGGGTGCTATCCTTCGTGTTTGGGCTGGGGTCTGCTTCCGAGCCGGTCATGCTGAACATCAGGAGACAGCCGAAGGTCAGGACGACCGCGAAGACAATCGAGCAGGCCACGATCAGGCTTGCCTGGCGCTGCCGGCGGTGGAAGGCCTGCACAAACCCTCGAAGCTGCACTTGGGTGGCCCCGTCGAGCATCTCGTCCCCCTCTGATGCCTCCGCGAGGGACGCATGCGCGGGCCTACCATCGAGCGCATATGTGACAGGGGGCTGACATGTGGGAGCGTCGGGGGTGGAGGGCGCCTCGAAAAGCGCCGCCAGCGATGCCGGGGCCATGATGCCGACCGGACCGCAGGCGAGGTCGGCCCGCGCGGGATCGAGGCAGAAGATGCTGTCGTCCCAAAGTTCCGCGGGGTCCGGCGCCGTGGCGTCAGGGGCGAGCAGGGCTTGGCGCAGCAGGGCGTTCGCCCGATGGACCGGATGCCAGTCGTGGCCCTGTCCCAAGGACATGGTGGAACCGTTCATTACTTGAACTCCCTTTACTGGCCGTACGGATACCCCGCCGTACGGCATACGCCCCACTGTCCCCATTTCACTGCGTGCTCGTGCCCTCAAGCGCGCAGGCATTCAAAGCCCTGGCTGGGCAGCGTCTCCTGTCTTGCTGATGATGAGAGAATCGGGCCGCATAGGCGCGTAGGCCGCCACGCGAGCGTGTCTTGGAACCGACGCTGAACACGGCATTGGTGAGATCCCTCAATCTCGAGCCGGCGGCCAAGGTGCCCCTACCGGCACATCTCAATGCGCGAACCCCCTTCCGGGTTCCTGATCTTTTTTCCCGGTCGGAAGGTTAGGCCGGGAGTGGGGCCCGAGCCCGGCGCCATTGGGGCAAAGCCGGGGCTTTGCCTTGGCTTCCGGTTATGCCGAGGGGGTCACACAGGCGCTCGAGAGCTCGCCCAGCATGGCGACGTAAAGACGATAGGCGAGGCGGTTGAACCCGAGCCTCGCTGCCAGGGCTGCTGGCAGCACGTAGCGGGCATAGACCGAGAGCAAAGTCGCGTGCCGCGATTTTGTGCGTAGCCGCGCGAGAATTTGTGGCGCCAGCCAATAATAGCGCGCGATGACCTCCACGCCTCCGGGCTGCTTGGCCAAGACCTCGTCGCGGTAGCGGCGGAGTGTCCGCAACTCGAAGCAATCATCATCGAGGCCGAGCGTCTCGCAACAGGCGGTGGTGATGAAGCAGCTCTCCTCAACCTCGCTGCATTCGCTATTGGCGAGCTTCTCGGAGAGTGTGTCGCGCTGCGCCGTGGCCCATTCGAGCGCCTTGTGCAGGTTCGCGCAATCGAGCTTGAGTTCGCATTCCTCCTTATCGCCGAGCTTGATGGCAAACGTCGCGGCGTCCGCATCGCGCAGGAGCGGTGCGGTGCTAAGCGGCAGGACGATGCTCACCTTGTCGTCGAAGATGTCGGTGCAGTTGCCGCAAAGCTCCACGTTCACGATCTCCGCGCCGCTCGCGTCCCTGGCGATGAAGCGGTTGTCGGGCTTGATGAGAAACTTCTTCGGCAGCCTGGTCCCGAAGGGATCGCCATAGACCACAAGCTTGGCATCGTAGGTCGATGCGACCTTCACGTCGGCGGTGAGGTCGCAATTGGTCCCTTTGAGAGGCAGCAGGGACATGATCGCCCCGGCGCTCTTATCGGTGGCTTGCGCCTTCCATGGTCCGAAGTCCTTGGCCGCGTAGCAATCGGGCTTCTTGGCGTCAGCGGCGAGAGCGCGGGACACGGGAGACATGAGACGGGTGCCGACGCCGGCGGCAATGAGGAGGCCAAGCGCGCGGCGGCGCGTATGTGTGAGCATGAACCGACCTTATGGGCTGTCTGGAGGCTTTTTGTGGCGGGAGACTAGCAAAGTGAACGGCTTAGCGGGAGGGGCGAAGGGTGCGGCCCAACCCCGCTAGAATCAGCTAGGGTTGTGCACCCTTGCTCCAGGGGCTGGCCTCGATTGCGGTTGGGGAGGCGGAGGCTATGGCCGTGCTGACGAAGGGCAGGGCCGTTTGGGCAGCCCGAGCCCTTGCTCTCATCCTATGCGGTGTCTGTGTCATCGGCGGCTCATCCCGCGTGGCCGCGCAAGGGGCTACCGACTATCCCATCCCGTCGAGCGCGCGCGAGGCCTATGGCCCGATCGCCGAGGGTTTCGAGAGCCCGATCGAGCCGCGGGAGGATCTGAAGGGGCCAAGGCCCTATGTCGATACGCGGAAGGAGCGCCTCAAAGCCCTGCGCCAGGAACGCTGGCCGGATGCGCCCGCGTTTATCCGCGATACCGAGCTTACCGCCAACAGCCGGACCTACTGGCTCGGCGAGGACCAGTTCGGCATCGACGAGCCCAAGGCGCTGACGACCGGCGGCTCGCTCGCCTATCAGTCGGGCTATCTCGCCGACTTCTTTCAGCTCCGCAGCGTCCTCTACACGACCCAGCCGCTCTATGCGAACGAAGACGCCGGCGGCACGGACAACCTCACGCCCGACGGCGATCAGATCACCACGCTCGGCCAGATCAACGGGCGCATCAAGGTTGCTGGCCAGGAGATCACCGCGGGCCGCCAACTCGTGCGGACGCCCTATGTCAATCCGTACGACATAAGGATGATTCCGCTGACCTTCGAAGGCGTTGTCCTGGTGCCCGAGAACAAGCACCAGAAGCTCAGCTACATCGCGTCCTATCTCACGCGCTACAAGCCGTGGAACAACAACGGTTTCATCCCGATGAGCGCAGGGCTCGGCGTCCTTCAGCAGGACGAGGGCATGCTGATCACGGGCGCCGGCTACCACACGCACGCGTGGAACCTTGGAGCCGTGAATTATTGGGTGAAAGATATCCTCAACACGGCCTATGGCGAGATCGACTATCTGCTGCCGACCGGCGGGGGCGAGGACGACCCGAGCTTCCGGCTCGGCGTCAACATGCTCGATCAAAGGACGGTGGGCGCGGATCTCATCCCCGGCGCGCCCTATGAGACCTACCAGGCTTCGGCACGGTTCATCGCGAGCTATTGCGGTTTCGTCTTCACCGGCGCCGTGTCGCAGACCGGCGACGAGGCAAGCATTCAGAAGCCGTTCGGTTTCAGCACGTCCTACACGGCCATGATCATCACCAATTTCGATCAGGCCGACGTGCGCGGCTACATGCTCTCGCTCGATTACGATTTCGCGCGGCTGGGACTCGAGGGCGTGAAGTTTCACGCTGCCTGGGGCAAGGGCAACGGCACGCCGGATCTCGCGAATGGCGGCTTCGCCGACCAGGATGAGCTCGACCTCCGCTTCGTGTACGAGCCGCATCGTGGCCGGCTCGAAGGTCTGCGCGTGGAGTTGGAGTACATCGATTGGCAGGTGTTCGACCAACCCTTCCCGAGCGACGACCTCGACCAGCTCCGCGCCATCGTGAACTACACGGTGCCGCTCCTCTAGGCCTGCGGAGGCCTCACGGCGGTCCGCTGTTTCGTGTAAGCCCGTTTTAGGAAAGTCGCTTTGAAGCGGCGCTGAACGCGGCATTCATGCCGAGTTCACCCGGCGGGCCCGCGCAAGTGGCCCCATGAGCGCGGCTCATCATGATGATGAGACATCTTTAATTCCGTTCGGCGGCGAGGCTCGGTAATGGTTGAGCCGAGGACGTTGCACGCATACGGAGGAAGACATCGTGAAAGCACTGAAGACGCTCGTGGTCGCGTTGAGCGTCACATTGTGGCTGCCGATGATGGCCCACGCCGCCGATGAATCCGCGCCCTCCGCAGAAGAGAAGACGCCGCCAGCCGCGGATGCAACGGCATCGGCGAAGTGTCTTGAAGCCGTGGTGAATCCCGTCACCGGCTACGCGATCTGCACCAATCCCCGTGGCGCTCCCGTCGAGCAGCCGCCGCCTGCATCCTTCCAGCGCCCGTGCAAGCCGCGCGCGCACGATGACGAGGCGTGGACGGTGTACGAGCACGCGTCCGGATGCGGCGACTGAAGTCCTGAGCCGCGCGGCGCAGTCCGCCTAGGCGTCGTGGTCAGTACGTAGGAGACGCTCCGAGCGCTGCTTGTAGTTCATGCCGTCGTCCGGCCTGAGCGCGATCGAGAGCTGGAAGAAGTTGACGATCATCTCGGCGAGATGATCCGCCGCCGGTGACGTGCTGTGGCTCCGCCGCAGCACGAACTCGAAGTCCGGGAGCGGGGGCAGGGCCTCGGCGGCCCCCAGCGCCTTGAGCGTCGGCGGCAGATTGAATTTGGGGAACACGCTGATGGCGAGTCCGGCTTCGAGCGCGGCGAGGATGCCGGCCGTGCCTGCGCTTTGAATCGCGAGCGTCCACGTCCGGCCGGCCCGATCGAGCTCCTCCAGCGCGAGTTGCCGCCAACGGCAGAACGGCGGATAGAGCGCCAGCGGCGCGGGCTCGTCCGCGCCGAGCCGCATCGCCCGGGCGGCCGCCCACACGCGCCGCTCCCGGCACAGCGAGATGCCGTCGCCTTCGCCGATCTCGTTGCTGACGATCACGAGGTCGAGCTCGCCCTCGTCGAGAAGCGCGGAGATGTCGGGGCCGATGCCGAGCTCGATGTGCAGCCGCACCCCCGGATAGTGGGAGGAGAAGTGCGAGAGCAGGGAAGACAGCGTGTGGAGATCGAAATATTCGGGCACACCGATGCGAACGAGCCCGCTGCTGTCGCGGCTCAGGCGCTGCTCGGCTTCTTTGTAGAGCGCGAGGATGCGCCGTGCGTAGGACTGGAGGACCTCGCCCTGCTCCGTCAGCCGCAGCCCGCGCGCGTTGCGCACGATGAGCCGCGAGCCGACCTGGTCTTCCAGCCGCTTGACGTGAAGGCTCACCCCCGACTGCGTGAGGTTCACCTCACGCGCGGCTTTGGTGAAGCTGCCGCTGTCGCAGGTGGCGACGAAGGTCCGGAGGAGAGCTGTGTCGTAAAGCATCGCCTCACCATCTTCGCCGCATCGGGGCGTCTTGGCAAAGCCCGAGATGAGGTGGCTGGGGGACTAGGATTCGAACCTAGACTGGCGGAGTCAGAG
>CAZHCN010000116.1:0-7479 GCA_964530895.1 uncultured Methyloceanibacter sp. | reverse complement strand
GCGCCATGGATCCGGCGACGCCGATCCGCGTGCGCGGCATGCTGCTCGCAGCGCTCGCCTATTTCATCCTGCCGACCGATCTCATCCCCGACATCCTGGGCGGCCTCGGCTTCGCCGACGACATGGCGTTGCTCACCGCGGTGATCGGCCTGGTCTCTTCACACATCACGCCCACCCATCGCGCCGCAGCCGCACGCGCGCTCGACAAGGAACTTCCCAACTCGGCCTAAAAGGTGCACCCAACGCACCCCGGCAGGGATTTTCCAGCCCTCGGTATCAGCTGCGGAGCCGACGAGCTTTGGGCTCGTTTCATCGTACCCGGCGCTTCGGCGCCAGCCTGAGCCTCGCCAAATTGCTGCCCTTGACATTGGCCAAGCGTGTAGCTCTGTTGAGCCGCCGCCAGCATTGGCTTGAAGGGGGGCCCCGGTGTTCGACTCCGTTGACGTTGGGCAAAGTCGTGCGCTTAGGCGGTCGTCCCTACTCCCGCTAGTGTGCTTCCTCAGTCCTTTGGTGACGTCGGCCATCCCGCGCCTGACGTGGCTCTTTCTTCCACTTCTTGCCTTGTCATTTGTCATGGCCGCGGTCAGGAACGGCAGCAATTGGCGCCAATTGATCAGACCCAACGCCGCCCTCGTGGCCATGCTGCTCGTGGTGGTCTACGTCCTGCTCGGCGCAATCTGGTCGGACGATCCGCTTGCAACGATCACCAAGGGCGCACTGCTCTTGGCGGTGACCGTCCTTACCTTCGCCGCAGTCGCAGCGCTCGCCGAAGGCGACGCGGAGCAACTTCGCCGTGCAGCCTTCGCCTTCGCCCTCGGCGCCTTCCTCGGTGGACTATTCATGCTGTCCGAGCTTCTGACCGAAGGCGCTATCACGCGTGGCTACGCCGAGGCGCTCGCCTGGCTGCGTCCTGGCGAAACAATCATGCATATGAAAGTTGTCGACGGTCGCGTCACGAAGATGAATGTCTCGCAACTCAACCAGAGCATCGCCATCGTCATGTTCAATCTGTGGTCGGGATTGCTGGTATTGCAAACACTCGAGGATCGGATGCGGCGCGTGGTAGCAAGCCTTCTCTTTGCCCTGGCAATCGGAGTTCCCGTCGTCCTCTCGGACCATCAATCCTCCCAAATGGCTTTGCTCTGGTCGATCCCGGCGTTCTTCCTCGCACGGCTTTGGCCAAAGACCCTGTTTCGCGCGTTCGCCGTGATCTGGTGCCTGGGCTTCATTCTCGTGATGCCTCTCAGTTTCCTTTCCTACAATGCCGAGCTGCACCTCGCGACGTGGATGCCAAGCTCGTTCAGGGCACGGATCATCATTTGGGAATACACCTCCGAACGCGTGCTCGAACACCCTTGGCTCGGCATCGGAGCACGGTCGACGCGCGACGAACGAAAGCCTGAAGACTTGTCGGACAAGCCCAAAGGCTTTGTCCATGCGCGCGACACCGCACTTCACGCGCACGATGTGTTCCTGCAGAGCTGGTACGAGCTCGGCCTGATCGGCGTGATCCTGATCGCCATGGCGGGCGCCACGATCGCGCTCCGCATGTCTTTGCTCCCCTTCGAGGTCCAGCCCTTCGCGGCGGCAATCTTCGCGAGCTTCTTGGGGATCGCATCCTTCGCGTGGGGCATGTGGCAGACGTGGCTGATTTGTGCCGTCGCGCTCATGGTCGTCTATTTGCGGCTCGCCGGAGAGGCATACCGGGAGTCCCCAGGGCGGCTCCAGGGGCCCTCACCGCGGAAGCAGACCGACTGAAATATCCTCTCATTCTCCCCTGGCCCCACCCACATCAATGGGGCTGCGGCCTCTCGGTCGTTCGTGCTAGATTTGGGCTTCATGCACCCCACCGTGCTGAAGAGGGATCTCGATGAATCAAGCCGCTCCGGGAATCGGCAAGGCCCAGGACAACAGCCTGGCCCAGCGCGTGGTCGCGCATTGGCTGAAGGAACTGAAAGACGCTCCCACGTTCGACGAGCCTTGCCAGCATCTCTACTACGATCGCGTGTGGCCCGCTGACGTCTATGACGACATCCTGCGACTGCTTCCGGAGCAGAGCTCCTATCAGCCGCAAAATCTCAAGGTGTGGGTCAACTCAGAAGGGATCTCGACGCGCGACCGGTGCCTCCTACCCGAGGCCATCGAAGGCATGGATGCGGAGCGTGCGCAGTTTTGGCACCAGATTTGGCTGGCGCTTACCGCCGAGTCGTTCAAGCGCATGCTGTTCGCCAAGTTTACGAAAGACATCGCGTTGCGGCTCGATAAGAAGCCCGAGGACGTGATGGACACGGAAACCTACGTCAACTGCACCCTGCTGCACGATATCGAGGACTACAAGATCAAGCCGCATCCGGACGGCTGGCCCTCGGTCGTGACGATTCAATTCTATCTTCCGGTCGACATGAGCCAGGTGGATCTCGGCACGTCATTCTACGCCGAGACGCCTGTGTGGCGCCGTCCGTTCGAGGGGCGCTACCGCGAGATCAAGCGCATGCCCTTCAAGCCGAACAGCGGGTACGCGTTCGTAGTCAACGATCTGCCCGGCCGTCGCAGCCTGCATGGTCGTGAACTGATCCAACCCGGCGCTGGCGTGCGCAACACGATGCTTATCCGCTTGGCCGCGGAGGACCACAACCGCAAGCGCGGGCAGAAGGGCTTTTCACCAACCCACAACCTGTTCTGAGGCGAGAAGCGCGGACCCAGGAGGGGTCGTGAGGGTCAAAAGCCGAAAGGAAACTGGCCAGCCAGGACATCTGCTTTTTCACCCGACGCAGACTAAGGGGTCGACGCCTACGCTTGCGGGTTGATGATCACCTTGCCGGTGACCTTGCGCCCTTCGATCAGCGACAACGCCTTCGCGGTCTGGGCCAGCGGGAAGACCTCGTGAATATGCGGTTCGATCTTCCCCTCCTTGCACCAGGCGAGGATCTGCGCCGTGTTGGCGCGATGCTGCTCGGGCTCCCGATCCACGAACGACGTCCAGAACACGCCGATAATGGAGCAGCCTTTGAGCAAGACCAGATTGAGGGGTATGCGCGGGATGTCGCCTGAGGCGAAGCCCAGCACGAGATAGCGCCCTTCCCAAGCCATGGCCCGCAAGCTCGGCTCTGCGGCGGAACCGCCGACGCAGTCGTAGAGCACGTCGATGCCCTTGGGCAATGTCAGCTCTTTGAGCTTCCGTTTGAGATCGACGTCGGAATAGTTCACGCCCTCGTCGGCCCCGTGCGCCTCGGCGAAGGCGAGCTTCTCTTCCGACGAGGCGACCGCGATGACCCGCGCCCCCATGAGCTTGGCGATCTCGACCGCGGCGACGCCAGCGCCGCCTGCCGCCCCGAGCACCGCCACGCTCTCCTTGGGCTGCAAGTGCGCCCGGTCTTTGAGGGCGTGCAGCGCGGTGCCGTAGGTGATGACGATTCCGGCCGCCACCTCGTCGCTCACTCCGTCGGGGATGGGGATTGCATTCTTCGTCTTGATGACGAGCCGCTCGCGGCAGCCATTGCCGCCGATGAACGCCACCACGCGCTGCCCAACCTTAAAGTCGGTGACGCCATCGCCCAGCGCCTCGATGGGCCCTGCGACTTCGGCCCCGGGGGAGGATGGCAGGGGCGGCGAAACTTGGTATTTGTCGCGCAGCACAAGCGTGTCGAAGAAGTTGAGTCCGACGGCGGTGGCCTTGATCAGGATCTCACCGGGCCCCGGACTAGGCTCGGCGACGTCCTCGAGGTGCAAGGCCTGGGGCCCGCCAAATTCGTTGAATTGCGCAACACGCATGAGCGGCTCCTGGAGCTCGGGCGCCGGTGGCCGCAGCTCTTTCTCTCTTTAGGACTGAACGGTTGAGTTTTTTGACGCGGTCTTTTGGCGAGCGCAACCTTTCCGGCCGCCAAACGAGACAAACGGCCCAAAATCCTCGACACAAGGCCGTCCGGCCCCACTTTTGCTCGTAGCCCGCTTGTGGCAGAGAGAGGTTGTGAAACCTCTGCCTCTGAACAAGCGCGGGTATTTCGGCATCGGCGCCGAGGGCATCTCCAAGTCCGTCAATCTCGGCAATCTGCTGCGTTCCGCGCACGCCTTCGGCGCAAGCTTTGCCTTCACCATCGGCGCCGACGAGCGGGCGCTGGAGATGCGCTCGGACACCTCGCGCGCGGAGACCCACCTGCCCCTCTATCATTGGCCCAGCCTCGAGGAGATGCGACTGCCCAAAGGGTGCAGCCTGGTGGGGGTCGAGATTCTGGGCGAGGCGGCCGACCTGCCGAGTTTTCCCCATCCTTTGCGCGCGGCCTACGTACTGGGGCCCGAGCGCGGCGCGCTGACACCGGCGCTCGTTGCCCGCTGCCAGCACCTCGTCCGCATCCCCACCTCTTTCTCACTCAATGTCGCCACGGCCGGTGCCATCATCATGTACGATCGCCTCCGCAGCCTCGGCCGTTTTGCGCCACGACCGGTCACCGAAGGCGCAGAGGCCGGGGCGCCGGCGCCACATATACAGGGGGCACCTAAGCGCCGGAGGCCGCAGGGTTGACCTTAGGGGCTGATCTAGTGAAGACTGGGGGCATTCATGCTTAACGCTTGCTCACGACACGGGGACGGGGAGATGCGCCGAGCCGTTGGAGCTGCTTGCGTGATCTTGGCGTTATGCACAGCGCCGGCGGTCGCGGAAGAGCAGAAAGTCAACCTCTTACAAAAATACAACGACTGGTCGGCCTACGCCGCGAGCGGCAGCCCCAAAGTCTGCTTTATCGTGTCGCAGCCGAAGGATTCGAGCCCGAAGAACGTGCGGCGGGGCCCGATCTACTTCTATGTGTCCCACTATCCGGCGGAGAAAGTCACCGGCGAGATCAGCGTGAAGATGGGCTATCCCTTCGCACCCGGCGCCAAGGTGACCGTGACCGTCGGCAATGACAAGTTCGAGCTCTTCACCAAGGACGAAGGCGCTTTCGTCGAGAAGACCGCCGACGAGGCCAAACTCCTGGACGCCATGAAGGCGGGGAGTTCCATGAAGGTCCAAGGGCGCTCGTCCCGCGGCACCAACACGAGCGACACCTATTCCTTGAGCGGCATCAGCGACGCGGTCGCTCGCATCGACAAGGAGTGCAGCGGCAGCTAACAGCCGATTGCGCCAGGCTTTTCCAGACCTTGGCATTCTCGGCCCGCCCCATGATATGAGGGGGCATGACCGCGACCACGCTCATAGACCCCACGCCTTCCGAGGGCTCGGCCCGGAGAGAGTCCCTCATCGGGCTCGGCCGCTCGGCGCTCGCCGAGCTCCTGGCCACGCTTGGCGTGCCTGAGCGCCAGCGCCGCATGCGCGTGAGCCAGCTCTGGAGCTGGATGTATGTGCGGGGGGCAACCGACTTCGCACGTATGACCGACATCGCCGCAGGCCTGCGCGCAGAGCTCGCCGCCCACTTCACGTTGGCGCGGCCCGAGATCGTCACCGAGCAGGTCTCCGTCGACGGCACGCGCAAATGGCTGCTCCGCCTCGACGACGGCAAGGAGGTCGAGACGGTCTATATCCCCGAGGAGGATCGCGGCACGCTCTGCATCTCCAGCCAGGTCGGCTGCACCCTCACCTGCACGTTCTGCCATACCGGCACGCAGCGCCTCGTGCGCAATCTCACCGCGGGCGAGATCGTCGGCCAGATCATGCTCGCCCGCGACCGCATCGGCGACTGGCCCGGCGCCGTCCCGCCCGATCCGCGCGGCCTTCCGCACACGGAACGTAAGATCACCAACGTCGTGCTCATGGGCATGGGCGAGCCCCTCTACAATTTCGACAATGTGCGCGACGCCTGCGCCATCGCCGCCGATGGCGAGGGCCTGTCCATTTCCAAACGCCGCATCACGCTCTCCACCTCCGGCATCGTCCCGGAGATCCCGCGCTGGGGCGAGGAGGCCGGCACCATGCTCGCCATCTCGCTGCACGCGGTGCGCGATGAATTGCGGAACGAGCTCGTGCCCATCAACAAGAAATGGCCGATTCGCGAACTGCTGGAGGCCTGCCGCAACTATCCCGGCCTCTCCAACGCCAAGCGCATTACCTTCGAGTATGTGATGCTGAAGGGCGTGAACGATTCCGTCGCCGACGCGAAAGCCTTGGTGCGGCTGCTGGCCAAGATCCCGGCGAAGATCAATCTCATCCCGTTCAACCCGTGGCCGGGCGCGCCGTATGAATGCTCCGACTGGGAACAGATCGAGAAATTCGCCGAGGTGGTGAACCGGGCCGGTTACGCGAGCCCGGTGCGGAGCCCGCGCGGCCGGGACATCATGGCGGCTTGCGGTCAGCTCAAGAGCGCGAGCATCAAGCAGCGCGCGAGCCAGCGCATTCCGGCATAGGCCTAGCCGCGCTTGGCGAAAGCGAGCGCCGTCTCCAGCCGGTCGTTGCCCCAAAAGAGCTCATCGCCCACGGTGAAGGACGGCGCGCCGAACAGCCCGCGCGCTTTCGCCTCTTCGGTCTGCGCCCGCAAAGCCTCTTTGATTTCTGGCCCATTGGCGGCCGCCATCGCCCCATCCGCATCGACGCCGAGGCCGTCGACAATGGCGCGCAAATTCGTCTCGTCGGAGATGTCCTTCTGCTCGGCGTAGTTTGCGGCAAACACCGCCCGCGTGAATGCGGGCGTCCAGCCGTCCTTCTCGCCCGCGAGCGCGAGCCGCGCCGCTTTCAATCCGTTCTGGGGAAACCGCACCGGCGGCAGCTTGAGCGGCAGACCGTCCGCTTCGCAGACGCGCGCGAGATCGCGCCACATATAGCGCCCCTTGGCCGCATAGATGTTGAACGGCGAGTCGTTCCACCCGAGTTCCTTGAAGATGGGCCCGAGCAGGAACGGCCGCCAGCGAATGGTAACCCCCGCATCCGCCGCCAGCGGCTCGATGCGCATGGCCGCGGGATAGGAATAGGTGCTGGCGAACTCGTACCAGAAGTCGATGGCGGGCATGATGCGAGGTCCGATAGGTTTGAGCTTCTCTTATAGAGCCGGCGGGGGCTCTACGTCAGCGGAAGGAGTAGGGACGGCGTGATCTTACGCTATGTCTGGCGCGCGCTGGTGGTTGTGGTGGCGTTCGGAATCGCCGCCACCGTGGCGCTTGCCGTTCTATTCGCGCTCGGCTCCATGTGGGTCGGCGATGAGCTGCGTGCCGCGGCGCCCCACGATCCGCTCTTCCGCCACGGTGGTGCGACGGCGTTCGGCGTCGTGCTGTTCGTCGCGACGGTCACGCCCGCGATGACGGCGCTTCCAGGTCTAATCGCGGCCGTGGTCGGCGAGGTGCTGCGTATCAGGTCGTGGATCTATTACGTGCTCGCCGGCGGCGCGTCGCTCGCCGTGGTCCCGATCCTTGCCGGTGCGGCGGAAAGCGGCGCGCCTACAGCTCCGGCCGGTGAATATCTGACCATCTTCGCGGCGGCCGGCTTTGCCGGCGGCTTTATCTATTGGCTGCTGGCCGGTGCCCGGGCCTGAGCGGCAGCCCCATGCGCTCGCGCGCCAA
>CAZHCN010000115.1:0-7535 GCA_964530895.1 uncultured Methyloceanibacter sp. | reverse complement strand
CTACAAGGTGGCCAAATCGAGCGGAATCAGCCGGGCGGAATTTGACAAATGCCTAACGAATCAAGCCATTATCGATGGATTGACGGAGGTGAAGCAGCGGGGGCGCAAATATGGCGTGATCGGCACGCCCACTCTGTTCATCAACGGCAAGAAGATCCAAGGCGAGGTCACCTTCGAAGAAGTGAAAGGCCTTATTGAACCTCGGGCGTCTTGACCCCGGGCCGGTTGCGAACCAAGTCGAATCGCTGCCAAGTTCCGTTAAGTTCGCGTGGACCCTTTCGCGTCGCACCTTCCAGTTGAGGATCGCCAGCCCGTGCAGATCACCAAGCTTCGCCTTCTCGGATTCAAGTCGTTCGTGGAGCCTACCGAGCTCCTGATCGAGCGCGGCCTCACGGGGGTCGTCGGCCCGAACGGGTGCGGCAAGTCCAACCTGCTCGAAGCGCTGCGCTGGGCCATGGGCGAGACCTCCTACAAGAGCATGCGCGGCACGGCCATGGAGGACGTGATCTTCGCCGGCTCCCAGGACCGGCCGGCCCGCAACCTGGCCGAGGTCACGTTGTTTATCGACAACAGCGCCCGGAAAGCCCCCGCCGAATTCAACGACACGGACATCCTGGAAGTGACGCGGCGCATCGAGCGCGAGGCGGGGTCCGCCTACAAGGTCAACGGCAAGGATGCGCGCGCCCGCGACATCCGCCTCCTGTTCGAGGACGCCTCGACCGGTGCCCGGTCGCCGGCGCTGGTGCGCCAAGGCCGCATCGGCGAGATCGTCAACGCGCCGCCGCAGGAGCGCCGCCGCGTGCTCGAGGACGCCGCCGGTATCGCCGGCCTGCATAGCCGCCGTCACGAGGCGGAGCTCAGGCTCAAGGCGACGGAAGCCAATCTTGCGCGGCTTGCCGATCTGATCGGCCAGATCGCCTCGCAACTCCAGGCGATCCGCCGACAAGCGCGCCAGGCGCAGCGCTACCGCGAGATCTCCAAAAAGCTCCACGAGTTGGAGGCCTTGCAGCATCACCTGCAATGGACCGCCGCGTGCGCGCAAGTCGAGCACGACGAAGCGGCCTTCCAGGAAGCGCTGGCCACCGTCGCGCAAGAGACCAAGGCCGAGGGCGAGGCGCTCCGTGAGCAGGCGCAGGCCGCCGAGAAGCTTCAGCCGTTGCGCGACGCGGAGGCCCAGCGCGCCGCGGTGCTGCACCGCTTGAGCGTAGAACGCGATGCGCTGGAGCGCGAAGAGGCGCGCGCCAAAGCACGCCAGGCCGAGCTTGAGACGCGGCTGGCGCAAACCTCGCGCGACCTCGCCCGTGAGGAAGAACACATCGCCGAGGCCGAAGGCATGCTGCGCGGGCTTCTAGAGGAAAGCCGCAAGCTCGAAGCGGCCAGCTCCCGCGACCAGGAGGAGCCGGCACTGCGCGAGGCCGCGGCCAAGGCGGGCGCCGCGCTCGCCGCGGCCGAGACCGTGCTCCGCCAGGCCACCACCGATCTTGCCGAGGCGAAAGCCGAGCGCGGCCGCCTCGACGGCGAGAAGACGAAGATTGCGGCACGCATGGCGCAGTTAGAAACCCAAGCGGGCGAGATCGAGCAGGAGCTTGCCAAGCTCGAAGCCGAGAGCGGGCAGAGCGATTTGGCCCGGCTGAACACGGAGCTCGCGGCGCTCGTTGGAAAGGTCCAGCAGGGGGAGCGCGAGCTTGCATCGGCCGAGGCCGAGGAAGCGCAGGCGCGTGCTCTCGAAGCCAACAAGCGCGATCTGGCCGCCGCCGCCAAGCTCAAGTCGCAAGAGCTCGAGACCAAGCTCGCGACGCTGACGAAGCTGCTCAAGGCCGATAACGGAGACAAATGGCCTCCGATCGTCGAGCAGGTCCGCATCACCGGCGGATACGAGCAGGCGGTCGGCGCGGCACTCGGTGACGATCTCGACGCCGCAAGCGATGAGGCTGCGCCCGCGCATTGGCGATTTACGACAAGCGAAGCTGCCGATCCGGCGCTGCCGGACGGGTCGACGCCGCTGAGCCAGTTTGTCGATGCGCCGCAGGCGCTCGCCCGACGGTTGGCGCAGATCGGTCTGGTCGAGGCAAAGCAAGGCGACGCCATGCAGGCGGCGCTTAAGCCCGGTCAGCGTCTCGTCTCCAAGGACGGCGATCTCTGGCGCTGGGACGGCTACAGCATGCGGGCCGGCACCGCGACCGCGGCGGCCGCGCGTCTGATCGAGCGGAGCCGCCTCGCGGCGTTGCACGCCGAAGCCGCCGAGGCCGAGATTCGACTGACCTCTGCCGAGACCGCGCTTGCCGAAGCGAGCCGCCAGGCGATGGTCAGCGGCGAGGCGCTAAAGGCCACCCGTCAGATCGTCAAGGAGAGGCATGCTGAGCTCGACCACGCGCGCGAGGCGATCGCCGCCCAAGAGCACGAGGCGCAAGCCACCAGCAAGCAGCTGGGCGCGCTGGCCGAGGCGCTGAAGCGGATCAGAGCGGCGCTCGACGAAGCGAAGGAGCAGGCCGAGCGTACCGCGGAGGCGCAGCTTGCGCTCGCCTCGCTCACCGGGCTCGAGACCGCGCTCGAAGCGGCCCAGGCCGGGGCCGGCACGGCCCGCTCCAGCGCGGCCCGGGCCGAAGCCAATCTCGAGGGATTCGAGCGCGAGGTCCGCTTGCGCCAAGAGCGCATCGAAGCAATCCACGCCGAGGAGGACCTCTGGCAGAAGCGCATCGCCAATGCGCGCGAGCAGATCGAGACGCTACGCGCCCGCAAAGGGGAGACGAGCGCAGATCTCGAAGCGCTGGCCAACCTCCCGGCCGAGATCGAGGTGCGGCGCGGCAAGCTGATGGACGCCATCGCCGAGGCCGAGCGCGAGCGGGCCAAGGCGGGCGATGATCTCGCCGTGGCCGAGACGGCGCTGAAAGCACAGGAGAAGGCGCTGCGGGCGGTGCAGGAGAAGCTCGCCGAAGCGCGCGAAGGAAAAGCCCGCGGCGAGGCGCGGCTCGAGGCCGCCCGCGAGCGCCGCGGCGAGCTGGCGCATTCGATCCGCGAGCAGCTCGACTGCGCGCCGGAGGCGTGCCTGGCGAAGGCCAATCTGAAGGAAGGCGCCGACCTCCCCGCTCTCGAAGAGGTCGAGGCGCGCCTTGCCAAGCACAAGGCCGACCGCGAGCGGCTCGGCGGCGTCAATCTCCGGGCCGAGGAAGAGGAAGCCGAGCTCTCAACCCAGCTCGAAGACATGGAGCGCGAGAAGGCCGACGTGGAGCAGGCCATCGCCCGGTTGCGTCAGGGCATCTCCAATCTGAACCGCGAGGGCCGCAAGCGGCTGCTCGAGGCCTTCGAGGAGGTCAACGGCCATTTCGGGCATCTGTTCAAGACGCTGTTTGGCGGCGGCTCGGCCGAGCTCAAGCTCGTCGATTCCGACGATCCGCTGGAATCGGGGCTCGAGATCTTCGCCTGCCCGCCGGGCAAGCGCCCGCAATCGCTGACGCTGCTCTCGGGCGGCGAGAAGGCGCTGACCGCCATGGCGCTGATCTTCGCCGTGTTCCTCACCAACCCCTCGCCGATCTGCGTGCTCGACGAGGTGGACGCGCCGCTCGACGACGCCAATGTCGAGCGCTTCTGCCGGCTGATGGAGGAGATGTCCAAGGAGACCGATACGCGGTTCCTGATCATCACCCACCATCCGCTGACCATGGCGCGCATGGGACGGCTGTTCGGCGTCACCATGTCGGAGCGGGGCGTGAGCCAGCTCGTCTCGGTCGATCTGGAGACGGCAGAGCAGCTCCGCGACGCCGGCTAGCCTTTACGGGGCCGACAACGCATGGATGCGGCAACTCTTCTCCAAGTCCTCTTCGTCGTCGCGTTCTTGGCTGTCGTCGGACTGGGACTCCAGTATCTCATCCCCATTCTGATGGAGCATTTCCGGGGCAGCTTCAGCCTCGCCGGCGGCTGGAAGACGCTCTCGGGTATCTACGCCACATCGCGCGAGCCTCAGGGAGAGATCCTAAAAAGGCAGTCGCTCGTGGCGGGCGCGGTCGTCTACCGCTACCTCGTCACGGTCGGCATGGGGGAAGCTGGACTATACCTTGCCGTGGGCGGACCGCTGCCCCGCCCGCCGATATTGATACCCTGGCGCGACTTCACCAACGCGGCGCCGGCTCGGCTTTTCTGGCAAAAGGCCGCGCTCGTTTCCATCGGAGCGCCGGAGGTGAGCAGCCTCACGGTGCCTCTCACTCTCTACGACAAGATGCGCCCCCACCTCCCCGCGGCGCTCGCGTCGTTCGACGCGGCCACGAAGCCCGCTTAAAAGCTCTCTTTTCTCCGGTCTTTTTCGGCCCGCAGGAGGCTCGTCGACTTCCTTGACAGGGCCAAATCCCCAACTAAAGTGCGCGCCAAGCTTGGGGACCAGCCGGTCCCCGGGGCTCTCCCGGAAATTGAGCAGTGCCAATGGCCGGAGCCGAAAATAAGTCCGGACGCCCGCAAAGCGGCCGCGACGCTCAGACTATTCGGCAGCGGCTCGACGCTCTCGAGGGGAAGCTTGCTACGGCGCAAGGCCGGCGCGTGACTCCGTCGCCGGAGGAGCCCGAAGGCCGCGGCCAGGCGATGGGTCAGGCGCTCAAGCTGTCGACCGAACTGATCGCCGGGGTCGCTGTTGGGGGGTTTATCGGCTGGGCGCTCGACCGGCTATTCGGCACCGCGCCGATCCTGATGGTGGCGTTCCTGTTCTTGGGCGCCGCCGCGGGAATTATGAATGTGGTGCGGACAGCCAAATCCATGCAGGGCGAACCGCTTCCAGGCGAGCACCTGCGCCGCAACGTGAGCGACGATGACGATGATGACGATTAGGGGCGTTCGAAAGTGATCGGGGTAGGATACGCCGCAGCGGAGGTCGCAGCCGGAGCCGTTCCTGGGGCCGGCGAAGAAGGCCCGCACTTGCCCGATCCGATGCATCAGTTCGTGATCGAGCGAATCATTCCGTTCAAGCTGTTCGGATTCGACGCCTCCTTCACCAATTCCGCCCTGTTCATGGTGATTGCAGCGACGATCATCACGCTGTTCACGCTGATCGCCATGCGCCGCGGGGCGCTCGTTCCCGGGCGCCTGCAATCCATGGCCGAGATGTCCTACGAGTTCGTCGCCAACATGGTGCGCGACAACGTCGGCACCGAGGGAATGAAATATTTCCCCTTCGTCTTCACCCTGTTTATGTTCGTGCTCGCACTGAACATGCTCGGTCTGGTCCCCTACTCCTTCACGGTGACGAGCCATATCATCGTCACCTTCGCGCTCGCCGCCTTCATCTTCATCGGCGTGACGCTGATCGGTTTCTGGAAGCACGGCGTGAAGTTTCTGAAGTTCTTCGTGCCGTCCGGCGTGCCCTTCGTCCTCTTACCGCTGCTTGTGGTGATCGAGGTGATCTCCTATCTCACGCGGCCGATCAGCCTGTCGGTTCGTCTGTTCGCCAACATGATGGCCGGGCACACCATGCTGAAGGTGTTCGGCGCCTTCGTCGTGGCGCTCGGCCTGCTCGGCGGCTGGGCGGCGCTGGCCTTCATGGTCGCGTTCACCGGGCTCGAGCTCCTGGTGGCGTTCCTTCAGGCCTATGTGTTCGCCATCCTGACCTGCATCTATCTCAACGACGCGCTCCATATGCACTGAGCCGTAACTTAATCCTTCGCACTTGAATTTCAGCCTCACGGGAGAAGATCCATGGAACCAGAAGCAGCAAAACTGATCGGCGCAGGCCTTGCCTCGATCGCTCTCGTCGGTGCCGGTGTCGGCATCGGCATCATCTTCGGCAACTATCTGCAAGGGGCGCTTCGCAACCCCTCGGCGGCGCCCACGCAGTTCGCCAATCTGCTCTTGGGCTTCGCCCTTGCCGAGGCGACCGGACTGTTCGGCCTGGTGGTGGCGCTGATCATCCTGTTCGTGTTCTAGGCTTGAGCCGTTAGGCTCTGCTCTCAAGGAGCGCGACCATGCCGCAACTCAATCCGCTCGATTGGGCCCCTCAGATCATCTGGCTCGTCCTCACCTTCGGCGTTCTCTATTTGCTGATGGTGTGGGTGGCGCTGCCGCGCATCGGCGGCGTGATCGAGAGGCGCGCGGCCCATATCACCGGCGACCTCCAGTCCGCCGACAGGTTCCGGCGCGAGACCGAGGAGGCGATCGCCGCCTACGAGCAGGCGTTGGCCGAGGCGAAGCAGAAGGCGCATGCCATCATCGACGAGGGCCGCGCCAAGCTGAAGGCCGAAAGCGATGCCGAGCGGGCGAAGCTCGATAAGGAGCTCGCGGCGCGAAGCGAGGAAGCGGAAGCGCGCATCGGGGCGGCGAAAGCCTCGGCCATGAAAGAGGTGAACGCCGTTGCGGTGGACGTCGCCTCCGACATCGTGCGCCAGCTGATCGGCGCGGCGCCCGCCAAAAGCGACATCGAGAAGGCCGTGCAAGCGGCCCGGAAGGCGTAGCGATCATGGAAGTCCTTTCTTCGCCGGAATTCTGGGTCGCCGTCTCCTTCTTCCTGTTCCTTGGGGTCGTCTTCTATTTCGGCGTGCACAAGAAAATCGCGGCGGCGCTCGATGCGCGGGCCGCGGCCATCGCCAAGGAGATCGAGGAGGCGCGGCATCTGCGCGAGGAGGCGGAGAAAGTCCTCGCCGACTACCGCAAGAAAGAGGGCAATGTCGCCAAGGAGGCGGAAGCCATCGTCGCGCTTGCCGCCAAGGAGGCCGAGGCGCTCGCCGCGGAAACCTCCCGCTCCATGAAAGAGCATTTCGAGCGCCGCATGAAGCTCGCCGAGGAAAAGATCTCCCGCGCCGAAGCCGACGCCCTGCAGGAGGTGCGCGCGGCCGCCGCCGACGCCGCCGTCACCGCGGCGCAGATGGTGATCGCCGAGAAGCTCACGCCCGAGACGGCGGACAAGCTCGTCAAACAGGGCATCGACGCTCTGAAGTCCAAGCTGAACTAGCGTTCTACTCTGCTCAAGGGACCGCAGGACTGCCGAGAGGCGTCTTGCGCGTCGGCGAGGTTGAGCGCGGCCAGAAGCGTGAGCGCAGCCGCGGCGCCCACGCCGAGAAGATGATGCAGCCTCACCTCAGAGCCTCGCGCAGGTCCTTGAAGGCCACGACGCGCTTCGCGCCCGGCGCCTCTTTCCATGTCCCGCCGCCCGCCAGGATGAGGCCAATGCCGGCCTCGGCGGCGACCTGCATCAGCTCTGCCTGATAGCGCGCGACGGCTGCTTTTGAGCTCACCGGCGATGCGGACACTACGAGCAGGGCCGGCTTGAGCTTGGTCACGAGGGCGTGGAGCTCGTCCGCGGGCGGTCCCTCGCCAATCCAGAGCGGCCGCCGTCCCGCCTCGGCGAGCACGAGCTCGGCCAGCGTCAGTCCCAAGGTATGGCGCTCGTCCTCGATCGTGAGCAGCGCCGCACCTGGCGCGCCATCGGCAACCCGCATCTTGCTCACGCAAGCCGCAACAGCGCGGCGCAAGCCTTCCGTCGCGGCGTGCTCTTCGAAAATCTGGCAGTCACCGGCTTCCCAGCGCCGGCCGATCTCGGCGATGGCCGCGGCGATCTCGTC
>CAZHCN010000114.1:0-7576 GCA_964530895.1 uncultured Methyloceanibacter sp. | reverse complement strand
TGCGCGACACGCCCCGCCGCGTCACGAGCGCCTATGACGAGTTCTTCGCCGGTTATAAGGAGGATCCCTTCGAAGTCCTGTCGCGGACCTTCGACGAGGTCGCGGGCTATGACGACATCGTCATGCTGCGCGACATCGAGCTTCACTCCCATTGCGAGCACCACATGATCCCCTTCATCGGCAAGGCGCATATCGCCTACTTTCCGACGGATCGCGTGGTCGGCTTGTCCAAGCTCGCCCGCGTGGTCGAGGTGTTCGCCCGCCGTCTGCAGACGCAAGAGACCATGACCGCCCAGATTGCCGAGACCATCGACAGGGTGCTGAAGCCCAAGGGGGTCGCGGTGATGATCGAGGCCGTGCACCAGTGCATGTCGATCCGCGGCGTGCGGAAGCCTGACGTGGCCACGATCACCACGCAGTTCACCGGCATCTTCAAGGAGGATCCGGCGCAGCAGGCGCGCTTCATGAAGCTTGCGACCGAGCGCGGCCGTTTGTAGGCCGAGAGCCCCGGCCGCGAAGGATTTAGTCGCGGTGACCAAAGCCGACGTCTTCCCCAGGATCGACGACAAGACCGCGCGCGAGGAAGGAAACGTCTTCGCGCCGGAATTCGACGCGCACGGTCTCCTGCCCGTCATCGTCACCTCCGCCGAGACCGGCGAGGTGCTGATGTTCGCCTATATGAATGCCGAGGCCCTGGCGCTTTCTCTCAAGACCGGCGAGGCACACTACTGGTCGCGGTCCCGTAAGGCGCTGTGGCGCAAGGGCGAGACGAGCGGCAACGTTCAGCGCATCGTTGAGATGCGCACCGACTGCGATCAGGACACGCTGTGGCTGAAGGTCGAGATGGCGGGCTCGGGCGCCTGCTGCCACACCGGCCGGAAGTCTTGTTTCTATCGCGTCGTTGCACCCGCGAAGGATGCGAGCGCCGCTCCCTCCCTCATCCCCGTCGACGCGGAGCGTCAGTTCGACCCAGAGGCCGTTTACGGCCACGATGCTGTCGCAAAGGGAACCTTAAAGAGTTCATAGTACGAGTATAATCAATTAACGGCTCGCAAGCGGCCCCGCCCGAGTACACCAAGGACAACCGCCTGCGTTGATCGGACATCGTCCGGCGTGAGGCGTAAGGAATGGCAAGACCGACGATCGGCTTGGCACTTGGTGGCGGCGCGGCGCGAGGCTGGGCGCATATCGGCGTCCTGCGCAGCCTGATCGCGGCGGGCCTCGAGCCCGACATTGTCGCCGGCACCTCCATCGGCGCCGTGGCCGGCGCCTGCTACGTCACCGGCAAGCTCGATGCACTCGAGGACTTCGCCTCGACGCTCACCCGGCGCCGTGTTTTCGGCTTTCTCGACTTCAACTTTACCGGCTCCGGCCTCATCACCGGGCAGCGCCTTGGCGGCCGCTTGGAGCACCATCTCAGAGGCTGCTCCATCGAAGAGCTGGATCGGAAGTTTACCGCCGTCGCCACCGAGCTCGGCACCGGGCATGAGGTGTGGCTCAACAAGGGCGACCTCGTGACCGCTCTGAAGGCCTCGTTCGCGCTGCCGGGCATCTTCCGCCCCGTCCAGATCAATGGCCGCTGGCTGATCGACGGCGCACTCGTAAATCCGATTCCCGTCTCCGTTTGCCGCGCGCTCGGAGCCCGCATCGTCATCGCCGTCAATCTGAGCTGCGACCTGTTCAGCAAGGGTGCCGTCATTCCCAACCAAGAGGCCCTCGCCGAGCCCTTGCGCTCAGACGACTCCGCGCTTCTCAAGGGGAACGGCCGCGCCGCCGTCCATCTCTTGCACCGGCAGATTTTCGGGCGAAGCGACGGGGCGCCAGGCATGTCGGCGGTGATGATGGACGCCATCAACATCACCCAGGACCGCATCGCGCGTTCGCGCCTTGCCGGCGATCCGCCCGACATCACCATCGGCCCGCGGACCGGCCATATCGGCTTGTTCGACTTTCATCGGGCGAACGAATGCATCGTGCTCGGCGCCAAGGCGGCCGAGGCCCAGCTCGACGAAATCCGAATGGCCGTGCGGGCGCTCGCCGCTTGAACAGCGACTGTCCTCGTAGCGGGAAGGCCGTCTCGATCAGCCCGTGGTGATGTATTCGCGCATGGCCGCGGCTTCCAACTCCGCTTCGGCAATACGCATCCGCACCACGTCGCCAATCGACACCAATCCGGCAAGACGCCCCCGCTCCACCACGGGCATGTGGCGGAACCGGTGCGCGGTCATCTCGCCCATTAACCGGTCCGTCGTGTCGGACTCCCGGCAACTCACGACCGCCTTCGTCATGCAGGCCTCCACCGGCTCTGTGAGCACCGAGGCGCCAGCCCTGGCGATCTCGCGGACGATGTCCCGCTCCGAGACAATGCCAACAACCTTGCCATCGTCGTCGGCGATCACGATGCACCCAATTCGGTGGATTCCCAGTAGCCGGGCGATTTCAAGCAAGGACGCATCCGGGGGGGCGGTGAAGACCTCCCTTCCCTTCAACTTCAGGATTGCAGCGACATTCATTAGGTTTCCTCCAGCCCGGGAACTTGAGTCCCGTTTTGCTGCGACATTCTGTCCCGGAGCGAAACGGCGCGCAAGAGAACTCGGAAACAACCGTGCGTCTCCGGTGCTTAGGAAACGCGCCAGGCGTTGTCGGCGGCGCTCGTCTTGTCAAAAAAACCGAAAATGAGGAGGCCGCAAAGAAATCCGCCGATATGGGCCTCCCAAGCGATACTGCCACCCCCCGACCCTGCAAATGAGACCGAGGACAGCCCGAAATAGGCGTTCAGCACCACCCAAAACACGAGAAATCCAAGAATCCGGGGATCCCGCAAGGTGGCGCCGAGGCTTGCGAGCGGCGCGGCGACGAAGTCTGGGGTCCGCTCTCCCGGGCGCCGCCCGGCGAAGAAGATGAACCGTAAGGCCCCGGCCATCTGTCCGGAAATGGCCGCCGAGGCCCCCACAACCGGGGCCATCGCGCCCCAATGCAGAACAAGATGGGTGAGTGCCCCCGCAATGCCGCACAAAATCGAGAATGCGAAGAACCCGCGCGCGCCGATCCGCCGGGCCACGGCGCTGCCGAAGGCAAGCATCCACAAGAGGTTCACCAAGAGATGCACCCAGCCGCCATGCACAATCATGTAGGTCACAAACGAGGTGACAGCGGTGACGTAACCCCCTGGGAGTTCAGCCGCCGCGCCGCTGTAGCGAGCCGGAATGAAGGCCAGCGTCAGGAGTACGGTGAGGTCCATCTCGTCCGGCAACAGCCCCCTGAAGACCTGCACGGCAATCATGAGGCCTGCGGCCGCCACGACGGCGGCCGGCACATTGAGGATAGGTTCTCTTGCAGCCATGCGTGGATCTACCCGAAATGCCTTGGCCTACTGGAAGTGGCGTTCATCTCATCTGAGCGCTGACAACCTTAACGGCCATCAGACCTCCAAGAAGACCCCGCGCACCCGGCCCCCTGGCACACTCCCTGCTTAATAAACCGTGAGCATGCCCGCTCGGCCGTGCCAGAGCGGGATTTACCCTGGTTTGGCCCGAGGATGTGCGGGCTCGTGAGTAACGTGTAGCGTTTTGCGTCGGGTGGGTTATGCAGCAGCCAACGAGTAGGCAGCTTTACGCGTATTGGGACGGCATACGCAATGGGCGTATTGCGCCGCGCCGGTTCGAGATCGAGCCGGCGAAAATTGCGGGCCTTCTGCGCGAGACCTTCATCGCCGAGTGCACCGGTCTCCGTGCCTTCCGCTTCCGCTTGGCCGGCACGCGCATTTGCCAGCATTTCGGCCGCGAGCTTCGCGGCGTCGACTTCCTGAGCTTGTGGTCGATCGCCGATCGAGACGCCCTCGCCTCGCTCGTCCGCAACGTGCTGCAGGACGGCGCCGTTGGACACGGCGTGTTCGATGCCTATACCGAGACGCAGCGCCACGCGCGTTTTGAGTTCACCTTGATGCCGCTGATCCACACGGGCCAGACGATCAACCGGCTCCTCGGAGCGATGACCGCGATCGAGCCGCCGTTCTGGCTCGGCAGCGAGCCTTTGGCGACCTTCGAGGTGCGCGAGCTTCACCTCCACTGGCCCGACGGGGTCCCTGCCTTCATGACCAACGAGAGCGCCGAGACGGCCGCTCTCGCCCGTCGGCGCTTCCGCGTCGTGGACGGCGGGCTCTCTTAAGGGCCACAAGCAGGCTTCTTTGACGGGAAAGTCCCCACTTTTGCGCGCAAGCTTAGCCGTTCCTTAATGCCTGCCCAAGTAAAGCGTAAACAGAGCTTGCGAATTTCATATCCTCATAAGTGCAGCAAGCTCAGGCCACAGAATGAGTCTCGCAAGCATGGAGCATTCCGGACCAGCCCAGACCGCGAGACTTCGCGGTGAGCGCCGGAACGATCGCCCGTTCCCGAAGCTGGTGCCCGACCGGCGGCGGTATCGCCGCGTGGACGTGAGCTTTCACGGCCGCTTCATGAGCGAGGACAAGCGGGAATATCCTTGCGAGATCGTGAACATGTCGGCAGGCGGCATGTCCCTGCTGGCACCAAACAACTCCTGCGCGGTGGGCTCGCGCATCGTGGCCTATGTCGAGAATCTGGGGCGCCTGGAAGGCACCGTGGCCCGCATTTTCGACGGCGGTCTTGCGGTCGAGATCAAGGCGAGCGCCCAGAAACGCGAACGCATCGCCAATCTACTCACCTGGTACATCAACCGCGACCTGTTGGGGTCCGACGGACGCCAGCACGAGCGCTTCGCGCCGCGCATTGCTTCGCAGAAGCTCATCCTGCCGAACGGCGACGTCCATGACTGCCGCGTGATCGACGTCTCCCTGAGCGGCGCCTCGATCGCCACAATGGTCAAGCCGCCGGTGGATTCCGTCGTGGTTCTAGGCCGCCTGCGCGGCGTCGTGGTGCGTCACCACGACGAAGGCGTGGCAATTCAGTTTGCCGAGCTTCAAGATCCCGACAGCCTCGCCCGCACCTTCGGCTAGGCTGAATCCGGGCTAAACATACCTTCTCAATTCTTTCAGTCGCCGGCGGGATAACCTTTCCCAATTCTTGCGCCGCCGGCCCTCCCCCGCTGGACGTGCCTGCACGAAACCGCAGAAATCCGCGGTGAGACACGCTTTGTTCTAATATCTCTAAAATTTTAGCTAATCCGAGAACATTCAGGTTTGAGTAGGTCTCACTAAAAAACCACTACCAATACTACTTCAAACCACGAGCTTCTTTTATCGGGATCTCAAAATATCTCTGAGATAGTGCTCCTCAACAAAACGGGGGGTGCAATGAAACAGTTCATTCTAGGGTCTGCGTTTTTGATGTTTATCTCGTCGTTGCCCGCAGACGCCACCAATAATCATGCAATCAGCCTCAAGCCTCAGCTTGAGCCGCACAAGGTGGCGTACATGCAGTCCTTCGGCGACACCTTGCCGCCCATCGGCTACGTGACCTTCTGCCGGGAGCATCAGGCGGACTGCCGTCCGTCCGGCCGGTTCGCCGATCGCATTCAGCTCACGGCGGCCAAGTTCCGCGAGCTCGATAAGGTCAACCGGAGCGTCAACGAGGCCATCGCGCCTGTCACCGACATGGAGCTCTACGGCAAGGTCGAGGTCTGGACCTATCCGGTCAACAAGGGCGACTGCGAGGACTATGTCCTGCTCAAGCGCCGCGACCTGATCCAGCGCGGCTGGCCCGAGAGCGCGCTTCTCATCACCGTCGTCCGCGACGAGAACAACGAGGGCCACGCCGTCCTGACGGTCCGCACCGACCGCGGCGACCTCGTCCTCGACAACAAGCAGCGCGACATCCGCGCTTGGGCCGATACGCCCTACACCTACGTGAAGCAGCAGTCGGCCCGCAATCCGCTGGTGTGGATCTCCCTGCTGCCGCCGACCCTGACGCCGCAGCCTGCGGTGTCGGCTTCGAACCGCCATTAAGGAGCATTCGCCCCTGTCCCACGTGGACGAGTTTAAGGCCCGGTGATCATCCCCCACCCATCCCCGACCCAACCGGGCCTTTTCCTAGAGCCGGTCTCGAAAGAGATCGGCTCCTTTTTTTCAAGGGGTTGACCTTAGAGCGTAAGAACCAGGTCGATCAGCAAGGCGCCGATAAACAGGCTCCACAGGGCGGCGATCGCCGCCGACAGGCCGAACCAGACCTTCGGCCGCGCCTCGATCCGCATGCCCCGCCAGGCATTGCGCATGAGGATCGCCGGCCCGGCAAAGACCCGCAAGAAAACGCCCCCGAGAGACGTCAGGATCGAGTCCGGCTCGACCCCGAAGCGCATCGGCTGACCGGAGACGAGCTGGACGAAACTTGCCAGCACGCCGGCCAGGACGAACCCGCAGGCGATGACATAGGCGTAGACGACAACGGATTGCATGGGTGCCCCTCGCCGTTGCTTTTCGCAAAAAGCACTCTAGCGAGAGGCCCCGGGGCCCTCGCAGTGAATTCTTAAGGACTGGTTAACGCTCGTGCCGCGGCGGCACAGGCCCCTATTGCAGGTCGAAATCGAGGATCGCCATCTGGAACTGATAGGCGGTCTCGTCCTCGTCGTCATCGTCGCGGAACAGCACGCCGATGAACTCCTCGCCGATATAGACCTCGGCCGAGTCGTCCTTTTGCGGCCGCTGCCGGACCTGGATGGCCGGCAGACGGAACGTCTTCTGCAAATAGTTTTCGAGCTTGAGGATCTCGTCTCTTTTCACCGCTATACCCCTTGAGCTGCTGCCAGCCCTAGCGGCGGCTTGCTTCGTCGCCTGAGAAGAACTGGTCCATGGTCAGCGCCGGTTCATCGCACGTATTGTCGCCGATCTCTCGGGCCGGCACGCCGGCCACCGTGCGCCGCGGCGGCACGTCCTTGAGCACCACGCTGCCGGCCGCGATACGCGCGCAATCGCCAACCTTGATGTTGCCGAGAATCTTGGCGCCGGCGCCGATCATCACGCCGCGGCCGATCTTGGGATGCCGGTCGCCCTGCACGCGGCCCGAGCCACCGAGCGTAACATTGTGCAAGAGCGAGCAATTGTCCCCCACCACCGCCGTCTCACCGATGACGATGCCGGTGGCGTGATCGATCATGATGCCTCTGCCGATCCGCGCCGCCGGGTGGATATCGACCTGGAGAAATCGCGACACGAGGCTCTGCAGGTAGAGCGCGAAATCCTTGCGGCCCGCGTTCCACAGCCGGTGGCCGATGCGATAGGTCTCGAGCGCATGGAAACCTTTGAAATAGAGCAGCGGCTCGATCAGCCGATCGCAGGCCGGATCGCGCTGCGCCCAGGCCATGAGGTCGGCGCGGAACGCCTCGCCGAGCGAAGGATCCGTCTCCAGCACCTCATGGAAGGTCTTGTGCACCAGGCCGGCATCCAGTGCCGCGTGCTGCATCCGGCGCGCCAGACGATGGCAGATCGCATCCTCGAGACGCGAATGACTGAGCACCGACGCATAGATAAAGCCGCCGAGAGCAGGCTCGTTCGCGCTGATCTCCTCGGCCTCGCGCCGGACCTGGCTCCACACCGGGTCGTAACTTTTGATCTGCGGCTCTGCGGCCGCGGCGGGCTTGTGCATCGCTACCTCACTTCGCCCCCCCT
>CAZHCN010000113.1:0-7594 GCA_964530895.1 uncultured Methyloceanibacter sp. | reverse complement strand
GAGCACCAGACTACGAATCTGGGGGTCAGGAGTTCGAATCTCTTCGGGCGCGCCACTTGTCCATCAGCAAAGAGAACTCTCTTTGCTGGGCTAAGGGCTTCGGAAACGCCCAAGACCTATGGCGTCTTGTTAATTCGCTCGAACGTATCAGCGCCGGCAATTGCCAATGCCCAACCGCGCTCCTCTTCGGGCTTGCCTTCTTCTATGTCGCGAGTGAGGTTCCAAAGCGTCTTGAGCACCTCCTTTGATGGGTCAGCGTCGTCCGGGAGGATTTGGCCAGTCCAAGACGTCATCGACGAGACCGGCGGAGATGCCGTCGGAAATCGAAAACTGACGCTAAAGACGATTTGGTCGCGTGTTACAAATCCAGACACTGGAAACATGATCTTCGATGGAACTGCTCCCTTTGCGGTCTGGTAGGTCCCACTGACGAGATAATGCTCCGTATTGTCGGCGGAACCTGTCTGGGTACTTACGATATCAACAATGCGCAAGACGGAGCCCTTGCGGTTCTTCCAGGTACCAACCCATTGCGCTTTCGCCTCTGGAAGTGTGTCCGCCATACGCTAGCCTCCCCAAGGTTGTGAATTTCAAAGATTACAATTTATCAGACGGATCAGGCAACCGCCAGAGAATGACGGTCGCGAGCAGGTAGGGACCGCGGAGCACTTTCGGTGTCTCCAAGCAGCAAAGAAGGTTTTTGAGAGCGAGCTTATTTGCTGAGAAATGCCGTGAGATTTTCTGAGAAATGCCGTGAGAAACGGGCGTGAGTTGATAGTATCCTTGTGTCCACCGGCCTCGCCCGCTGTTGGACAGAGAGGCGGTCATGCGACGGCGCAGCGGACTAGCCACGACCGGCACAATCAACCTCGCGGGCTCGACCCTGACGTGCCCGTGCCACGTGTGCGCTTTCTATGACGGCGCCGAGGAGCAAAGCGAGTTGCTCCTGCCGTTCTTCGAGGAGGGCCTAGCGGCCGGCGACCGCGTGATATCGGTCGGCAATGAGGACCTCCGCGCGGAATGGATCGATCGGCTGCGCCGCGCCGGTGTCGATGTGGATGCGGCGGAGATGAACGGCCAGCTGCAGTTCGAGGACTGGGAAGACGTCTATCTGCGCAACGGCCGGTTCGACGCCGATGAGATGCTCAGCTTCGTGCAGGACACGATCAACACGGGACTCCAGCGGGGCTTCGCGCGGACGCGGGGCTGGGGCAATATGGAATGGACGCTTGCGGCTGCGCCCGGCACCGAGCAGTTTCTCCTTTATGAAAGCCGCTTGAACTACATCCTGCCGCTCTACCACGATGCATCGGTATGCGCGTACGACGTCAGGCGCTTTCCCGCCTCCGTGTTGGGGGACGTGGCGCGCGCGCACCCATATCTGCTGGCTGACGGGCTCGTGCAAGAGAATCCGTACTACGTGCCGCCGGATGAGCTGGTGCCGGAATTCAAGAGCAGATTGTCTTAGGACACTATTCGCGACGGGCACGTGTGCGTCGGCTGCACTCAAAGGCAGACTTACGGGCTGTTCGCCTTGACGAGATCGTCGCGCGCCTTCTCCAGATGATCGCTGATCAGCGATTGGGCGAGTTGCGCATCGCGCACATGCAGCGCGTTGAAGATGCCGCGATGCTGACGGTTGTACTCCCTGATCACGTCGGGTGTCAGGATCTTCTCCTTCATCGCGTCCCACTGCGCATGGAGCCGCACATGGTTGATCTGGCGGTAGACGTTGAGCAGGAGCGGGTTGCCCGAGGCTCGGGCGAGTAGGAGATGGAACTCGCCGTCCCACTTGGAGAACGAGTCCTTGTCGTTGACGCACGCTTCGGCCTGCGCCAGCACGGTCTCTATTTCATCAAGTGTGCGCCTTGTGGCGTGCAGCACGGCGAGCCGCGTTGTGAACGGCTCGACCGCAAGGCGCGCCTCAATGAGCTGCAATGGACTGAGTTCGTCGACAAGATCGGCGGCGCGCCTTCCGCCACTGGAGATGGACGTGCGGCCGACGAACGTGCCGCTGCCGAGACGGCGCGACACCAATCCTTCTTTCTCGAGCTTGTCGAGCGCGCGGCGCACTGTTGAACGCGCGGCTTTGAACGTCTCTGCCAATTGACGCTCGGTCGGCAGCTTGTCGCCTTCGCTGTAAGCCCCGGTCTCGATGGCGCGCTTCAGATAGGCCGTGATGGCGCCGACGCCCGACGTCGGTTTGGCAAGTCCCGCCAGAACGGCATCGGTTGTTCGCAAAGGCTGATGGTTCACGGACATCGTCTCCCTTTCCCGCATCATGACTGTAACGGACCACTTTGGGCTCGTAAACAACAAATTGGTTTGCAATCGGCCCCGTGTCGTGCAGTAATGGTTGCGGGTTGGATGACATGGCGTTGGGTATCGCAGTGTCCTTAGGTCTGTTAGCGCGGTTCACCAAAAAGAACCAATTTGGGCCCAATTCTAGGGAAGGGGGTCCCGCTTGACCGTCCACGCCACCAAAGCCACCAAATACGCGATCATCGGGGCCGGGATTCACGGGCTGAGCACGGCCTATCACCTGGCGCAGATGCTGAAGGCGACGGGTCGCGGCTCGGGCGAGGACATCCTCGTCATAGATAAGACGTCGATCGGGGGCGGCGCCTCGGGCATTGCCTGCGGTGTGGTGCGCAACAATTATTATCAGCCGGCCATGCGCGAGCTGATGGCCCACTCCGTCGAGGTGTGGGAGAGCGATCCCAAGGCATACAGCTATCATCCGGTCGGCTACATGCAGATCAGCCCCGAGGTGATGCACGAGCAAGTCGGCACGATCTACGAGCAGCAGAAGGCGATCGGCTACGAGTCGACCTTCATCGAGGGTGCCGCCGACTGCCAGAAATATATGCTCGGCCTGTTCGACGACTGGCAGGCCAAGGGAATCACCTCCGTCCTGCACGAGAAGCGGGGCGGCTACGCCAACAACACCGCCTCGCTTTACGGTCTCGCCAATAAGGCGGAAGCCGAAGGCGTGCGCATTCTGAGCGGCGTCGAGGTGAAGGGCTTCGAATATGGCTCGAACTCAGGCGCGGTCACCGGAATCCACACCAATCAGGGTCTCATTTCTTGCGAGGTCGTGGTGGTCGGAGTCGGCCCCTGGGTCATCAAGATCTGGGACATGCTCGATCTGCCGAGGGCGATCAACATCAAGGACTTGAACGGCGACGTGCACGAGAACGTGCCGATGTGGAAATTCTGGTGCCTCGAGGAAGGCACGCTCGGTGTCGATCCCAACATGCACAAGACGAATGACGGCAAAATGCCGCCGGTCATTCACGTGGACACCGACGCGCCGCTTTATTCAGACGTCGACGGCTCGCTCATCACCGACAAGCTGTGGGGCCTCTACTACAAGCCCGACTTCAATTTCGGCGGCATCCAGGGCGGGGCCTCGCCCTACAAGGTGGAGCAAGACCCCTACGATGTCGCGCTCGATCCGTACGGCCCGGATTCGCCAGACTTCATCGTCGGCGATGACTTCATCCATATGTGGTGCTCGATGCTGGCCCACTGCCAGAAGCGGTTCGAGGGCAAGATCGGACTCTATAAGCACAAAGAGAAGTCCGGCGGGCTAGGCTGCTTCACGCCGGACAATTTCCCGGTGTTCGATACCTTCCGCGAGAACGTCTACGTCATCGCCGACTCCAATCACGGCTATAAGATGATCGGCGTGGGTAAGCTCGTGGCACAAGAGTTGATGGGAGAGAGGAGCAGGCTGTTGGAGCCGTTCCGCTTCGGCCGCTTCGCCAAGGGCGAGTTGCATCCGACCTCCCACAGTCCATTTCCGTGGAGCTGACGGTAGAGGTGTGACATGAACGACGCTGCATCCAAGGGGCGACAGACGGATATTGAGCGCTTCGTCGACGACCCGCAACGCCAAGAGCTGGTCAAAGAGGTTCGCCGCAAGATCGACGAGCTCGGCGTCGACTATCTCTATCTGCAGTTCGTGTCGGTCACCGGCCGCATCATGGGCAAGGGCATCCCGGCCGACCATTGGGAAAGCATTGCCGAGAAGGGCTTCCAGCTCGTCTATGGCGCCACCGTCAATCTCTTCCTCGACCGGCATGGCGACTATCTCGGCTACGGCCCGGAGGCGATGGAGCTGGTCGGTATCCCCGAGCCGGAAACCTTCATGCAGCTCCCGTGGGACAAGCGGGTCGCACGGCTATGGTGCACGCTGTTCCGCAATCGCGAGGAGCGCCAGGATCCTGGCGCGTTCCTGACGGCAGACGCCCGCGGCAATCTCCGGCGCATCCACGACCAATTCAAAAAGGACCACGGGCTCGAGCTTCGGCACGGTACCGAGCCCGAGATGATGTGGTTCAAGAAGGATGAGAACGGGAAGCCGGCCGGCGGCTACTCCAATCCCTATTGCTATCACATCGACCAGTTCGAGAGCCTGCGCCCGGTCTATCTCCGGGTCATCGATTACTGCCGCGCGATGGGCCTCGACATGATTCAGGGCGATCACGAGGATTCGCCCGGTCAGCTCGAGCTCAACTTCACCTATGACGATGCGCTGCGGACCGCGGACCGGCTCTCAACATATCGCCAGATTTGCGCGCAAGTGGCCCGCGAGTTCGGCATCATCGCCTGCTTCATGTGCAAGCCTTTCATGGGCGTCTCGGCGAATGGCTGCCACCACAACATCTCGCTGTGGCGTGGCGGTGAGGACCAGCTCAAGCATCTCGGCAATGATCCCGACAAGCTGCCCGGCATGGCGCAGAATTATATGTATCGCCGCGGTGGCGACAACACCTTCATGCCGGAGACTGACGACCTGCAGCTTCCCGGCAAGATCGGGCTGCACGCCATTGGCGGCATCGTCAATCATCTGGGCGCGCTGACCGCGGTCGGCTGCTCGACGGTGAACTCCTACCGCCGTCTGTGGGACACGGGCTTCTGGGCGCCGGTCTTCGCCGATTGGGGCTTTCAGAACCGCACCACGGGTTTGCGCGTCTCCGCGCCCGGCCGCTTCGAGTATCGCGCGGTGGATTCCATGGTGAACCCGCATCTGATGGCGACGGTTCTGCTCAAGGCCATGGATGACGGCCTCAAGAACCAGATCGATCCCGGGCCGTCCGAAGAGCGCAACATCTATCAGGCCATGGAGGCCGGCAAGCAGGTCAGGAAGCTGCCGATGACCCTCGGCGACGCGCTCGAGGCCTTGAAGAAGGACGAGGTCATCCGCGCGGCCATGCCGGGCGACATGTACCGGCTCTACAACCAGTACAAACAGGACGAGTGGGAGCGTTTCAACCACACCGTCACCGAATGGGATTTGGAAACCTATCTGGACTGCCTGCCGTAAAATGCGCTCAAGCAGCGAAGCGGTAGCGCAAGGTAAAATGCGCTCAAGCAGCGAAGCGGTAGCGCAAAGTAAAATGCGCTTAAGCGGCGGAGCGGCAGCGCGAATTAAGTTAGGGAGGAGAACTGAATGTGCGGAATTGCCGGAGTGATTCATCGGGGCGGCGCCACCGGCGTCGGCCAGGAGATGACGGCGATGCTCCAGAGCTTGAAGCACCGCGGGCCTGATTCGACGGGGTTCGCCGTCTATGGCATGACCACGCCGGATGAGTACGTCATGCGCCTCAAGCTCGCCGAGGCCGAGGATCTGGAGACGGACCACAAGATTCGCGACAAGATCAGGGATCGCCAGGCGCAAGTCGACAAGCGGCTTGCCGAGCTTGGGGTCGTGACCCTCGACGTGGCCGAGCCCCGGCCATACGCCTTCCGCTATCGCTTGCGCTATGCCGGCGACACCAAGCAGCTTGCCACGGATATCGAGCAGATCGAAGGCGCCGAGGTCCTGTCCTTCGGCAGCGCACTCGAGTTGATCAAGGACATGGGCGATGCCACCCGCGTCTCGGGCCAATATGGTCTGGGAAGCTTCCGCGGAACACACGCGATCGGCCACACCCGCATGGCGACGGAGTCCGACGTGGATATCCGCTCGGCGCATCCTTATTGGGCCTATCCCTATAACGACATCGCCGTGGTCCATAACGGCCAGATCACCAATTACTGGATCATGCGCCGCGAGATGGAACGCCTCGGCCACCGCTTCATGTCGAACTGCGACTCCGAGCTGCTGGCGGTCTACACCGCCAACAATCTGGAGCAGGGCGCGTCGCTCGAGGATTCGTTGCGGACCTCGATCAAGGAGATCGACGGCGTGTTCACCTATCTCGTCGCCACCGACAAGGAGCTTGGCCTCGCCAAGGACACCATGGCGGCCAAGCCCATGGTTCTCTACGAAAGCGACGATCTCGTCGCGCTCGCCTCCGAGGAGGTGGCCATCCGTGCCATCGTCCCGCGCGAGATCGACACATCAGACCCTTACGATGAGGAGGTGCGCGTATGGCAGCGCTAACGCGATCGGCCCCGTCCGAGCAGGAGCTCAAGTCCCATGAGATGGGCATGCATACCGAGCAGCTCACCGGCCGCTCGCAGCAGCAGTTCTTCGACATCGATCTCAATGAGAAGCACCATGGCTTTGGGCTGCCGGATACCTTCGATGTCGACTTCAACAAGCGGGCCGAGATCGACGCCTCCAACATGGATGCGATGGCGGTCAACAAGCGTATCCGCGAGTTGATGCAAGAGGGCTACGGCACCATCGTGCTGAAGAACCCCGGCGCCAAGCACTCGCTCGCCGTCGGCATCCTGAACCGGCTCAATCTCATCATCGACGGCTCGCTCGGCTATTTCGGCCTCGGCCTGATCGACGGGCCGAACGTGCGCATCTCCGGCCGCGTCGGCTGGTCATGCGCCGAGAACATGATGAGCGGCACCGTTCTGATCGAGAAGAACGCCGGCTCCCAGTTCGGCGCGGCAATCCGCGGCGGCGACCTTGTGTGCAAGGGCGACGTCGGCTCCCGCACCGGCATCGACATGAAGGGCGGCAACATCATTGTCGGTGGTTCGACCGGCGCCTTCACCGGTTTCATGATGCAGCGCGGCCGCATGGTGATCTGCGGCAACGCCGGCAAGAACCTCGGTGACTCCATGTATGACGGCGTCATCTACATCGCCGGCGAGCCACAAAGCCTCGGCGTCGATGCGGTATGGGGCGAGTTGACCGATCTCGACAAGGAATGGCTGGAGCGCAAGCTCCGCATGTACGACGTCATGCCGAAAGGCGGCATCGGATCCTTCCGGAAGATCGTCGCCGGCAAGCAGTTGTGGAACTACGACAATCTGGAGCCGACCGAGAAGAAGCTCGTGCTCTAGAGGGAAGAGGCTGGGTCAATGGCAAAGAACAAGAAGCGAAATGGAAGTGGCGCGGTGGAGCCCGCCGAGCAGAGTCGGTTCCTTCTGGGCAACAGCAAGATCTTCACGCCCGAGGTCATCAACGACATTCATGTGAAGTCGGAGCTTGGCCGCTATCGCATGCGCGGCTTCTCGCTGTTCAAGAAGATTCCGCATTGGGACGATCTCACCTTCCTGCCGGGCACGCTGACCCGGTTCGTCATCGAGGGCTATCGGGAGAAGTGCGACACCAAGACGGTGATCGGTCCCAAAGCGAAACGTCCCATGGTTCTCGACATCCCGGTCTACGTGACCGGCATGA
>CAZHCN010000112.1:0-7686 GCA_964530895.1 uncultured Methyloceanibacter sp. | reverse complement strand
ACATCCTGTTGCAGGTGATGGACCACGGCAAGCTGACCGACCACAACGGCAAGCATGTCGACTTCCAGAACGTGATCCTGATCATGACCACGAACGCGGGCGCCACCGACATGGCCAAGGCCGCGATCGGCTTCAACCGGTCCAAGCGCGAAGGCGACGACGAGGAGGCGATCAACCGCCTGTTCTCGCCGGAGTTCCGCAACCGGCTGGATGCGGTCATCCCGTTCGGCGCGCTGCCCCCGGCGGTGATCGCGCAGGTGGTCGAGAAGTTCGTGTTCCAGCTCGAGGCGCAGCTCTCGGACCGCAACATCACCATCGAGCTCACCCCGGAGGCCAATGCTTGGCTCGCCGAGCGCGGCTACGACGACAAGTTCGGCGCGCGTCCGCTCGCCCGCGTCATCCAGGAGCACATCAAGAAGCCCCTGGCCGAGGAGATCCTGTTCGGCAGGCTGAAGGATGGCGGCACGGTGCGCGTGGTGGTGGAGGAGAAGGACGGCGAGAAGGCGCTCGGCTTCGAGTACATCAAGGCCGACGCGCCCATCAAGCCGCGCGATCCCGAGGACGAGGGAGAGGGCGGCACCGCGCCCAAGCCTCGCGCCAAGCGGTCGCGCAAGCCGCGCGGCGGCTCTAAGGCCGGCCCCAGCATCGTGCCGAAGGTTCCCCTCGGCGAAGGCTAAGGCGTAAGCACCTTCCTGATCTTCTCAGCTGTGACGGCGAGGTCGTCGGGGTTCGCCATGTCGCCGGCATGGGGCTTCACCGGCACGCCTTCCTTGATCGGCACGATGTGGACGTGAAGGTGGAACACGGTCTGGCCCGCGGCCGCGCCGTTGAACTGCTGGACGAGCACGCCGTCGGCGCCGACCGCTTGGCTGATCTTGGGCGCGAGCTTCTGCACCACGGCCATGAGCTTGCCGAGGCCCTCCGGTGAGATGCCGTAGAGGTCCGGCGCCTTCTCCTTGGTGATGACGAGGGCATGGCCTTCGGTGCGCGGCATGATGTCGAGAAAGGCGAGGGTGTCGTCGTCCTCGTAAATCTTGTGGCAGGGGATCTCGCCTTTCAGGATCTTGGCGAAGATGTTGTCCGGATCGTAAGCCGCCATCTTGGTCGTTCCTCTTTCCCGCACATTTTTCGGAATCATTTCGATTCCTTAGCGCCGCGCGGTCAACCGGATAATGAGGATGTGCTGGAACGATTGGCCCATCCGGTCCATTGACACCTATCAAAGCCACGAGATTGGTGCTCAACTAGCTAACGGTAGGAAACGCAAAGAATATTTCTCAACCCCCCACCCAAGGAGAACCTCATGTCGATGCTGAAAGTGATCGAAGTCCTGGCCGAGTCCGACAAGAGCTGGGAAGACGCCGCGCAATACGCAGTGGACACGGCCAATAAGAGCGTGCGCAACGTCAAATCGATCTACATCAAGAATTTCGAGGCTCAGGTCGACGGCGGCAAGATCAAGAAATACCGGGTCAACGCCAAGATCTCGTTCGTGCTGGACGGCTAGCGCGGGGCTCCTGGATCACGCCTCATCACGGCGGTAGGGCGATTCCTCGCTGAGAAGCTCGGCTTCGTGCGCGACCGCGCGCCGCTCGCGCACGAGATAATCGGCGACGGCGCGGGCGAGCCCCGGGTCGGCGATGTAGTGCGCGCTGTAGGTCTCGGACGGCAGATAGCCGCGGGCGAGCTTGTGGCCGCCTTGCGCGCCGGCTTCGACGCGCGCCAAGCGATGCTCGATCGCGTAGTCGATGGCCTGATAGTAGCAGACCTCGAAATGCAGGAAGTATTGCGCCTCGGTCGCGCCCCAATAGCGGCCGTAGAGCGTGTCGGCGCCGATGACGTTGAGCGCGCCGGCGATGTAGCGTCCGTTCCGTTTGGCGAGCACGAGCAGGAGCTCGTCGGCCATGGTTTGCCCGAGCAGGCTGAAGCACTCGCGCGTGAGGTAGGGCGTGCCCCATTTGCGCGAGCCCGTGTCCATGTAGAAGTCAAAGAACGCATCCCAATGGGCTTCGGTGAGGTCGCGGCCCGTCACCCATTCGATGTCGATGCCGTCCTCGAGCGCCGCCCGGCGCTCTTTTCGGATCATCTTGCGCTTGCGCGAGGACAACGCGGCGAGGAAGTCGTCGAACGTGTCGTAGCCGTTGTTCAACCAGTGGAACTGCTGGTCGGTGCGCTGGAGGTAGCCGAGACCGCCGGCGAGCTCCCACTCTTCGCGCGTCATGAAGGTAATGTGGAGCGAGGAGACGCCGAGTTCCTCGGTCAGCGTGCGGCCGGCTTGGAGCAGGATCGCCTGGCGCTCGGCGGCGTCCGCGCCGGCGCGCACCAGAAGGCGGGGGCCTGCGACGGGCGTGAAGGGCACCGAGGCCTGGAGCTTCGGATAGTAGCGGCCGCCGGCCCGCATATAGGCCTCGGCCCAGCCGTGATCGAAGACATACTCGCCTTGGGAATGGGCCTTCAGATAGCAGGGCATGCAGGCGAGCAGGCGGCCGTCCCCGTCCTCGTAGAGGAGATGCTGAGGGAGCCAACCGGTCTCTTTCGCAGCCGAGCCGCTCTCTTCGAGCCCTCTCAGAAATGCGTGGGAGACGAATGGGTTAGGCGGCCGGACTGACGTCGCTTGGAACTCCGCGCCGCCTGCGGCACAGGCATCCCAATCCTCCGCCGCGACGTCGGCAATGCGCCGCGCCAGGCGCACCACGACGTGCGGTTCGGCCCGCGGCTCGTCGCGGTCCGTTGGAGCTCTTTCGACATCGCCCATGGCTAGGGCTCGATCCCTTCGAAGATCATGGCATCGGCATAGCGAAGCGCGCGTGCGCGATCGTCTTTGGTCCGCACGGTCCACGTCAGGAGCGGCAACCCGAACAGGACCTTCGCGATCAGTGGCGCAAGCGCCGGCAGCGCAGCGATATCGTACGCGATGAAGTGGGGCCGTGCGAAGGCGGATGTGAGGAGATGCCGCATGGCAAAGCGCCGTAGAGGCGTGAGGTTCGGCCAATGCTTTTCGCTGAAGCGGTCGGCGATGAGACCCCGGGGAAGGTTCGGGGCCAGCGCGCGGAAGGCGGCCACCGCTTGGGGATCGAACGACATCACCGCGACCGGTCCCGGATAGGGCTTGAGCGCTTCGACGATGTTCGCCTCGAACTTGCCGTCGCCCCTCCAGGTGCTCTTCACCTCAAGCACGAGCGGCACGTAGCCGCCGATGCGTTCGAGGAGGTCCGGCAACGAAAGGATGTGATCGCTTGAGCCCTTCAGGCGTATCGCGCGCAAGGCCTCGACGTCGCGCGCGGCGACCGGGCCCGTCTCGTCCGTGAGCCGGTCGAGATTGGCATCGTGGAATACGACCGGCATGTGACCTGCGGCGCATCGCAGATCCACCTCGATGGCGTAGCCCTTGCCCAACGCGGCGGCGACCGCGGAGGCGCTGTTCTCGATGAAGCCACGCGCGGCGTCGTGCAGGCCGCGATGGGCGATCGGCCGTTTCAGCCAGTAGAGTTCGGCCATGTCACCGGTCCGCTGTTCGTGGACTAGTCTATGGCAAAGACGGCATCGATCTCGACGGCGGCGTTCAGCGGCAGGCTCGCACAGCCCACCGCGATACGGGTATGACGCCCCCTGTCGCCGAGGATTTCCACCATCAGGTCCGAGGCGCCATTGATGACCTTGGGATGGTCGGCGAAGCCGGGCGCGGCGGCGACGAAGCCGTTGAGGCGCAGGAGCTGCACGATGCGATCGAGGTCGCCGAGGGCGGCTTTCGCCTGGGCGAGGATATTCAGGGCGCAGAGCCGCGCGCCCGCCTGGCCGTCGGGGATGTCGACGCCGTCGCCGAGCGTGCCCGCGACCGCAATGGCGCCATCCTTTAGGGGCAATTGTCCCGAGATGATGAGCTGCCCGCCGAGATGGACGAAGGGCACGTAGGTGCCAATGGCGGCTTTGGCCTCGGGAAGGATAATATCGAGTGCTTTCAACCTGGCTTCGATGGTGCCTGCCATGCTACCTCCGCCCGCGAAGTTCCTTCGAACATTGAGCAAATCCGGACATCCTGCAAGCGCTCCTAGAGGATTTCACCATCAACGGACCTCTTGTGGGGCGTCGCGGTTGGTGTCAAAAATCTTCGTCCTGCCGGTGAGGCAGGGCGCGGACAAGCGAGGCAAGGCATGAGAATTGGACTTCGGGCATGGCCGCTTATGGCGGTTCTCGGCATTGCCTGCGCCGTTCCCCAGCATGCTTGGGCGTTGGCTGCGACCAAGCTCGTCCCCCATCGTGCCATCTACGAGATGACCCTCGACGAGGCCCGGTCCGCGTCCGGCATCACCGGGATCGACGGGCGCATGGTGTTCGAGTTCACCGGCTCGCCATGCGACGGCTACTCGCTCAACATGCGCATGGTCACCGAGATGACCGACTCTCAGGGGCAGAGCAATCTGACCGATCTCAGGTCGTCGACCTGGGAGCAGGGGGACGGCAAGAAGTTCCGGTTCCAGTCGGCGCAATATCTGAACGACAAGCTCGGCGACGTCACCATGGGGCGGGCGACGCGCGCGGCTCCCAGCGAGACGGTCAAGGTCAATTTGAGTCAGCCCGCACACGCCGAGCTCGATCTGCCGGGCCCGATCTTGTTTCCCACGCAGCACAGCATCGCGCTGATCGACAAAGCGGTCGCCGGACAGCACCTGTTCCAGGCGAGGATCTATGACGGGTCGGAGAAAGGGCGGAAGGTGTATGACACCACCTCTTTCATCGGCAAGCTGGTCAAGCCGCACAGTGACGATGCGACGCTCGAGCCCGCGGCCAAGGAGAAGAAACTCGGCGATCTTCCCTCGTGGCCGGTGTCCATAGGTTATTTCGAGCCGAAGCATGGCGACCTGACGCCGAGCTACCAGATCGATTTCCGCCTCTATGAGAACGGCGTCAGCCGCAATCTCCTGATCGACTACGGCGACTTCTCGATCCAAGGCAAGCTCACCTCTTTGGAATATCTCAAGCCCCAAGAGTGCAAATAGCCCGCGTGGCGGCTCCGAGCGCCTTTGCCGATCCCGCCCGTATCGCGTGTGTTCCGCGCCTTAGGCCGGGCAAAAATGCCGGTTTTCTGCCCCGTTGTGCCGCTGCTCTAAAGGGTTTGGTTACAGGTTTGCAGTGACACTCGCCCCCAACACGGGGGAGGAACTGCATTGTTCTGGAGGGTCAGGTCGGCGCCGACTGCCATGGAACATTTCGACCGGATCATCGATCATGGACGGACCGAATCGCCGGGGCCGATGCCAATGACCAAGACTGTGCTGATCGTCGAGGACAACGAGCTGAACATGAAGCTCTTCCACGACCTTCTTGACGCCCACGGCTACCGGACGCTCCAGACGCGCAACGGCATGGAGGCGCTCGAGCTCGCGCGCGAGCACCACCCCGATCTCATCCTGATGGACATCCAGCTGCCTGAGGTGTCCGGCCTCGAAGTGACGAAGTGGCTGAAGGAGGACGATCTCCTGCGTGAGATCCCGGTCGTCGCCGTCACGGCATTCGCCATGAAAGGCGACGAGGAACGGATTCGCGAGGGTGGTTGCGAGGCCTATATCTCGAAGCCGATCTCCGTATCGATGTTCCTCGACACGGTTAGACAGTTCATCGGCGAGGCTCGGTAGGGGATATGACTGCGCGCGTTCTCGTGGTCGACGACGTCGAGCCCAATCTCAAATTGCTGGAAGCGCGGCTCTCCGCGGAGTATTTCGAGGTACGTGCGGCGCGCAGCGGTCCGGAGGCACTCCAGATCTGCACGCGCGAGGGAACGGACGTCGTCCTGCTCGACGTGATGATGCCCGGCATGGACGGCTTCGAGGTATGCCGCAGATTGAAGGCGGAACCGCACACGCAGCATATTCCGGTCATCATGGTGACGGCGCTCGATCAGCCGGCGGACCGGGTGAGGGGGCTTGAGGCCGGCGCCGACGATTTCCTGACCAAACCGGTCGACGATCTTGCACTCATCACCCGGGTGAGGAACTTGGCGCGGCTCAAGCTGCTGACCGACGAGATGCTGATGCGCGCCACGACCGAGCAGCAGATGGGCTTCGCCGCCGCCATGGGCGCGCGGCTCGAGGAGGCCGGGCGCCACGGTCGCATCCTGCTGGTCGAGGATCGCGAGCGCGCCGCCGAGCGCATCACGCGAGCGCTCGACGAGGAGCAGCATGTGGAGCGGGAATCGGACCCGGCGCGGGCCCTGCTGGATGTGCCCGACGGTAATTTCGATCTCATGATCGTAAGCCTCAGCCTGGAGAATGCCGACGGCTTGCGGCTTTGCTCGCAAGTGCGGTCGCTCGACCGCACACGGCATCTGCCCATCATGATCGTCGTCGAGCCTGGTGAGGAAGGCCGCCTGCTCAGAGGCCTCGATATGGGCGTGAACGACTATATCGTGCGCCCGGTCGACGCGAACGAGCTCTTGGCGCGGGTGCGCACGCAGGTCAAGCGCAAGCGCTATACGGACCATTTGCGAACGCGGCTCGAAGAGACCGTCGAGATGGCGATCCTCGATCCTCTCACGGCACTGCATAATCGCCGCTACATGACCAGCCATTTGAAGACGCTGTTCGAGGAGGCCGCGCAACGGGGCAAGCCCCTGTCGGTGCTGGTGCTCGATATCGACCACTTCAAGATGATCAACGACAGTCACGGCCACGATGCGGGCGACTCCGTGCTGCGCGAGTTCGCCATGCGGCTCAGACGCAACATCCGCGGCATTGATCTCGCATGCCGCCTCGGCGGCGAGGAGTTCGTGGTGGTGATGCCGGATACGGATCTCGGCAAGGCTTATCTGGTGGGGGAGCGGCTGAGGCAGTGCATTGCCACCGCACCGTTCTTTGCCGGAGAGCGGGTCGGCGGCCTCGATGTCACAGCAAGCGTCGGCGTGGCTGCCCTCGAATTTCCCGACGATACGCCCGAACTCATTCTGAAAAGGGCGGACCAGGCGCTCTATTGCGCCAAACGCGACGGACGCAACCGGGTCGTCGCCGACGCGGCCTGACCGGCCGGCCTCAGATCTCGCTGCTACGCCCTTAGGGTTGTGACTACGCGAATCACCCGTCCGATCTGGCCCGGCGAGGTCCTCGGGCTGGCTAACGGCCTTAGTTTGCTTCTTTATCTCGTAACTGAGGCCCTATGCTTAACACTTTACAATGCCTAATGTTTTGTCGTATTAATCTAAATAGACTGATTGATTTCGTTCCTCCGTCGGTTGTTTTTATGGTTTGAGTTGGTTCCGACGTATTGGCGTGGGAGGCGAAAAATGAGTGAGGGGGCCAGCGCGAGGTAGCGGCGCGCCTCCTGATTTTTCCCTTCCCTGACCAGAATAACCCTACGGAATGCTCAGGTCCGCCGCATCTCCTGGGTCCGTGGGGTTCGGCCGGCCGGAGCGCGGTTGAGTGGCCTCCTCGTTAGCGCCGCGTTTCGGCCGGCCACCTTATTCAGGCGGCCCAACTCTTCTTGCGATGTCTTCGATTGTGCTCGCGCGCCCTCAAAGCCAGGGGGCGGCGTCTTTAGCGCGTGGAGTAGGCGGACGATCGAGCTTGCCGGCGAAGAGCCCGCCGGCCTGGCGCTACTTGATCTTGGCTTCCTTGAACTCGACGTGCTTGCGCACGACCGGATCGTACTTCTTGAAGACGAGCTTTTCGGTCTGATTGCGCGGATTCTTCTTGGTCA
>CAZHCN010000111.1:0-7708 GCA_964530895.1 uncultured Methyloceanibacter sp. | reverse complement strand
ACAGCACCTGGTCGCTGGACGCCCGCGCCAAGTGGCTGCGTACGGCGGCGAGCATCTTCGGCCTGGTCTACAAAGCCGATGTCAGCGAGCGTGGCGAGATCAGCATCGACCTCGCCAGCGAGCAGGTGGCGAGGCCCGTACGCCTCGACGTCAAAGGCGAGCACACGCCCAGGAAATTCCCGCCGCTCTAGCTGCACGCGGGCCGGGCGTCCAACGGAAAATCCTCCGAGACGACGCGCCCGCGTCAGCGAGGCCCGCTTGAACCGCGCCGATCCGAGATTATCTAGGCGGGGTAGTCATTTGAGGGTCGGCATGTGGACTGAGGAGCGGGAAACGGGGCTTGCGATGCCTGCGGAGACGGCCCTTCCGCGTAATCTTCTCTTGCGCTCGCTTCCTTTCGAGGAGCTGGAGCGGCTCTCCCCCCTCCTGCAGAAGGTCCCCCTCGCCCCGCGTCGGGTTCTGCAGCACGCCGGACTCCCGATCGAGCACGTCTTCTTCATCGAGGAGGGGCTCGTCTCCGTCCTCGCCAAGGTCGACGAGCGCAACGCGGTCGAGGTGGGATTAATCGGGCGCGACGGCGCCGTGGGCAGCATCGTCGTCCTCGGGGCGGACATTGCGGCGTTCAGTCATTTCGTGCAGATCGGCGGAAGCGCCCTCAGGATCGGTGTCGACGATCTTTCCCGCGCGCTCACCGAGCTGCCGCGCCTGCGCGCGGCGCTTCAGGGCTATCTGCACCTCTCCTTGATGCAGGTCTCTCAGACCGCGGCCTGCAGCCTCACCCATTCCTTCCAGCAGCGCCTCGCCTGCTGGCTCCTCATGGCGCACGACCGCAGCGACATGGATCAACTGCCCGTCACCCAAGACCTGGTCGCGCGGAGCCTCGGCGTGCGCCGCCCGACCGTCTCAGGGACCTTCAAGCAGCTCGCGCAGCGCGGCCTCTTCGCCAAGGACCGCGGCAGGGTCAGGATTTTGGACCGCGTCGGCCTCGAGCGGATTGCCTGCCGTTGCTACCGCACCATGTGCCGGCAGCGCGATGCGTTGAATCGATCGAGGACGGGCCGAAAAATGTTCGTGGCGCTGTCGCTTCTTTGCGCCCTGCTCGAGATCGAGTTCGCCGTCCAATGAGAGGCATCCCGGCCGAAGCCGGGACGCCTCTCCAATCCGGACGCTATCCGGCAACGACGCCCTTGCACTTGGAGTCGTCATCCCGGATCTCGGCCAGATATTTTTGCGCGGCCTCCATGGACGCGTAGCCGTCCTGATTGCCGATGGCCTCCTTGCCGGCGCTGAGCCCGGTTCCGGGCAGACTCTGAACCACGGAGCAATTGCCGACCGTGTCGACGGTCACGAAATATTTCTCCGCTGCCAAGGCGGGGCTCGCCAGCCCGAAAGTCAGCACACTCGCGACGATCAGCTTTTTCATCACTCTGCGTTTCCTCCTTGCGTTTACCGCGCGCCCCGTCCTTTGCGGATATGGGCGCCCGGGCGAGGCCGCACAGGCGGGGCTTGCATGGACTCCGTACGGTAGCTGACGAAGTCCGCGCGGCGTGCCGCCGCCCGAGCCTTCCGCATCGCATGCATCGCCGCCATCTCCTCGATGCGCGCCTTGACGGCGCGGCGTCAGCACGAGGAGGTTCCGCATGGACTACATCGCCGAAGCGAAGAAATTCATCGAGCGCGCGGTCGGCGCGCACCATCCCGACGTGATCAAGGAGCACCTCAAGATGGCCGACTGGTGCCTCTGCCAGGAGATCGAGGAACGGCTCCTGCGCGTCCAAGTGCCGAAGAGCTGTTGAGCATCCGCGCGCGCAAAGCTCAGTAGCCGCGCAGCGCCTGGATTTGCTCGAGGCTCAAGCCCCGGATGTCATCGTCCGTGAGCGACCACACGCCGTCGCGCTTCGCCTTCTCCTTGACGGCCAAGAAGGCGGCCTCGGGCGCGGCGGCATCGGCGCCGGCAAAGGCGGCGAGCGTCGTTTGCGGGTTCCGCGACGGCAGCGGCGGCGGCAGCAAAGGCTTCGACAGCGGAAGCGGCGGCCGCCAATCGGCGAGCAATCCGCCCGAGGCGCAGAATCGCGGGTTCTCGATCACGGGCGCTTTCGCGCGCACGCCGGCGAACAGCGTCGACTTGGCGCTCGCCCGCACCACCTCGTCCCAGCATCCGTAATCGTTGCAACGGCTGTAGGTGAAGCAGATCGGACAGCTCGTGTCGTTCCGCAGCTTGAACGCGTGCTGTCCTTTCGTCTGCCCGGACACGGCCAGCGTCTCGATGCCCTTGGCGAGCTTCTTCAGCTCCTTCTCGATCCGCGCGCAATTGGCTTCCGCCTTTTCCGCTTCGGGTCCGGACGTCCCGTCGCCGCCGCACGCGTCCTGCCGAAGGAGAGGGTCGAGCGGTTCCGCGGCAGGCGGCGAGACGGCCTCCGAGATCACGGCGATCTTGGCCGCGCCGTCTTCGAGACAGGGGGCCATCGGGACCACGGCCGGCACCCTCTGGGCCTTACCCTCGACCAGGTCGCGGAATCCCCCCTGAAGGCCGACCACGATCGTGTAGTTTCGCTCCTCGCTATAGGGCTGACCGTTCCGCGCATGCGGGCCGACGGCCACCAAGATGCCCTTCTGCACGAGGCGGCCTTCGCCGTCCGTCACCGGGCGTCCGTCCTTCAGCGCGAACACCGCGCCGCCCGAGCCGCCCTCGTCGAGATCGACGTCGGCGTAATAGAACGGCGGCCCGCCGAAGAACGCGCTGTTCACGCTTCGGATCGTGCCCTTGGCGACGACCGGCTCCCGGCCCGAAATTCTGTTCAAGGTCCGGCGCTGGTAGCCGGTCGCCGAGAAGATCGGCTCGCCCTCGGCGAGAGAGGAATCGGATGCATCAAGCGCGAACCCGTTGCAGTCCGCCAAGGGGCGCTTGAGGCGGGCGACGATGAAATCCTCGTTGTTGAGGAAGTAGCCCTTCCTCTGGTCCTTCTCGACGACGATCGGAATGGCGACGTTCCGATGCAGGAAGCTGCGGAAGCTGCACCAGCCGAAGGACACCGCGCCGCCTCTGCCTTTGGAGAAGACGTGCTTCGCCGTCACCAGCAGGTCGGGCCGGAGCACGCTCGAGGCGGACGCGAACACCTCCTCGCCCCCGCGATTGTCGCACACGATCTTCCCCGTGCAGGCCATCAGCTGCTTCGTCTCGTCGGGCGAGAAGGCGAGGCCGAGCTTGGCCTCGCTCTGGCTGAGGTTCCAGCGCCCGTCGAGGAGCTTGCGGCTTCCCTCCTTGGCGTAAATGAGGACCCGGTGGAGCAGGGAGATTTGCGCGGCGAAGGGGGCGGCCGGCGAGCGGCCCGTCGCGAGCGGCGCGGCGTCCACCGCAAACGAAACGATCACCAATATGGCGGCCAATGCGCCGGCGCCGAGGCCCTGTCTCACGGTTCTCTCCGCCGGGTGCTCATCCCCGACGGCCTACTCGCTGACGTCGTCATATTGATGAAGCCGCTTGGTCCCTCGGCGGCCTTTGGGGCTTGGTTTCCGAATAGACCGCAAAGCCGCGCCCCTGTCGAGCAAGGCCAAGGGGGTCCGAACGGCGCGCATCCGCAAGCGCCTTTGAAGCGGACCGGCAGTGACTTTTCGGCCACGGCAAATCTTTTTGACCGCGCGCGGCAAGTCAAAAAACATGCCCCCAAAGGTTTAGAATGGAAACGCCTCCCGTATGGCGGGAGGCGTTCAAACCCAGGAGGGGTCGATGGTGAGAACCGGGATCGTCTTGATGATGAGCTTGGCTTTCTCTGCGTTGTTTGGTTCAGCGATTGCGCTTGAGCGTGGTGCAAATCTGAATGCAGTGAAGCTCATGTCTTCGAGAAGTGCTTTGCTGCAGACCGTTCAAGAGCAGTGCTGTCCTGCCGGTTATCCTTGGCTCCGGAACTCGACAAATACCTGTTACTCAAGTGAAGCCGACTGCCGCGATACGAACGGTGGAGGTTGGTCCTGCCGCCAGGTGAATGCTTGTTGATCTGAACCGGCGGGAAGCGGGGGGTCTTGCCCGGCATTGGCGGCATCTTCACCCCGTTCGAACTGTTGCGGATAGCATTCGGCGTGGGCGCCCCCGGCCTCGTCTTCGGCTTACGCCGGGGCGATGCGCGCCCCTGTCGAGAAAGCGCCAAGGCGCCCTGAACGGGGCGAGAGGATCGCGCGAAGAAGCCCCGCATCGGGGGAATGCAGGGCTTCTCAGAGGCTCCTTGGGCGGAGCAGTGATGGTGAGGGATGCCCATCACGGGAGCCGGAATATCAATCGACGCTTACGGGGAACTGACCGCCTTAAAAGCGCCGCCTGCCATGTCGTCGCAGGCCGTCAAGGACTTGGGGCCAAGGCGAACCGCTTTTTCAGGTCTCGGCGGAGCGAGGCGGCGAGGGTGGGACTGGTGTCCCGAAAGACCCTGTTGCGGGGAGGACACAGCCGCCACGCGAAAGCCGCGACGGACGGGAACCCTTCCCAAGCCTCGGGGTTGAAGCGGCGTGGCATCGGTTGAGCGTAACGTTCCTCTTCAATCCCCGATGCCCGTTCGGACAAAAGGAAGAGGACCCTAGCAGGGAAGCCCGGTGCCCCAACCTACTTGCCGGGCTTCCTTTTTTGTTCCTCTTCGTCATGCCCGCGAAGGCGGGCATCCAGTCATCACCGGAATTCGAGGGGGTACTGGATCGCCCGGTCAAGCCGGGCGATGACAAGACTGGCTGACCTTATCCTCGCACCCCCAAACCTGCCGTATCATCGTCTCACCTCGTCCACCCAAGGGGCGCTTTCGCGAGGCGCGTGAGATGCGGGACGGGGTGCGGCGCCTGCGCGATGGGCCCAGCCGGCTCATCGCCCGGGCGGCGCCGGGGCTCCGCCCGGGTCCACTACGAGGCCCCGCCAGGAGCTGGCTGACGACTTGTTTGTTGCGCGACCGGGCTTCGCCCGACTTGAGCGCGACAGCGATGGCCGCAAGGCTGTCCCAAGCGAAAGCGCGGCCCGGCGACCGACAAATCTGCCGCAAAAGAGCATGCGCTTGGAATGCTGCGCGCTCTCGCCATGCGCTCAAGTCGCGCGAAGCGCGGTAGCGCACGAACAAGAAGCGCATGTGGCGCGCCGCGAGGCGCCCGCGTGCTCCGCGAGGAGCACGAGTCATAGGATTTGCGCTTCTCGGCGCGCCACCCCCTCGGGCCTAGCCCCTCGGGGGACATTCGGGAGACATCGGGAGGAGAACTCAAGCCGGATGCGCGTGCGCATCGCAGGCAAGGACGGCGCATGTCTGCTTATCCTCGTCATGCCCGGCCTTGTGCCGGGCATCCAATAGGGCGGCGCGGCAAGTTGCAGACTCCCTAGTGGATTGCCGGGACAGGCCCGGCAATGACGCATGAAGACGTTAGAGGACGGAGACTACACGCAATGACCAAGACGAACGCGCGCGTGACAGGAAAGGACATCGCGGCGGACCTGCGCTGGGCGTCCGACTTCTGCTGTCTGTGGCGCGTCTGTGCGCATGCGCGGTGCCGGCGGGCGAGGACGTGCCGCGGCAGCGCGTTCACGTGCGGCCGCCGCAACCACGCGCTCGTTCCGCCGCTCGTGCGCGAGTTCTTCACTTGCGTGCTGGCGGCGAAATCGGTCGATCTGCCGTTCGAGCGGTTCCGCGCCGACATGGAAGGCACGGAGGCGGCGCGCGCTTATTTCGCATGGCGCGGCGCGCTCGACTAGGATGGAGGCCGTAGTGCCATTTCCAACCGACTTGCCGGGCTTCCTTTCTTGCTTGGGCCAGCCTGTCAGCCGAGCGGAAGGCCCGGCGCGGCGGAACGGATTGCGGTATCATGCCCCGTCCCGTGGTTTCGAGGAGGCCGCCATGTCGATTTCGCTGAGCCAGTTGATTGTGTGGCTGATCATCGGGGGCCTCGCCGGCTCTCTCGCCGGAATGGCGGTAACCGCCAAGTGGGAAGGTCTCGGCCGCTGGACCAGCCTCGGTGTCGGCTTGGTCGGCGCCTTGATCGGCGGCGTGATCTTCCGGCTGTTCAACATCGCCCCGGGACTCGAGGCCGTTTCCGTGTCGCTTCGGGACGTTCTCGCGGCCTTCGTCGGCTCGCTCATCTTTCTGGCGATCCTCTGGGCTGTCCGATCGCGCGGCTAAGCGCACTCCGAAAAAGGCGTGAAGGTCAGTCGCCGGCGAAGCCCTGGAGCGCGCCCGTGACCTCGCTCTCGGGCGGTTTCCAGCGCACGGTTTTGGACGTGCTCCGCCGCTGGACTTGCGGCGCCGGCATGGGGAAGCCGTCCGCGTCGCCGAAGAGCGCGGCCGCGAGCTTGTGGTCGAGCCCGTAGACATCCGGATAGGTGGTGACCTTGCCCGCCGCGTCCGCGACCGCGGTGAAATAGGTCGAGTAGACGGGGATCTCGGTGTCGAGCGCCACCCGGTCGTTGACGCCCTTGTCCCACAGGGCCTGGACCTTGTCCGCCGGCCAGCCATTGCCTTCGGCGAGGATCACCTTGGCGAAGTCGTCGGGCTTCTCCATGCGGACGCAGTCGTGCCCGACCGCGCGCACGGGCTGCTGATAATATTTGTACCGCTCCGGCCAGGTGTCGTGCAGCACGAAGGCGTATTTGTTGGGCAGCAGGAACTTCACCTTGCCGACATTGCTGTGCGCGCCCGGCCGCTGGGTGAAGGTGTAGTCCATGATGTTCACGCGGCGCCAGTCGACCTTGGTCGGGTCGATGCGGGCGCCGTCGCGGCTCACCGAGAAGGCGTGCTTCTTGAGGATCGCGTAGTTCTTCTTGCGCAGCGCGGGCGCCAGGTTTTGCAGCAGCACGGTCGGCGGCGCGACCCATTCGGGGTTGAACACGACCGTCGTCATGTCCGCTGTGAGGACCGGCGTGGCATAGCCGATCGTGCCGACTTGCGTCTTGTCCTCATAGATGGTGTCGCCGTCCTTGATCACGTACAGCATGAAGGCGGGCGTGTTGCTCCACACATAGACGCGGCCGAGATCCTCCGGCATCCAGCGCCAGCGCTCCATATTGAGGACGATGCGCTTCTCGTCCGTGGTGAGCTTGCCGTCGCCGTCGCGTGCCGCGAGAAGCGCCGCGCGCAGGCGTGCGAACGCCTCGTGCTGCGGCTGGAGCGACCGGAGGTAAGCGTCCGGCGCGTCCGTGCCTGCGATCTCGGCGAGCACGGTGTTCGGATCGCGCAAAGGCGGCGTCTGATACACCTTTCCGCCGAGCGCGGTCGGCTGGATGCGGCCGCCGCGGGCGAAGCGCGCATATTTCAGGATGGCGAGGTCGAGCTTGATCTCGGCGATGGCTTGCGCGTCCGGGTCCGCCGGCAGGTCGCCGGCCGCGGGCAGATCGAAGGCGCTCGCGTCGAGGCCCCAATCGCCGGCCTTCTCGATCTCGAACAGCGCCTGCTGCCCCTTCGCCGAGAAGCCCATGTCCGTGGTCCACAGGGGGGCGCCCGCCCGATCCTTGTAGAAGGCCTCGAGCGCGGCGAGATCGCTAGCATCCGCCGCCTTCCGCAGGTCGGGATCGGCAAGCTGCGCGCGGACGGCCGCGAGCACGGGGCGGGGGTCGGGCGCCGAAGGCTCAGATTGGAGAGGCGTGGATTGGCTGGCGGGGGGCGGGGTCTCCTCTTGGGCGCACGCCGAGCGCATGGCGGTAAAGGTCAGGGCCTGGACCGCGCACAAGAGAACGGGAATGAGGCAAACCCTGCGC
>CAZHCN010000110.1:5333-7726 GCA_964530895.1 uncultured Methyloceanibacter sp. | reverse complement strand
GGAGAACCGGGATCAGGTCGAGGCCTTCATGGCGCGCTGTCCCGGTTTCGAGCTTCTGCCCTGGCCCGGCGCTTGGGAGGAGGCTCGTCTCCCCGCGGCCCCCACTTCGGCGGACGGGTCGGCCGAAACCCTGCTGATGACACCGCGGACCTTCGGCACCGACGGGTTCTTCGTGGCTGCGCTCCGGCGCCAATAGGTCACCGACGGGGTGTCTCGGGTCGTCCCATTTGTCGCCGGGACACGGTCGGCAATTATTTTCAGCCGCGACCAAAATTACCCTTGAAATTGCCACAAGGGTCCCTGAAATGACTGCCGCTTTTGTGGGGGCGACGGGTTGGCGATTGGCGCCGATGATCGACCACGAAAGCGGGAGGGGATTCCAAATCCTATGAGCCTCATTCCCGGCGAGCCTGAAGAGCCGCCCAGTTGCCACACGGCAACAACATTCCTCGCTAAGCCTCATCTTCCCATCAACTCTTCTTCGCCCGCCACGGCCCAGACCCTTGGCGCCCTGACCGCGCGGCTGGAGCGTTTCCCCGTCGGGCCGCAGACGCGCGCCTTCCGCAAGCGCTATTTCCCCGACGCGAGTCTCGCCGAGTGGAACGATTGGCGCTGGCAGGCGCGGCGGCGTATCCGCACGCTCGCCGAGCTCGAGCGCATCTTCGTCTTGTCCGACGACGAGCGCGATGCCGTGGTGCGGCATCAGGGGTCGCTGCCGCTCGGCATCACACCGTATTATGCGAGCCTGATGAGCCGCGACGATGCGTCGGAGCCGCTGCGGCGAACGCACATCCCGGTCGGCTCGGAGTATCTGAAGACGCCTGGCGAGGCTGACGATCCGCTCGGCGAGGACGGCCACACTGCCGTTCCCGGTCTCGTGCACCGCTATCCGGACCGAGTCTTGTTTCTGGCGACCGGCTTCTGCTCGACCTATTGCCGCTACTGCACGCGCTCGCGCATGGTCGGCGAGCCGGGTGGCGACTATTCCTTCAGCCGCCCGCAATGGGAGGAGGCGCTCGACTACATCGCCGCGCATCCCGAGATCCGCGACGTACTGATCTCCGGCGGCGATCCGCTCACGCTGTCGGACGAGCGCCTCGATTATCTGCTCGGCCGCTTGCGCGCCATCAGGCATGTCGAGTTCGTTCGCCTCGGCACCAAGGTGCCGGTGGTGTTGCCGCAACGAATTACGCGTTCGCTGACGAGGATTCTGAAGAAGCATCATCCGCTGTGGATGAGCCTCCACTTCACCCATGCCTCGGAGCTGACGCCGGAGGTGACCGAGGCGACCGCGCGGCTCGCCGATGCCGGCATCCCGCTCGGCAGCCAGACGGTGCTGCTCAAAGGCATCAACGACAACGTCGACACACTGAAGGAGCTTTATCACGGCCTCCTCAGGCGCCGGGTGCGGCCTTATTATCTCTATCAATGCGACCCGATCTCCGGTTCCTCGCATTTTCGCACTTCGGTCGATAAGGGCCTCGAGATCATGCAGGGGTTGCGCGGGCACACCACCGGCTATGCCGTGCCGACCTACGTCATCGATGCGCCTGGCGGCGGCGGCAAGATCCCGCTTCTGCCGGACTATGTGCAGGGGCGCGACGGCGACGACCTGATCTTGCGCAATTTCGAGGGCAAGACGTATCGTTACACTGACCCGGAAGGCACGGTTGGCGCCGATCGGGCGCCGTCTCGCGTCGACCTCTGATGCAGATCGGCCTCGTCTACGACCTCAGGGACGATTATCGCGCGCTCGGCTTCTCCGAGGAGGAGGTAGCCGAGTTCGATAATATCGACACCATCGATCAACTCGATGCGGCGTTGCAGGCCCTCGGCTGCGCCGTCACGCGAGTCGGCCGCGGCCAGGTGCTTGCGGCGCGGTTGGCCTCGGGCGAGCGCTTCGATCTCGTGTTCTCTATTGCCGAGGGTGTGCGCGGCCGGTCGCGCGAGGCGCAAGTTCCGGCGCTGTGCGAGCTGTTCGATCAGCCTTATCTCTTCTCCGACCCGCTCACCATGGCGGCATCGCTCGACAAGGGCGTGGCGAAGCGCCTCGTTGCCGCTGCCGGCGCGCCGACGCCGTCCTTCGCCGTGGCGGAGTCCGATGCGAGCGAGCTTCGGGACTGGAATGACTTTCCCGCCTTCGTCAAGCCGATTGCCGAGGGTACGGGCAAAGGTTGCGAGGCCGCATCGCTGGTGCACACCAAGGACGAGCTTGCCACGGCCGCCGCCAAGCTCCTCGCCCGCTACCGCCAGCCGGTGCTGGTGGAGACCTATCTACCGGGCCGCGAGTTTACCGTAGGTATCGTCGGCAATGGCGAGGCAGCGCGGGTGATCGGCGTGTGCGAAATCCTGCTCAACCCGCAGGCCGAGGCCAACATCTACTCGCTGCACAA
>CAZHCN010000110.1:2097-5233 GCA_964530895.1 uncultured Methyloceanibacter sp. | reverse complement strand
GCCGCGACCGAGGAGCGGCCCGACGAGATCGACACGCTGATTGCCGCCGAGGCCGTCGCGCTCGCGTTGGTGGAGATCGGTTTTCTCACCGACATCATTGCCGTGGGCCTCGACGCGGGCGAAATTGAGGATCTGAAGGGCCGCAATCCCTCGCTCGTGTTCAATCTCGTCGATGCGGTGAAGGGCGACGGCCGGCTCGCGCCGGAAGTGCCGGCGATGCTCGATGCCGCCGGGCTGCCCTATACCGGCGCCAATGCCAACGCCTGGCGCGGCACGCTGTCAAAGCTCGCAACCAAGGAGAAGCTTGCCGAAAAAGGGCTGCCGACGCCGCCATGGTCGTCGGATGGTCAGGGGTTCGATCCCGGCGCTCCCGTCATCGTCAAGCCGATCTGGGAGCATGGTTCGCTTGGTCTCGATGATGGTTCGGTGGTCACGGCTGCTGAGGCTACCGGCGTCATTGCCGAGCGCGAAACTCGCCTCCAAACCGCGCACTTCGCCGAAGCCTATGTCGAGGGACGCGAGTTCAATCTGGCGCTGCTCCAACACCGTCGAGGCCCCCACGTGCTGCCGATGGCCGAGATCCTGTTCGAGCATTGGGGGGAGGGGCGGCCGCGCATCGTCGGCTATGACGCCAAATGGTCTCCAGAGAGCGCCGCCTATACCGGCACCCCGCGGCGGTTCGGCCTGGAGCGGAACGAGCCGGACCTCGCCGCGAGGCTGAAAGAGCTTGCATTTGCCTGCTGGCGCCTGTTCGGGCTCAGCGGCTATGCGCGCGTCGATTTCCGCGTCGATGGCGACGGCAGGCCCTGGATTCTCGAGGTGAACGTCAATCCGTGCCTGACGCCCGATGCCGGCCTTGCCGCCGCCGCCCTTGAAGCCGGGCTCTCCTATCCCAGGCTCATCGGCGAGATCGTCGATGCCGTGCCGGCGACCTTGCCAGCAAGCGCCTGACATGCTTCGCATCTGACATGCTCCGCATTCGCAAGGTCGCCGACGCGACGACGGCGCCGAACCGTGCGGCCATCGAGGCGGCGCAGCGAATCATGCGCGAGCAATTCCCGGCGATGCCCGAGGCCGACATCGCCAAGATGGCCGACCAGCTCTCCAATCCTCTGAAGCACCGCTTCGTGTCGCGCCTGTTCGTCGCCGAGAATGCGCGCGACCAGACCCTTGGCGTGGCCTTGCTGCTCTACGCACCGGATATCGGCTTCTCTTATCTCGAGATCATCTCGACCGCGCTTGGCCGCACGGGGCGAGGCATCGGCGCCACCCTCTATGAGCGCGTGCGGGAGGAGGCGCGCGCGCTCGGCACCCAACTCTATTTCGAATGCCTGCCTGACGACCCGGCGCTCAGCCCCAACCCGGAGACGCGCACCAACAACGCTTCGCGTCTTCGGTTCTACGAGCGTTATGGTGCGCGGCCGATCGCAAACACCGCCTATGAGACGCCGGTAAAGCCGGGGCAGAGCGACCCGCCCTATCTCGTCCTCGATCCGCTCGGCTCAAACGATCTCCCCAGCCGCGACAAGGTCAAGAAGGTCATGCGCGCGATCCTGGAGCGGAAATACGGGCTGCCCGAGTCCTATGTGAAGATGGTGGTCGACTCGGTGAAGGACGATCCGATCCGCCTGCGCGAGCCGCGCTACACCAAGGCCATCGCGGCGCAGAAGGGCGTGGCGACGACGGCCTCAGAACCGAGCATCGCGCTTCTCGTCAATGACGACCACACCATCCACCATGTCCAGGATCGGGGCTATGTCGAGGCGCCGGTCCGCATCCGCTCGATCATGGCCGAGCTCGGGCCGTCCGGCCTGTTCCAGCGCCTGCCGACGAAGCGGTTCTCGGACCGCCACATCCGCGCCGTCCATGACGGCAGGCTCGTCGACTATATCCGCAAGGCCTGCCTCATGGCCGGTCCCAAGAAGTCGATCTATCCTTACGTGTTCCCGACGCGAAACCCGGCGCGACCGCCGAAGGACGAGACGGTACTTGCCGGGTACTACTGCATCGACACCTTCACGCCGCTCAATATGAACGCCTATCTCGCCGCGCGTTCTGCCGTCGATTGCGCGCTGACCGCGGCGGAGAAGGTGCTCGAAGGCGCCGACCTTGCCTATGCGCTGGTGCGGCCTCCAGGCCATCACGCCGAGACGCGGACCTTCGGCGGCTTCTGCTATTTCAACAACGCCGCTATCGCTGCGAACCTCTTCTCCCGCTACGACCGCGTTGCCATCCTCGACATCGACTATCACCACGGCAACGGCCAGCAGGAAATCTTTTATACGCGGTCGGACGTGCTGACGGTCTCGATCCACGGCCATCCGAGCTTCGCCTATCCCTATTTCACCGGCTTCCGCGACGAGACCGGGATCGGTCCCGGCGCCGGCTTCAATCTGAACATCCCGCTGCCCGAGCACATCACGCCTGAGCAGCACCGCAACGCCGTAGCCGAGGCGTTGCGGCGCATCAGGCGCTTCGGTCCGGCCTTCCTCGTCGTCTCGCTTGGCCTCGACACCGCGCGCGGTGATCCGACCGGCACCTGGTCGAACCGCGCCCGCGACTTTGAGCAGCTCGGCCGCATGATCGGCGAGCAGGGCTACCCGACGCTCGTGGTGCAGGAAGGCGGCTATCGCGTGCGCACGCTCGGAACCAATGCCCGCAATTTCTTCGTCGGCCTCGTTGCCGGCCATTCGTCCGCGCGTCAGATCGCACCGGCTCTTGCCCGCGGTATGCCGACGCGGCCACCGGCGCGCGACGGGCTCGAATGGCGAAGCGCGGTAATGGCCGAGGATGTCGGCCGCGTGCGCTCGCTGGTGGCGTCGACCGGCTTCTTCAATACCGCCGAGGTTGGGATCGCTGGCGAGCTTGTCGCCGAGCGGCTCTCCAAGGGCACCCGGTCCGGCTACAATTTCGTGCTGGCGGAGCGTGGCAGCGGGCTCGTGGCCTACGCTTGCTACGGCCCGATCGAGGGGACGGCAGGCTCCTTCGATCTTTACTGGATCGCGGTGGCGCCGGAGGAGCAGCGCAAGGGCTTAGGCCCGCAGGTGTTCGCCCGCGCCGAAGCGGCGATGCGCAAGGCCGGCGCCAAGAAGATCTATGCCGATACCTCCTCGTCGGACCGCTACGCGCCGACGCG
>CAZHCN010000110.1:0-1997 GCA_964530895.1 uncultured Methyloceanibacter sp. | reverse complement strand
AAGGTCTCGCCGGCAAGGTAGGCGGCGAAGGCGTCACCGCCCTTGAAGTTCTCGTTCCGCCAGGCCCACACGTCGGTGCCGAGCACGTGCTCGAAGGCCGGCTCTCCGCTCCGGACCGTGTGCAGGAGCTCGGCCCAGGGCAGCCAATATTGCTCGACCACGATTGCGACCTTGTGGGCGAGGCGCGACGGCGAATCGCTGCGGAGCGACACTCCAAGCGGCCCCAAGGCGAAGGTGCCATCGTCGCGCTCAGCGCAGATGCCTTGCGTCACGAGTCCGCGGAGCAAGCGCTCGAGATGCGGCGCCGAAACGCTGAGCTCCTTGGCGAGCCGGTCGGCGGTCCAGGAGCGATCCCCGATTTTGTCGGGAAGGCCGAGCTTCACCGCGGCATAGGCAAGTGCGGCCGCATGATAGGCCTCGATTTCCTGCCGCAACCGGTCTTCTTCCGCGCTCATGCCGGCTGGCTTCGCATGCGCGGACCCTTGCGCACAAGCGCCACGGGATTTGACATTTTCCACGGAGCCGGGGAACGTCGCTGCAATCGAAGCTGCCGCGCAAGAGGGGGGCACCATGCGCCGCACGATTTTCGCTCGCCTGGACCGGCGGGCGTTCTTCAAAGCGTTCGCGCTTGGCGCTAGTTTTTGCGCCGCGAACCGCCTCTTTCCCGGCCTGGCTTCCGCGAATCGTGCGTCCGCAGCGGACGCCAGCGCCCCTGACCCTTCATCACTTCAGCCGGGCCAGTTTTTTTGGAGTACGGAGGGTGCCGCGGAGGGCCCGGTCGTCATCATCGTCTCCATCCCCAAGCAGCTCGTCTTTGTCTATCGCAATGCTCTTCTCGTCGGGCTCTCGACCTGCTCCACGGGCAAGCCGGGCCACTCGACTCCCGCGGGGCTGTTCAGGGTCATCGGCAAGTTCAAGGTTCACCGGTCGGCGAAATACGGCGACGACATGCCGAACACGCTGCGGCTCACGCGGAGAGGCGTTGCGCTCCACGGCGGCGACGTTCCCGGCTATCCCGTGTCGCACGGCTGCGTCCACCTGCCGCTTCCGTTCGCCGACGGCCTGTTCGAGCTGACGGCAACGGGAACCCTGGCGGTCATCGGCGGGGACGACGACCATCGTCTGGTCCACGGCCCGGGAGTAACGCCGGCCGGCAGCGCCGGCAATGTGGTCGCGGCGCGGGAGGCTGCGCGGTCCGTTGCCCCCTCGGGTCCGGACGCCGACACGACGATTCTGGTGTCGGCGGCGGACCGCAGGATCTACGTGGTCCAGGATGGCACCATCGTCGCCGAGGGCCCGGCCAAGATCGCCAACCCGGCCGAGCCGCTCGGCACAAACATGTTCGTCTGGCGCGGCGGCGAGCTCGCGGGCAGCGCCAGGATATGGAGGGGAGGCGGCTTCGAGCCGGTCCCCGGCGTCGCGGTCGCACACACGAAACCGCTCGAGCGGCTCGACAGCAATGCCAAGCTGACCGCGACCCTTGAGCAGTTGATGCATTCCGGCACGCTGCTCGTCACCACCGACGAGGCTTTGAACCCAAATCGGCAGCGTCCTTCGACCCGGCGCCGGGCCGGGCACTCGAAGCGGCGCACGCACGCACGCGGGCATCACCGGCGCAAGCGATCAGGCTAGGGCGAGGGGCGATTGGACCGCAGCGGCCATTGCCGACTCGCGGACATTTCGATAACCAACGCCATGTCGGATCACCCGGACAAAGTCCTGATCGTCGATTTCGGCGCCCAATACACCCAGCTGATTGCGCGCCGCGTGCGCGAGGCGGGCGTCTACTCCGAGGTCGTGCCCTACGACAAGGCGGAAGCGGCCTTGGGCCCGGTGCTGCCCAAGGCGATCATCCTCTCCGGCGGCCCCGCATCCGTGCATGAGGCGGGAACGCCGCAGCTCGCGCCGGCGGTGGTCAAGTCAGGCGCGCCGATCCTCGGCATCTGCTATGGCGAGCAGGCCATGGTCGCGAGCCTCGGCGGCCAGGTCGAAGGCGG
>CAZHCN010000109.1:0-7849 GCA_964530895.1 uncultured Methyloceanibacter sp. | reverse complement strand
TAGGATTGCGCAGATCCGGCTTGTCGGTCCCGTATTTCTGCATCGCCTCGGCATAGGCGATGCGCGGAAACTTTTTCGTGACCGGCTTGCCCCCACCGAATTCCTCGAACAGGCCGCGGATGATGGGCTCGACCGTGTCGAACACGTCTTCCTGCGTGACGAAGCTCATCTCTAGGTCGAGCTGGTAGAACTCGCCCGGGCTCCGATCGGCGCGGGCATCCTCGTCGCGGAAGCAGGGCGCGATCTGGAAGTAGCGGTCGAACCCCGCCACCATGATGAGCTGCTTGAACTGCTGCGGCGCCTGGGGCAGAGCGTAGAACTTCCCCGGATGCACGCGGGACGGCACCAGATAGTCGCGCGCGCCTTCGGGACTTGATGCCGTCAGGATCGGCGTCTGGAACTCGAAGAAGCCCGCGCCGCGCATGCGGTCGCGCAACGAGGCGATGATCGCCTGCCGCTTCATGATGTTTTTGTGCAGCGTCTCCCGGCGGAGATCGAGGAAGCGGTATTTCAGCCGCGTCTCTTCCGGATAGTCCGGCTCGCCGAAGACCGGCAGCGGCAGTTCAGCCGCTTCCGACAACACCTCGAGGTTCTTGACTCGAACCTCAACATCACCCGTCGGCAGGTTCGGGTTGATAGTGTCCTCCGAGCGGGCCACCACCTCGCCGTCAATGCGGACGACCCATTCGGGCTTGAGCTTCTCCACCGCGGCAAACACCGGCGAGTCCGGATCGGCGACGATCTGGGTGATGCCGTAATGGTCCCGCAGGTCGATGAACAGGAGCCCGCCATGGTCGCGGATGCGGTGCACCCAGCCTGACAGGCGGACGGTCTTGCCGACATCGTCGCGGCGGAGCGCGCCGCAATTATGGGTGCGATAAGCATGCATGGGCTGATGTCGGCTCTGACGGGAGGTCGGTTTTCAGGTGCCGCGGAGAACCGCACGGGAGGCGCGCCCTTGTCAAGGTTGGCAGGCCGCCGCGGCACCGCGCCCCAGGGAACGATCGTCACCGCTGAACGGTTTTTCTCCCAACAGAACAACGGAGAGAGACGCTATGCATAACCCCGCGAAAAAGCTCGGCTTCGCGCTTTTCGCCTCGACTCTTCTTGTCTCGGGAGCCGCCATGGCCGAAGAGCAGAAGAGCGAGCCCGTGCCCGGGATCAATCCTAACGAAAGCCTCAGCGATCAGCTTGACAAGGACAAGGGCGTGATCGCGCCGCCGCCCGTCGGCGACAGCGAGATATTAACGCCTGCGCCCGATCCGGATCCCGGCACCACGCCGGTGATTCCCCCGCCCGGGACACCGGGAGGGGATCAAAGCATTGAACCCAAGTGACAGGAATATCTAGCGTTTCTCGCGCAGCACTTGCCTTTGGAAAAGTCTTCAATTGTGGCACGGGAACTGAGCGAACCCTCGGGCGTTTTTAGGTCAGGGCAATTACTGAGGGAGACTTCAAATGACCAAGATCCCTGATCAAGACCCGGCTCCCTGCCGAGGCGTGGACTGTGGCTGTGCTTGTCGTTTTGTATTCGCTGCTGTCGTCGGCCATTCACCATCTGCCTGCCAATATGGAGACCGCCTCCGTGCTACACGCCCGGCTGGCGGACGGCGATCCCATGACCACCTCGGCGATCCGCTGAGGCAAGCCCAGATGCCCGCTTTCGTCTTGCGTATCGCGCCGAGAAGTCCAGCCGCCGAGACAGCCGGCCACAGTCAGGGCTTCCTGCGCTAGCGGGCATTTCAAGCCGCGCCGCTTGGCGCCACATCCGCACACTTTTCCCATTTTGTAGTGAGTTTGCGACGTTGCTGCTCTTGGCCGCGCGCCCAGCGTTGGGCTATACCCCGCCCACCATGGATTTGATTACCAGTACCGAGGATCTCGCCGCGGCTTGCGCCAAGCTCTCGGCAGCGCCTTTCATCGCTGTCGATACCGAGTTCATGCGCGAGCAGACCTTCTGGCCGCGCCTGTGTCTCGTGCAAATCGCCTCGGAAGACACCGAGGTGCTGATCGACAGCATGGCGCCGGGCATAGACCTCAAGCCACTCTTCGACCTGATGGTCGACGAGAACGTGCTCAAGGTTTTTCACTCGGCGCGGCAGGACGTTGAAATCGTTCATCATCTGGCCGGTGTCATCCCCCACCCGATCTTCGACACGCAAGTCGCCGCCATGGTCTGCGGCTTCGGCGAGGCGGTGAGCTATTCCATGCTGGTGAAGCGGCTCCTCGGCCGCAACCTGGACAAGACCTCCCGCTTCACCGACTGGAGCCGGCGGCCGCTCAGCGAGCGTCAGCTTACCTACGCCATTGGCGACGTGACCTATTTGCGCGACCTCTACCCCAAGCTCCGCGCCCAGCTCGACAAGTCCGAGCGGGCCAGCTGGCTCAACGAGGAAATGGCGGTGCTGACGGACCCCGCCACCTACGAGCTTCACCCGGAGCAAGCCTGGCGCCGGCTCAAGATGCGGGTGAAGACGCCGAAAGCCTTGGCCGTGCTCATGGAGCTTGCCGCCTGGCGTGAGCGCGAAGCGCAGACGCAAGACGTGCCTCGGGCGCGCATTTTGAAGGACGAGGCCCTGTACGATATCGCCGGCCAGGCGCCGCGCAGCGCCGAGGAACTGGGCTCGCTCCGCTCCTTGCACAATGGTTTCGCCCGTTCGCAGCGGGGTCGCGCCGTGCTCGAAGCCGTGGCGCGCGGGCTGGAGCGCGATCCCAAGACCGTCCCGCCGGTCCAGCGCGGCGAGCCCATGCCGCCGGAGGCGCAAGCCGTGGTCGATCTCTTACGGGTTCTGTTGAAGGCGACCGCGGGCCGTCACGGCGTGGCGCCGAAGCTCATCGCCACCAGCGACGAGCTCGAGCAGATCGCCCGCTCCGACGATGCCGACTCCGCCGCCCTTCGAGGCTGGCGCCGAAAGCTGTTCGGCGAGGACGCGCTTGCGCTGAAGCGCGGCGAGCTCGCGCTCGTTATCCGCGAAGGCGAGGTCACCGTTCTGGGCCCCGAAGGCTCAGCGGCGGAAGAACCAAAAGACGATACCTAGCAGCACGCTGATGATGATCGCGGTGGTGAACGGCACATAGAAATAGAACTTGCCGGTGTCGACCACGATATCGCCCGGCAGCCGGCCGAGCCCGTACTGCACGCTGAGCATGGTCAGCAGAAGGACCAGCAAAATAAAGAAGACGATGGTGCCCGCGCGCATGGCTCAGCCGCGTTTCCGGGTTTCGATGCGCATGCGGACCGTACTGCGCGCGTCGGGGGGGAGCTCGTCCATCGCATCGAGCAGACCCCGCAGCTCGGCACGGAGCCCGTGGATCTGATCGATGAGGCTGAGCAGGACCGGCACGTCCTCCTCGGCGAACCCGAGCTCGTCTTCCAGATTGCGGATGAGTTCCGCGCGGGCGATGTCGGCCTCCGAGAAGCCTTGCGCCGTCTCGCCCGCCGGCTTGATGAGACCCTCCCGCACCCACACCCTCAGCCGCGTCACGGTGAGGTGGTGGACCCGGGCAACGACGTCTTGCTCGCTCAGCATCACGCCTGCTCCTTCAGCTTGCGCCGCGGATCGTAAGAGTGGGTCTTCTTCCATTCCTCCGCGAAGCGCTTCAGGTCATCATCGATGGTCTCGGGCATCATGACACTGAGCTTGACGAGCTGATCGCCCGTTCCGCCCCTCGTCTTCACGCCGCGCCCTTTCAAGCGCAACGTCTGCCCTGTGTTGGATCCGGGCGGCACGGTCACGGCGACGCGGCCGCCGATGGTCGGCACCTCGACTTTGCCGCCGAGCACCGCCTCGTCGAAGCGGATCGGCAGCTCCACCATGATGTCGTTGCCCTCGCGCGTGAACACAGGGTGCGGCATGACCCCAATCTCGACCAGCGCGTCCCCCGGCCCGCCCTCGCCGAGGCCCGGCATGCCTTTGCCCTTGAGGCGGAGCACCTGCCCCTCGGTAACGCCGGGCGGGATAGTCACGTCGAGCGTGCCGCCGTCCGGCAGCGTGATGCGCTGCTTGGTGCCATTCACCGCATCGAGGAAGCCGATATCGAGATGGTATTGCGCGTCCTGGCCGCGCATGGAGAACCGCGCCCCGCCGCGGCCGCCGCGCGGACCACCGCCCGCGCCGAACATGTCGCCGAAGAGGTCGCTGAACGCGCCGATATCCTCGAAGCCCGCCGTCGAGTGATAGCGCGCGCCCTCCGGCCCGCCGGCATATTCGCGGTAATAGCGTTGCTGCGGCCGTTCCTGGCCGCTCGCGTCGATCTCGCCGCGGTCGTATTTCCCGCGCTGCTCGGGATCCTTGAGGATCGAATAGGCGTGGGAGACCTGCTTGAACTTCTCCTCAGCCGCCGTGTCGCCGGGATTGAGATCGGGGTGCAGCTTCTTGGCGAGCTTGCGGTAAGCCTTGGTAATCTGATCGGCGCTCGCGGTCTTCTGAACGCCAAGAACGGAATAGAGATCCTCTGCCATCGACCAATTCTAGCGGCTGGAGTGAACTTCGAAGGACTCAACGTCTATTGTCATTGCCCGGCTTGACCGGGCAATCCAGTAACCCCGGCCTTCGTGATAATTCAAGTTCAGTGGTTACTGGATTCCCGCCTCCGCGGGAATGACAAACGAGTCAATGATTTGGGAAGCGCATCCTCGTACGGCAAGTCAAGGCTTCCCCTCAGCCCGTCGCGAGCTGGAATGGTGTGCCGACCCGGATCTCCGGCTCCCGGTCCAGGAGATTGGCGAGCGCCTTGAAGCGCCGCTCCACACGCTCGCCTTCGAGATTGGAATAAGGCTCGGGCAAGAGCCAGATGAGCCGGTTGCCTTCATAGCTCAGAGGCGTGTTGGGCAGCACGCCGGGCATGGCGGCCGCGACCATGTGGGCCGCACGGAATGCCGCCCCCAAAATGCGCGCCCGCTTCAACGTATCCTTGTCGACCAGTTCCACGAGCCGCTGGCTGAGGTCGTCCTTCACCAGCCCTTCGTTGCGGTAGTAGGCGGTCAGCGCGAGGAAGGCGCGGCCCGGATGGTCCACGCCGACGAAATCGCCATGGGCCACCAGGTTGAGGCTCTGGGCGCCGCGGTAGTCGGGATGCGCACGCCAGCCGATATCCGACAGAAGGCAGGCCGCATAACGCAGCCGCTTCTGCTCCGGCGTCTCCACCGGCCCCGGCGCGCGGAACAAAGCGTCGGTCCAATCGCAGAGCTCATAGGCGTTGTCGATGGAGCGCGAGCGTTGCCTGGCGAGGTTGGCGCAGGCCTCGAGCATGGGATCCTTCTCGCGTTCTTCCTCGCTCAGGAGGCTGTAGAGCAACCCTTCGCGGATGCCGAGCACCGAGATCACGACGGAACGCGGTTTCATCTGCTTGATGAGCCGTTCGAGCACGAGCGCGCCGTAGGGTACGGTCTCGCGCCGCGCACTCGAGATGTCGCGGATGCCGGCAAGCGAGCTCTGCGATTGGTGATCGAGCAGAGCCGAGAACTTCAGCGCCTCTTCGGCGCTGATCCGGTAGTTGTGCATCACGCTCAAGGGATAGTTGGTCTGGGTCATGTGCAGCCGCGCCAGCGCCCGCCACGTGCCGCCGATGGCGTAGAAGTCGCGGCCCCTGCCCTTTTCCAGCCACGGCACCGCGGCGAACTCGGCATCGACAAGTTCGCGTGCCTTCTTCAGGCTGCCGCCGGACGCATCGATCAGGCGCAAGCCGCCGAGCGGCATGGTGACGGCGTCGGACAGACGTCCGCCCCGCACGTCGATCAGCTCGAGGCTGCCGCCCCCGAGATCGCCGGCGAACCCGTCCGCCGCGTAGATGCCGGACACGACGCCGAGGGCGGCGAGCTCCGCCTCCATCGTCCCCGACAACACCGTGATATGCCGGCCAAGCACCCGCTCCGCTTGCGCGATGAACTCAGCACCGTTCTCCGCCTCGCGCGCCGCCGCCGTGGCGATGACTTTCACCCGATCCGCCTCGAGTTGATCGATCAGCGCACGAAAGCGCCGCAGCTCGCGCAGCGCCCGGTTGACGCCGTCGGCGGCAAGCTTGCCGGTCGTGGCGATGGTGCGGCCAAGCCCGCACAGCACCTTTTCGTTGTAGATCGGCGCCGGCGCCCGCGTGGCCCCGTCATAGACGATGAGCCGCACCGAGTTCGAGCCGATGTCGACGACGGCGACGGGAGCCCGATCGTTGCTTAAGGCCATCGTCGAAGCCTAGCCGGTCTCGATCAGTCGTGTGAAGCGCGGCGGCATGCTCTCGGTGAGGGAGGTGCCGCGGCCGGACAAGCTCGGATTGGTCATGAAATAATCCTGTGCGCTGAAGGGTTCCTGCCCTTCCACCAAGTGGATGCGCTCCGAGCTTCCATCGGGCAACACCCGCCAGCTCTGCAGGTTGTCCTTGAGATTGGCGACCATGATCTGGTCGAGGATCTGCTCGTGCACGGTAGGATTCTTGATCGGCACCATGGCCTCTACACGGCGGTCAAGGTTGCGGGGCATCATGTCGGCAGAGCTGATATAGACCGATGCCTTGCGATGCGGAAGCCCATGACCGGAGCCGAAGCAATATATGCGCGAGTGCTCGAGGAAGCGGCCCACGATGCTCTTCACGTGGATATTCTCCGACAGGCCCGGCACACCCGGACGCAGGCAGCAAATGCCGCGCACCACGAGGTCGATCTCGACGCCGGCCATGCTCGCCTCGTACAGCGCGTCGATGATCTCGCAATCTACGAGCGAGTTCATCTTCATCCAGATGGCGGCCGGGCGTCCTGCCTTGGCGTGATACATCTCCTCACGAATGTGATCGAGGATGCGCGCCCGGATGCCACCCGGCGACACGGCCATGGCTTCGAGTTCCGCCGGCTCGGCATATCCCGTGACGTAGTTGAAGATACGTGACAGGTCGTTGCCGATCATCCGGTCGGCGGTAAAGAACGACAAGTCGGTGTAGATCTTGGCGGTCACCGAGTGATAGTTGCCGGTGCCGATATGGCAATAGGTGACGAGCTCGCCGCGCTCACGCCGCACGATGAGGCTGAGCTTGGCGTGCGTCTTTAGCTCGAGGAAGCCGTAGACCACCTGCACGCCCGCGCTTTCGAGGTCGCGGGCCCATTTGATGTTGGCCTCCTCGTCGAACCGCGCCTTGAGCTCGACCACGGCGGTCACCGATTTGCCGGCTTCCGCCGCGTCCTTCAACGCCTCGATGATCGGCGAGGTCTTGCTGGTGCGGTAGAGCGTCCACTTGATCGCCACCACGTCCGGATCGGCCGTCGCCTGCTTCAGGAACTGGAGCACCACATCGAACGACTCATAGGGGTGGTGGACGACGATGTCCTTCTTGGCGATGGCCGCGAAGCAATCGCCGTGATGCTCGCGGATGCGTTCGGGGAAGCGGCTGACGAAGGGCTGGAACTTGAGGTCCGGCCGGTCCGAAACGATGAGCTGATTGGTGTCGGCAAGCCCGATCAGGCCTTTCTGCACGAAGCTCTCACGCTCGGAGACCTTCAGCTCCTGCATGACGAAGCGCTGAAGCCGCGACGGCATGGTCGCTTCCATCTCGAGCCGGATGACTGAGCCGCGCTTCCTGCGCTTGAGCGCGGATTCGAACAGGCGCACCAGATCCTCGGCCTCTTCCTGAACCTCGATATCGCTGTCGCGCACGACCCGGAAGGCGCCTTGGCTCCGCACCCGGTAACCGTGAAACAGTCGCGACACGAAGATGCCGACCACGGTCTCCAGCCTGATGAAGCGAATATCCTTCGCCCCCTCCTCGCTCGGCAGACGGATGAAGCGGTCGAGCTGCGGCGGGATCGGCAATAGCGCGTGCATGGTGCGGAGCGAGCCTTCGCGCACCAGTTCGAGCCCGAGCGTGA
>CAZHCN010000108.1:0-7913 GCA_964530895.1 uncultured Methyloceanibacter sp. | reverse complement strand
GGCCATAGTCCGGCCGGTCCGTGCCCTTCATGATGCCCGGCTTCTCCTTGAACTGGCGGCGCACCTCCTCGACGATGGCCGATCCCGCACGGCCAACAGCCGTCATGGCGATGCCGCCGAAGAGATACGGCAGAAGTCCGCCGAGGAAGAGGCCAACCACCACATACGGGTTCGACAGGCTGAAGGTCGGGTCGACGCCGGTGAAGTACGGGAACTTGTCCGCGTTCGCAGCGAAATATTTCAGGTCTTCCGTATAGGCCGCGAACAGGACCAGGGCGCCGAGACCGGCCGAGCCAATGGCATAGCCCTTGGTCACCGCCTTGGTGGTGTTGCCCACCGCATCGAGCGCGTCCGTGGTCTTGCGCGTGTCCTCGGGCAGGCCCGCCATCTCGGCGATACCGCCAGCGTTGTCTGTCACCGGGCCGAAGGCATCAAGCGCAACGATCATGCCGGCGAGCGCCAGCATCGTGGTCACGGCGATGGCGATGCCGAACAGGCCGGCAAGACCATAGGCGATGATGATGCCCGCCATGATGACCAGTGCCGGCAATGCCGTGGACTCGAGCGAGACGGCAAGGCCTTGAATGACGTTCGTGCCGTGGCCGGTTATGGACGCCTTGGCGATCGACTGCACAGGACGGAAGTTCGTGCCGGTGTAGTACTCGGTGATGACGACGATGAGTGCGGTGACTGCGAGGCCTACGACGCCGCAGAAATAGAGCGACTGCCCGGTGAAGCTGACGGTCCCGACCTTCATGGCCGTGTCCATGCCGACCAGCCACGCTGTGAGCGGCCATAAGAGGATCAGGGATAGGACGCCTGTGACGATCACGCCCTTGTAGAGGGCGCCCATGATCGACTGGCTTGCACCGAGGCGCACGAAGTACGTGCCGATGATCGAGGTGATGACGCACGCGGCGCCGATCGCGAGCGGGTAAAGCATCATCTGCATGACGCGCTCCTCGCCGCCGGAGAAGTAGATGGAGGCGAGCACCATGGTGGCGACGATTGTCACCACGTAGGTCTCGAACAGGTCGGCGGCCATGCCGGCACAGTCGCCGACATTGTCGCCAACGTTGTCGGCGATGGTGGCTGGGTTGCGAGGATCATCCTCGGGAATACCGGCCTCGACCTTGCCCACGAGGTCGCCGCCCACGTCGGCGCCCTTGGTGAAGATGCCGCCGCCAAGACGGGCGAAGATGGAGATCAGCGAGGCACCGAAGCCGAGCGCCACGAGCGCGTCAATGACTTCGCGCGACGCCGGACTCAAGCCGAGCCCCTGCGTCAGAACGAGGAAATAGATGGAGACGCCAAGGAGCGCGAGGCCGGCGACGAGAAGGCCAGTGATAGCGCCAGACCGGAAGGCGAGACTCAAGCCGTCGGCCAGGCTCTTGCTCGCGGCCTGCGCGGTCCGCACATTGGCGCGCACAGAGACGTTCATGCCGATATAGCCGGCGACGCCCGACAGAATTGCGCCGACGGCGAAACCAATGGCCTGGGGCAATCCGAGCAAGAAAAACAGGATGATGAAGATGACCACACCCACCAAGCCGATGGCTTGGTATTGCCGGGAGAGATAGGCCTTCGCTCCCTCCTGAATGGCGGCCGCAATTTCCTGCATGCGCGCCGAACCTGGATCCGAGGCGAGAACGGCTCTGGTGGTCCAGACGCCGTACGCGATTGAAAGCGCCCCGCAAGCAATGATGAGGTAGAGAACCCAGGTCATGAGAGACTGTCCCCGTTTGTCGGCTCGGTTGGGATGTGAGGAGCAAGCGCGGCTGAAAAGTGAGACACGGGCAGGTGCCCGTGGCCTCGTTACTCCTAGGACGTGGCGGTTAAGCCCGGCGGAAAATGCCAAAGTTGCGGCGCGGAAGCAACAGACTGCCGCTCAAAGCGGCATTTTGGCCTAAAGGGTCCACAGGCCCGTTAGAAGTGACTGAATCCCTTATGTTTTAACGATATGGGGTGCCCTTGCGGGTCGAGGGCGGTGACCCCCTCCTCGGCCGGCACGACATGGCCCACGCGAGTGAACGCTGCGCCCTGGGCATTCACCTCCGATTCGAAGCCGGGCGCCGACTTCTCTGAGACAGCCATGACGATACCGTAGTCATCGCCGCCGGTGATGAGGTCGGGAAGCAGGTTCGGCTCCCGCTGCAGCGCTTTCGCGGCCGCGGGCGAGAACGGCACGCGGCCCGTTTCGATCCGCGCGCCCACATGGGACGCCTGACAGAGCTTCTCGATATCGCCCACCAGGCCATCGGAGACGTCGATCGCCGCTTGCGCGAAGTTGCGGACGAGGATCGCAAGCTCGTTGTTGGGTCCCGGACGCCGATAGGCATTCACGAGGAACGCGACATCGTCGTCCGACAGCCCCCACGTAGCGGCGAGCTCGGGCTCGCGAAGGAGGCGCAAGCCGAGATGCGCATCGCCGATCGTTCCACTGACATAGAGCTGGTCTCCCGGCTTCGCGCCGAGGCGCAACACCGCGTACTGATGAGACACGAGACCGAGAGCTGTGATGGTGATGGTGATGGGGCCCGGCGTGGCCGTGGTGTCTCCGCCGATAAGGCTGATGCCCGTTTGGTCCTGGACGGCACGGAGACCGTCGGCAAAACCCTCGAGCCAGTGGGCGGAGACCTGAGGGGAAAGCGCCAGCGACAGAAGGTAAGCGTAGCCGCGGGATCCCTTGGCGGTGAGATCGGAGAGATTGACCGCTAGGGCCTTGTGCCCGATCGAGTCGGGCGGGTCGTCCTTCAAGAAGTGCACGCCCTCAATAATCGTGTCGCACGTCACCACGAGCTCGTGCCCCTCGGTGACCATAAGCACGGCCGCGTCGTCCTTGAGGCCGAGCGCGCCGGTGTCTCTGGCGAGCGGCGCGAAGTAGCGGGCGATGATGTCGAACTCGCCCGGCCGCTTCTCCACACGCTCGACGCCATTAACCATGGCCGGCTCCGCGCGCGGCGAACTCGTGCGGCCGCACCTTGTGGCCGAGTTGGTCGAGAATGCCGTTCACGACCTTCGGCTCGTCCTCGCCGAAGAAGGCATGGGCGATGTCGACATATTCGGTGATCACCACACGGGCCGGAACGTCCTCGCGCAGCAAAAGTTCGTAGGCGCCGGACCGCAGAATCGCCCTGAGGATCGAATCCACGCGAGTGAGCCGCCAGCCTTCGGCGAGCTGCTGGTCGATCAGGGGATCGAGACGCCGCTGCTCCCGCACAACGCCTTCGACAAGATCGCAGAAGAAACCGGGCTCCGCCTCGCAGTACTGCTCGCCCTCGACCTCTTGGCCGAGACGATGCGCCTCGAACTCGGCGACGACCTCGTTCAGGTCGATGCCGGTCATGTCCATCTGATACAGCGCCTGGACGGCGGCGAGCCGCGCGGCACTGCGGGAGGCGGCTCGATTTGACGTTTCGCCCCGGGCCATGGCGGCTAGCGCCGGCTCGCGGAGGAGAAGTGCTGCTCGAGGCGCATCAGGGTGAGACAGGCGCGTGCCGCGTCGCCACCCTTGTTGCGGCCGTCAACGCTCGCCCGCTCCCATGCCTGCTCGCGGTTCTCGCAGGTGATGATGCCGTGGCCGATCGGCACGCCGTGCTGCACGGCAAGCTGATTGAGGCCGCCAGCGGACTCCCGCGCCACGATCTCGTAATGGCTGGTCTTGCCACGGATCACGCAGCCGAGCGCGATGCATCCGCGATGGCGGCCAGCTCGGCCGACGAAGCCGTTGGCAAGCGCGAGACTGAGAGCCAGGGGGATTTCCAGAGCACCAGGCACCGCAATCCGCTCGAACTCCACCTGATTGCCGCGCAGTTCCTCGATAGCCCCGCGGGCAAGCTCGTCGGCGATGTCCTCGTAGAACCGGGCCTCGATGATGAGGACCGAATTCGGTCCTCTGCGGGTCATGGTGTCGGCTCCAGGCCGTGCTGGCCGACGACCTTCAGCCCGTAGCCTTCGAGACCGACGATCTTGCGCGCGGGCGAATTCGACAGGAGCACCATCTCGCGGATGCCGAGGTCGAGCAGTATCTGGGCGCCGATGCCATATTCCATAAGCCTTGGCTGGCCTCGGCCATCCGCCTCTTGCCTGAGACGGGCAGAAATCGCGTCAGGGCGGCCTTCCCGGATCAGCACGATCACGCCGCGGCCCTCCTGGCCGATGATCTCCATGGCTTTGTGGATCGGCGTGTCATGCTTCCCGCCCGACGCCAAGAGGTCGTCGAGCGTGTTCATGGCGTGCACGCGCACGAGGACGGGTCCGCCTGAGGAGACGTCGCCTTTGACGAGCGCGACATGCTCGGCCGTGTCGACGGTCGTTGCATAGACCTTGACGTCGAATTCGCCCCCGAACGGGCTGTCGATCTTGGTCTCCGCCACCACGTTGACGAGATGGTCGTAGCGCAAACGGTAGGCGATTAGATCGGCGATGGTCGCGACCTTCAGGTCGTGGGTCTGCGCGAAGGCGACGAGGTCGGGAAGCCGCGCCATGGTGCCGTCGTCATTCATGATCTCGCAAATCACGCCAGCGGGATAGAGCCCGGCAAGCCGCGCGAGATCGACAGCGGCTTCGGTGTGGCCGGCGCGGACTAGGACTCCGCCTTCCTTGGCGAGGAGCGGGAACACATGACCCGGAGTCATCACATCGCGAAAGTCCTTGGTCGGATCGATGGCGACGGAGATGGTGTGCGCCCGATCGTGCGCGGAGATGCCGGTAGACACCCCTTCCCGGGCTTCGATGGACACGGTGAAGGCTGTCGAATGGCGCGAGCGGTTCGAGCGCGACATGAGCTCCAGACGGAGCTGCTTGGCGCGCTCCGGCGTCAGCGCAAGGCAGATAAGGCCGCGGCCATGCTTGGCCATGAAGTTGATGGCGTCAGGCGTGGCCATCTGCGCCGGAATGACGAGGTCGCCTTCGTTCTCGCGCTCCTCGGCGTCCACGAGAATGAACATGCGGCCGTTGCGTGCGTCCTCGATCACCTCCTCAATGGGTGAGAGGAACTGGCGGTGCGACGCCCTACTCGATGTCTTACTCAAAGCAGTCACGGGTCAGCGGCCTTCATATTGGCTCAGGCGCGCCACGTAGCGCGCGAGAAGATCGACTTCAAGGTTTACCAGATCGCCCGGCTGGCGGTCGCCCCATGTGGTGTGGGTGAGCGTGTAGGGAATGACATTCACACCAAAGCGCGTAGCATCCACCTCGTTAACGGTCAGCGAAACCCCGTTCAGCGCAATGGAGCCCTTTGGCGCAATGAAGCCTGCAAGCTCCGCCGGCGCGTCCATGAGGAACTTGACACTGTCGCCGTCGGGGTAGCGGGAGATGACTTTCGCTCGGCCGTCCACGTGTCCTGTGACGATATGCCCACCAAGCTCCTCGCCCAGGGCGAGCGCACGCTCGAGGTTGATCTTCTGCCCCTCTTGCCAATCGCGGATGGTCGTATGGGACAAGGTCTCGTTGGATGCCTCAACTACGAAGACGGCGCCCTTTCCCTTGGCCTTGCCGATCTCGACGAGGGTCAGGCAGCAGCCGTCGCACGCGATCGAGGCCCCCTCATCAAGGCTCTTTGCCTTAAAGGGTGCGGCGATCACGAAGCGCGATCCGTCGCGCTTCAGAAGTTTTCCTATGCCGCCGACAATGCCAGTGAACATGTCCTGATCCGCCGCCAATACGTCATCCGGTCCGGTCCGAACGCGCGCGAGGCAATGAGAGTGAAATGGCCGCTTGCCGTCAGCCGATCAAGGCCGTCGCCGGCGAACGGCGTAAGCCCGTCTGCGCCCGCGGGATTGGGGCCTTGATAGACGATCGCTTCGTCCACGAGATCGGCGTCGAGCATGGAGCGCGCCACTGAAGGTCCGCCCTCGATCAAGACGCGGGTGATGCCGCGATGCGCGAGGGTCACCATGGCCTCCCGAATGTCGATAAGGCCGTGATCGTCGACGGCGACAGGAACGATCTCCGCGCCTCGGTCATGCAGCACCTCGGTGTCGACGTGGCTTTCGCTCTCGGCGCAGAGAAGCCAGACCGGAACCATGGGATCGTCGAAGAGCTTCGCGTCGGGGGGCGTGCGCAAGCGGTTATCGAGTACGACACGCACCGGCGAGCGGCATGCCATGCCCGGGAGCCGACAGGTGAGCGTCGGGTCGTCGGCGAAGACGGTGCCGCGGCCGACCAAGATCGCGTCGTTACGCGCGCGGAGCAGATGGCCATGGGCGCGAGCGTCTTCGCCGGTGATCCATACGGGTTCGCCGTGTCCCCGCGGCATTAGCCCGTCGGCGCCCACGGCAAGCTTGAGCGTGACGGCCGGCCGTCCCTTGGTGACGCGCATCATATGACCGAGCGTGACGCTGGCAGCCTCTGCAGCACGAACGCCCTCTTCGACCTCTATTCCGGCGGCCTTGATGCGATCGATGCCGCGCCCGGCGGTGCGGGGATCAGGATCGCGCAAGCCGATCACCACGCGTTTAGGCCGTGCGGCAACGATGATGTCTGCGCAAGGGATGCCCCTGCCGTTCTCATGTGCACACGGCTCGAGAGTCACGTAAATCGTGCTGTCTTCGGCATTCGATCCTGCGTGTTCGAGCGCAATGGCCTCGGCGTGGGGGCGACCTCCCGGTGCGGTCCAGCCCCGGCCGGCGATCTCGCCAGACGGCATGACGATGATCGCGCCAACCGACGGATTCGGCCAGGCGAGTCCCAGTCCGCGCCGCGCAAGCACCAGCGCCTGCGCCATATGCTCCTCATCACTCACGATCATGGGGCTTTGCGGCTAATCCTCGGCAGCGGCGGCTTCGTCGGCCTCGGCATTCTCGCCTTCGGTTCCGGCAAGCTCGCCGAGTAACGCCTCGAAATCCTTGGCCTCGCGGAAGTTCTTATAGACGGAGGCGAAGCGCACATAGGCTACGTCGTCGAGACCCTTCAAGGCCTCCATGACGAGATGCCCGATGGTCTCCGACTTGATGTCGCTCTCGCCCATGTTCTCCAGGCGGCGGACAATGCCGCTGACCATGCGCTCCACCCGCTCAGGTTCCACCGGCCGTTTGCGGAGCGCGATCTGCACGGAGCGCATCAGCTTGTCGCGGTCGAACGGAATGCGCCGCCCGCTCCGCTTGATGACGGTGAGCTCGCGCAGTTGCACGCGTTCGAATGTGGTGAAGCGGCCGCCGCAATCCGCACAGACGCGGCGGCGCCTAATCGTGGTGTTATCCTCGCTCGGGCGAGAATCCTTCACTTGCGTGTTCGTGCTGCCGCAATAGGGGCACCGCATGGGCGACCGCCCTTCCCTTCCTCAGCGTCACGCGATCCTACTCGTAGATCGGAAAGCGGTCGCAAAGCTCCATGGCACGCTGCTTCACGCTCTCCTCGACGACACTGTTGCCGCCGTCGCCATTGGCGACAAGCCCGTCGAGCACTTCGAGGATCAGCTCGCCGACGGTTTGGAACTCGGTGATGCCGAAGCCGCGCGTGGTGCCGGCCGGCGAGCCGAGGCGAATGCCCGACGTGATCATCGGCTTCTCCGGATCGAAGGGCACGCCGTTCTTGTTGCAGGTGATGTGCGCGCGGCCGAGCACGATCTCCGCGGCCTTGCCGGTCAGCTTCTTGGGCCGGAGATCCACCAGCATCAGATGCGTGTCGGTGCCGCCGGAGACGAGCGCCAGCCCGCCCTTCACCAGCGTCTCGCCAAGCGCCTTGGCGTTATCGATCACCGACTGCGCGTAGAGCTTGAAATTGGGCTTGAGCGCCTCGCCGAAGGCCACGGCCTTGCCGGCGATGACATGCATCAGCGGGCCGCCCTGCAGACCCGGGAACACGGCCGAGTTGATCTTCTTGCCGATCTCCTCGTCGTTGGAGACCACCATGCCCGAACGCGGACCGCGCAGCGTCTTGTGGGTCGTGGTGGTGCAGATATGGGCGTGCGG
>CAZHCN010000107.1:0-8044 GCA_964530895.1 uncultured Methyloceanibacter sp. | reverse complement strand
CAAGGCCGGCCTCGTCCCCCGCATAGGGGTCGGCGATGCCGATGGAGGCGAGGGCCTTCCTTTCCAGCTCTTCCATCTTCTCAGCTTCGGCCTCTTGCATGTGATCGAGGCCGAGAAGATGGAGGACGCCGTGCGCCACAAGATGCGCGATATGGTCTTCCAGCGCGATACCGTCGTCGTCCGCCTCTTTGCGCGCCGTCTCGTAGGCGATCACGATGTCACCGAGCGCGCCTGGCTCGCCGGGCGCATCGCCGGACGGAAACGACAACACGTTGGTAGGCTGGTCCTTGCCGCGCCAATTGCGGTTGAGCTCGCGCATCTCGGCGTCGTCGGTGAGGACGACGGTCGCCTCGTAGAGAGCGGGTGTTTGCGGCGGGGCCTCGGCGAAAGCCGCATGCGCAGCAAGCATCACCGTCGCATCGCTGATGGCGCTCTGCTCCCACACGCCACCATGACGAATAACTTCGACGGAAAGCTCCGCCCGTTGCGGAGGCTCGCCGCTGTCGCGACTAGGGCCACCCTCGCTCATGAGCGTTCCCCGGGAGGGGGCACGGCCTCGTAGGCCTCGACGATGCGACCGACGAGCTCGCGGCGGACCACGTCTTTCTTGGTGAAACCGATGTGGTCGACCTCGTCGATGCCGCGCAGGATGCCGATCGCCTCGACGAGGCCGGAATCCTTGCCCGGCGGCAAGTCGACCTGGGTCGGATCGCCGGTCACGATCATCTTGCTCTGTTCGCCGAGGCGCGTGAGGAACATCTTGAGCTGAACCGCCGTGCAGTTTTGCGCTTCATCGAGAATGACAATGGCATGGGAGAGGGTACGTCCGCGCATGAAGGCGAGCGGCGCGATCTCGATCACGCCCGTGGCGAGCCCGCGCTCGACCCGTTCGGGCGCGAGCACATCATAAAGAGCATCATAAAGAGGACGCAAATACGGGTCGACCTTTTCGCGCATGTCGCCGGGAAGGAAGCCGAGCCGCTCGCCGGCCTCGACCGCCGGCCGTGACAGGATCAGCCGGTCGCAGCGTCCGGCCTCGAGGCAGGCCGCGGCGAAGGCGACGGCGAGATAGGTCTTGCCGGTGCCGGCGGGGCCGGTGGCGAACACGAGATCGTTGCGCTGAAGCGTATCGAGATAGGCGCTCTGCGCCGGCGTGCGTGCGGTGATGAGACGTTTGCGCGTGCGGATCTGCGATGCTGGCGGAACCGTCCCACTGGGCTCGCTCCCGTCTGCCGGCTCCTCGACACGGGCATGGCGGATGGCGCCAACCACCTCGCCGATGCCGATCGCTTCGCCTTGCGACAAACGCCCGTAAAGCTGCTCGAGCACCGACTTCGCCGCGGCGCATGCCTCGTCCGGACCGCGCAGGGCGACGGCGTTGCCGTTGACCACAGCCTCGACGCCGAGGCGGTCCTCGAGCACGGCAAGATTTGCGTCATAGTCGCCGAGGAGATCGCGCACGAGCCTGATATCGTCGAAATAGACGATGAGCGGCTCTCCGCTCCCGTTGGCTTGCGCCGTCTCAAGGCGCTTTGCCGCCGATCCACGCCCGCGCGTCAAAGATGTCTTCCGAACGCTGGCCTTGCTGGTCACACGGCTGCCTGAACTGGCTCGCGCCATTCAAATCCCGATTTCATGACACCGGTAAGACTGTTCGGCCCGGCAGCCGAGATGTCAACCTCGGCGATGTGACCGATCAGCGCTTCAGGGCCGTCCACGTGCACAGCCTGTAGATAAGGTGAACGTCCGGCGATTTGCCCCGGTTTCCGCCCTTTGCTCTCGAACAATACCGGCAGCCGCCGTCCCACCGTCGCCCGGTCGAACGAGCGGCGGCTCTCTTCCAGCAGCGCCTGAAGCACGGCCAAGCGATCCTTTTTGACCGAATCGGGCACTTGCGCGTCGAGGCCGGCGGCGGGCGTGCCTGGCCGCGCGCTGTATTTGAAGGAGAAGGCTTGCGCGAAACCGACGCGCCGCGCCAATGACAAAGTCGCCTCGAAGTCGGCGTCCGTCTCGCCGGGGAAGCCCACGATGATGTCCGTGGAGAGCGCGATGTCGGGGCGCGCTGTGCGAATCCTCTCGATCAGCGCCTCGTAGTCCGCTGCCGTATGCTTTCGGTTCATCGCCGCGAGGATCCGATCCGAGCCCGCCTGGAACGGCAGGTGGAGATAAGGCATCAGCTTCGGCTCGTCCCCGAACAGCGCGATCAGATCGTCGTCCATGTCGTGCGGATGGCTCGTGGTGAAGCGCAACCGCTCGATGGCCGGAATTTCCGCGAGCCTTTGCAACAGCCGCGCAAGCGACCATGTGCCGCCGTCCGGCCCGTCGCCGTGATAGGCATTCACGTTCTGGCCGAGCAGCGTGATCTCGCGCACGCCGCGCCCTGAAAGCCGCTCGACCTCGGCGACGATCTCGGTGGGCTCTCGCGAATACTCCGCCCCGCGCGTATACGGCACGACGCAGAACGTGCAGAACTTGTCGCAGCCTTCCTGCACGGTGACGAAGGCCGACACTTGGCGTTTGCCGTCCGCGCGCACGGGCAGCGCGGCGAACTTGTCCTCCGCCGGGAACTCCGTCTCGACCGAACGCCTGCCGGTGGACCGCGCCTCGGCCACGAGATCGGCGAGGCGGTGCAGGCTTTGCGGGCCGACCACGATGTCGACGACGGGAGCGCGCGCGATGATCTCATGCCCTTCGGCCTGGGCGACGCAGCCCGCCACCGCGACCATCGTGTCGCGGCCGCGCGCTTTGCGTGCCTCCTTGGTGAGGCGCACGCGGCCCAGCTCCGAATAGACCTTCTCCGCCGCTTTTTCGCGGATATGGCAAGTATTGAGGATCACGAGGTCGGCGTCGCCGAGCGTATCGGTGAGCTCATAGCCGGCAGGCTGAAGCGCCTCGGCCATGCGCTCGGAATCGTACGCATTCATCTGGCAGCCGAAGGTCTTGATATGGAGCTTCTTGAGGCTCGTCGCCATGGTCCGTTTGTTGGGCACGGCCCAGGTCTCGTCAAGGGAAAAGCCCGTTTTCTGACGACTCCACAAACGCCCACCGGCTGGTAAGCTAGAGCCGCCTCAAGGCCCTGAAGGATGGCAAGCCGTCGGACCTTGAGGCGGTGATTAGACCGGGCGCCTGGCTATGCCGGGCGTCCGTGTCTCGCCGAACTGGGCGAGACTTATGAGCCGCACTCGCTCATGCCCTTCATGGCCGACCGTGCGTCCGACTTCTTCTTGAAGCCGTCCGTGCCGAGCATGGTGAGCGTCTTGCCGTCCGGCTTCTTCGACACGATCGAGCACTTATGGTTGGTCGAGTTCTGCGCCACGTAGTACTCGCCTGCCAGGGCCGGGGTTGCCATCCCGGCGATGAGCAGACCTGCAATCAGATACTTCTTCATTTGGACTACTCCTTGGTTAGTGACCTCCTTGAGAGTTTCCTCTTCAAGGCACGGAATTCTTGTCCGCCTCCATTCCGGCGGAGTCTTGGCGGGCGAAGTGCAACAGTGTCGCGGGGTATGCCGCAGCGGGTAGGGGGTGACCGCCGCGGTCTCCGCTAAAGCTTGATGTGGCTTACGAAGTCGCGGCGCGTTTTAGGCAAATTCGCGTCGGAGCGCGGCGCCAAGCGTGCAGCCGGGAACGCGAGACGCATCCGAATCGTTTTGTTGGCAGGTGAAACGGAGAACAGCGATGCCAGCCAAGTCAGCAGCACAACAAAAGGCGGCCGGTGCGGCCCTTGCGGCCAAACGCGGCGAGATCCCTGTCAGCAAGCTGCAGGGTGCGTCCAAAAGCATGTACGAGTCGATGACGGAGAAAGAGCTCGACGAGTTCGCCTCGACCAAGCGCAAGGGTAAGCCCGAGCACGTGTCGAAATCGAACTAGCGGCTATTGCAGCCTAACGACGACGCTGTCGGCGGCTCCGGTCGCGTCCGTCACCGTCAGCCGCACGAAGCCCGGGCCGTCCGGCTCGAAGAACAATGTGCCGGAGCTCCGCGCCGTCTCTAACGGCAGGCCGTTGACCAGCACGTTGAGCGGCGGTGTGCCGCCCGCGATCTTGATGGCGATGGGATCGAGGGTCGAGCCTTCCGAGGAGAGCGCGAGGCTCGCCCCTTGCGGCGGGAACACGATGTGCACTTTCGGCGTCATCGCCTCGCCTGCATTGTCCCCGGACGCAAAGCGCCTGAGTGGCGGCGGCAGGCGCGACGTGCTTGCCGTGACGACGCCTTCGGGTGCCGGCGGCAGGGCCTTGGGAGTGAGCGTGAGACGGGCGAAGGCGTCGAACAGGATCGGCGCGGCGGCGGTCCGCCCCACCAGGCCGGTGACCGGCGCGCCGTCGGGACGTCCGACCCACACCCCGATCGTATGCGCCCCGTCGAAGCCGACGGCCCACGCGTCGCGATAGCCGTAGCTCGTGCCGGTCTTGAAGGCGATGCGCCCGCCGAGCGCATTCGGCGGCGGCGGCGCGCCGCGCAACACATCGGCCACGTACCAGGCGGCGACCGGCTCCATCAGGCGCTTTGTCGGCGGCGGGGTCTCGCCGAGACGCTCGATCAGCGGCGCCACGTTGCCTTGGCGCGCCAGCCCCGTATAGAGCGCGGTGAGATCGATGAGCCGCACGCCGATGCCGCCGAGCCCGAGCGCAAGGCCCGCGGTCGCGTGCTTCGGCAGTTCAAGTACGGCGCCCGCCTCATCGAGCCGCGCCAGGAGCCGGCTCGGACCCACCGCGTCGAGCACGGCGACGGCAGGTACGTTGAGAGACTGTTGCAGCGCCCGGCGCACGGTGACGGTGCCTTGGAAGGTCTGGTCGAAATTCTCCGGCGCGTAGTCGCCGTAGCGAATTGGCCGATCCTCGATCAGCGTCTCGGGATGGATGAGCCCGTCCTCGAAACCGAGCCCATAGATGAAGGGCTTGAGCGTCGAGCCCGGCGAGCGGACGGCGCGGGTCAGATCCACCTGGCCGGCGCGGGCCGTGTCGAAATAATCGGGCGAGGCGACGCGCGCCAGGATCTCCCCGGTCGCATTGTCGACCACGACGATCGCCGCCGACATGGCATCGCCGAGCGCTTCGGACCGTTCGCGGGCCAGCGTCTCGAGCCGCCGTTGCAAGCGGCCGTCGATGGTGAGCTGGATGATCTTCTCGGCAGAAGCCGCCTTCGCCTCGTCTGCAGCATGAGGCGCGCTCAGCGGCATTGGCTTGCGCGCATTGGGCACCGGCTCGGTCTTGGCGTGAGCGATCTCGTCGGCGCTGAAAAAGCCGCTTCCGGCGATGCGGTCCAGCACGCGATCCCGCGCGGCCCGCGCCTCCTTTGGATGCCTGTCAGGCCGGCGGTTTTCCGGCGATTGCGGAAGTGCGACGAGGAGAGCGGCCTCGCCGAGGGTGAGCCGGCGCGGCTCCTTGCCGAAATAGGCGAGCGAGGCGGCGCGAATGCCCTCGAGATTGCCGCCGTAAGGCGCAAGGGTGAGATAGAGGCTCAAGATCTCGTCCTTGCTCAGCGCCCATTCGAGCTGAAGCGCGCGCACCGTCTGTCTGAGCTTGGCGTAGACCGACCGCTCCCGGCGCGGCTCGAGAAGTCGCGCCACCTGCATGGAAATGGTCGAGCCGCCCGAGACGATGTGGCCCTGGGTCACGAGCTGATAGGCCGCCCGCGTCATGGCGAGTGGATCGACGCCGTGATGGGAGAAATAGCGCTTGTCCTCGTAAGCGAGCAGCGCCTGAAGGAAACGCGGGTCCACGTCTTGCCGCGTCGCCGGAAGCCGCCAGCGGCCCTCGCTCGTGAGATAGGCGCGCAACAGCTTGCCGTTGCGGTCGAGCACGGTCTTTGAAGTTTCGAGGCCCCGCCCGAGCGGCGGAGGTCCGAGAGAGTCGGCGAAACCCGCGGCGGCGCCCGCGGCCGCGGCGGTAATCCACACCGCGCCAATGGCGGCGTAGGCTGCGCGGCGTCCCAGCGTGCTCATTTGCGCGGCATCACCTTGACGGCGCCCGTGCCGGTGCGGCCGAAGCGGTCGGGCCGGTACATGTCCTCGACCACGGCTTGCGGCTGCACGTAGCTGCCCGGCGACACCGCGCGCACGACGTAGGCAACCCTGTACTGCACGGGGCTATCCGTGCGGCGTTCGAATGCCGCCACGAACCGGTCGTCGCGGAACGCCGTATAGGCCGGGTCCGCCGCATGCGTGATCCACGAGAGCCCGCCCGTATCCGCCGAGGAAACGAGATGCGGATTGTCGATCTCGAACCCGGCCGGGACGTAGTCGGTGAGCGCCACGCGGGCGAATTGCGGCTGCGGCTCGGTGACGGTCAGCACCACCACGAAGCGGTCGTTCTGCTTGGCCGTCGCAATATCGGCCTCATCGCCTTCGAGCGTGTAATAGCTCCGCTCGAGCTTGAAGCCGTGATCGGCGGCGGGCTCCGGCGTCGTCGGCGCCCCGCTCACCGAGACGACCGCCTCGAGCGGCGTGTCGCCGGCATTGGTCACGGTCAGCGGGTTGATGGCGATGTCCTCCTCGCTGAAGGTGCGATAGAGCGGGCCCTCTTGGCCGCCTTCGCCGCCGCTGCCTTCCTCGACGGTCAGGCTCACGTTTTGTTTGCCGAGGGCGCGGGCTGCGAGCACGAGCCAGGCGTCTTCTTGCGTGGAGGTGTAGGTGACGTGCTCCCGCGCGACGCCGATCTGCTTGGTCGCGTTCACCAGGATCACCTTCGGCGCATCGCCTTCGGCGGCGAGCGTGACGACCGCCGCCGCATCGCGAAGAGCAGAACCGAAGTCCGTCCGGCCGACGAGCGGATCGTTGTCATCGGGCAGACGGCCGGCCGCGGCGCGGAAGGCCTTCTCGGCACGCACCTTGTCGCCGAGCATGGCGAGCGCCGCACCGATCTCCGCCTGCGCGGTCGGCGTGCCGAGCTTGTTCAGCTTGACGTCGGCGATGTAGCGGACATCGCCGACCGGCGCCATGCCGTTGCGGGCGAGGACATAGAGCGCGTAGGACAGTGCGAGCCCGCCGTCTGTGGAGACGTCGGGCGCCGTGCTCACATAGTTCCGCAAGCGGTTGAGCGCGAGCTTGAAGCGCTCGTCGGGCACATTGAAGCCGTTCGCTCGCGCGCGCGTCAGGAAGTCGGTGACGTAGGCGTCGAGCCAGGCATCGTCCCCACCCGGCGACCATAGGCCGAAGGCGCCCTCATAGCCCTGGCGCGCGAGAACCGTCTCGATCGCCTTGTTGATGCGCTCGTTGAGATTCGTGTCGACCGCAAGCTTCGCATCGAGCGCCATCTCGTTGACGTAGAGCAGTGGCAGCGCGCGGCTCACGATCTGCTCGGTACAGCCGAGCGGATAGCGGTCGAGCGCGGCGAGCAGGCTCGCCACGTCGAGTGCCGCCGACGGCGTCACCGACAGCGCGACGCTGCCCGTTCCCGGAACGAGATCGGCGAACACGTCTTTGGTCAGGGTGATGCTCTGACCCGGATCGAGCGGCTTGACCGTGCGGCGCGCCAGGATCTGCGTCGCCGGATTGACCGTCAGCGGGTAGCGCCGTGCCACCGAGAAGTCGCCCGGTCCGGTCACGGCGACGTCGACCGCGCCTTCGCCGACGCCGAGCGCCGAGACCGGCAGAGTGACCGCGCCGCGCTTCTTGGCGTCGAGGTTGATCGACTGATCGGCGCCTTCAACGCTGAGCGGCCCCGTGGTCGACACCGCGATCTGATACGCGCCGGTCTCGCCCTCGACATTGTCGAGGTCGAGGCGAAGCGTGGACTTGTCGCCGGTCAGCAGGAAGCGCGGCAGCGTGGCAGTGACCACGACCCGATCGCGCACGATCACGTCGCCCGAGCTGTGGCCGACCTGGTCCTTGCTCCAAGCCACGGCCATGACCTTCACCGTGCCGGTGAAGGCCGGAATCGGGAATTCGACCTCGGCCGCCCCGTCGGGGCCGACCGTGACGATGCCGGAATAGAGGGCAAGCGGCGGCTGGGTCGGCGGGTTGCCTTGCAGCTCGCCTCCGCCGCTATCGCCGCCGGTCCGGATCTGGCCGCGCGTGCCTTGCATGCCGTCGATGAGTTGGCCGTA
>CAZHCN010000106.1:1196-8092 GCA_964530895.1 uncultured Methyloceanibacter sp. | reverse complement strand
GAGTTATTCGGCGCCCACAATGTCGGCTTCGTCTATGGCGCGCTCGCCTGCGGCGCCGACATCATCCTCGCCGAGACGGCGCTCAGGATGGGTGCTGAGTTCGAGGCGGTGTTGCCTTTCAACACCGAGCGCTTCATCGAAACATCGGTCAGGATCGGCGATCCGTCCGGCGAGCCGGGCAAATGGGAGAGGCGCTTCCGCGCCATTCTCGACGGCACCCTTGGCCCTTGCGCGCTCACCATCATGGAGCCGCAAGACCCCATCGAGCGCGACATAGACGGCTACTTCTTCTACGGTTTCCGTTACGCGGCGGGCTGCGCGCTGCAACGCGCCGCCATGCTGCAAACAGCCTGCGGGCTCATTGCGGTGTCCGACGACACCGAGAGCGACAGCGTGGCAGGCGCGAACTGCGTTTTGGCCGACTGGCGTGCACGCGGCAGGCCCTTCGACCTCATCGCCTACCCGCATGAGCGCCCGCCGCGGCCGGTCCGCGCGCGGGGCGAGACCGCTTTCCGGCCAGTCGTGTTCCTGTGGGACGGCGCGCCGGAGGCCAAAGATTCGAGTCTCGACAAGCTCTTCAAGAAGATCGGCAAAGGCTCGGATATCGTCGAGCGCACCCATCGCGACGGGCGGCGCGGCGCGTGTCTCGTCGCCGAGACCACGGCGGACGCGATGGCGACCGCCCGAGCCGCCGTCGAGGTGGCGCGGAAAGCGAAGCATTCTTTGCGCGCGATCTGCGATTTCGGCCTCGTGCTCGGCACGAGCCTCAAGCTCGACAAGAAGCTCGTCACCCGCCTCCAAGCGGCCGACGACTTGCCGGGGCTTCCCTTGGACCTTGTGCTTGCGACGGAAGCCTTCGCCGCGCAAGCGAAGTTCAATCAGGGCGACGAGGTGATGTTGGTGCCGGTGGGACGCGCGGAAGTCGTCCCGTCCGCCGATGACGAGGCGCATCCGCTGGTCCGCAGCCGGCCGTCACTGCCGATCTTCACCGTGGCACAAGCGAAGTAGGGACGGCACACCATGACCATCACCATCAAACATCTGGAAGGCCCCCTGAAAGGTACCGAAGCGACGTTCGACGACAGCTATGACTCCGTCTTGTTCGGCCGCGATCGCGAAGTGGCGCAAGTCGTCTACCCGCCCGAGTACGACGTCGTCGGCCGTCGCCATTTCGAGCTCCGCCGCACGCCGGCCGGCGACTATACGGTGGAGCTCTTCGGCACCCGCTACGTGGAGATCGACGGCAAGCCCGCCGACAACGGCACCCCGGTCAAATCCGGGAGCACCTTCCGGCTCGGCCGAAAGGAAGGCCCAGCCTTCACGGTCGAGATCGGCGCGCCGTCGGCGATCGGCCTCCCGGTCACCGGCGAGCAGGAGGAGATGGTCACCTCGACGCAGCGGCTCGGCCGCAAGGTCGCTGTCGGCGGCGCCGTGTTCGCGCTCCTGCTTATCGGTGTGGTCGGCTATCTCACCTACCTGCAAACGAGTCTGTCCGACCAGATCGCCCTCGCCCGCGCGGAGGCAGCCGCGCGCGCGGCAAAGGAATTCTCGCCGGCCACGCTCGAAACGCTGGAGAAAGCCGTCTATCTCGTCGCCAAGGACGACGGCGGCGCCGACAAGGCGGAAGGCACCGCCTTCGCCTTTGCGCCGGGCAAGCTCGCCACCAACGCCCACGTCACCGAGGCGATCAAAGGCCGCGAGGGCGAGTTCTTTCTGATCGGGTCGGACGGCGGCAAGATCAAGATCGAGAAGGTGATCTCCCACCCCGGCTATCTCGCCTTCAAGAGCTACAAGGCGACCCAAGGCACGACGCGCTGGGGCGAGTTCACGCCCCTCGATCTCATCAACGAGTACGACGTCGGCATCATCGAGATCGATCCGGGCATCAAGCTCCCGGCCACCCTGGCCTTCGCCTCGCAAGACACGCTCGAGAAGCTCGCCCCCGGCACACCGGTCGCCTCCATCGGCTTCCCCGTTGAAGGGCTCGCCGGCAGCGAGACCGCCACCAAGGCGCCTGCCACGCTTCATTTCGGCTACATCAGTGCGCTCACCGACGTCTTCATGGTGCGCGCCGATCCCGCGCATCGCTTGCTCATCCAGCATTCCGTGCCGGTCACCGGCGGCGCGAGCGGCAGCCCCCTCATCGACCCGAGCGGCAAGGTCATCGGCATCGTCAACGGCGGCAATACAGCCGTGTTCAAGGACAAGAGTGAGGCGATGAATGCCAAGGTGCGCCTGCCGAGCGCCGCGCTCATCAACTTCGCGCAGCGTGCGGATCTCCTGAGGCACCTCGCCGACAACAACGCGGATGAGGAGCTTGCCGAGGACGAGGACTATTGGCAGACGCGCGGCAAGGAGTTCGCCGACTATTTCGACGTCGCGACCGCCGACTTCGAGGCTCTCGCCAAGAAGCGCTACGCCGTCGGCAAGGGCAACACCAGCGTGCTCGGCTCCGGAACGCTCGATGCAGGAGACGCGGACTCTTTCAAGCTCGTGTCCAAGACTTACGACTTCAAGGCCGAGCCCGGCAAGGTCTACGGCTTCATCGCCGATGCGGAGAGTGGCGTCCCCATCGGCATCAACGTCAAGGATAAGGCGACCTCAGCCTTCATGCGCGACGCCAAGGACAAGCGGCAGACGAGCGAGCTCGAACTCGCGCCGACCGCATGGATAACCGTCAAGGAGCCGACGACCCTCGAGGTGATTGTGTGGAGCCTCGTCACGCAGCCCGCGAAATACGAATTGCACGCCTATGAATGGTCCGAACCTAGCCCTGCGCCATCCGCTGACGCTGGGTCCTGAGCGCCTGCGCGACCCCGGCGAGATCGCTGGTCCGGTCTGCCGGATTTTGTCGCAGCATCCCCCGCACGACCTTGCGGATCGCGCGCGGCATCGGCGTGGCCTCGCTCGCCCGGCGACGCACACCGAACGTGAAGCGCGACGGGACCTTGCCGCCCCAGATCTCGGCGACCATCTGGCCGAGCGCGTAAACATCGGCGCGGCCGTCGACCGGCCTGCCCGCGACTTGCTCCGGCGCCACGTAGGGCGGCGTGCCGAAACGCTTGAGCTTGTCCTTGTGCCCAGCCACCAGCGCGATGCCGAGATCGATCAAGACCGGCCACTCCAGCCCGCGCGCATCCCGCGCGACGATGACGTTCTCCGGCTTGAGGTCGCGATGCACGATCCCCTTGCCGTGCAGCACGACGAGCGCATCGGCGATACCGGCGAGGGTCTCGAGCAGGCGCTCCGGCGGTGCGCCCGACGCATAGAGCTCGCGCAGGGTCGGCCCGGGCACGTAGCGCTGCACGACGTAGAGCGCGCCGCCGGGGGCCATGCGGAGATCGAGCACGCGCGCCACGCGCGGGTCGTTGAGCCGGCCCGCCGCAGCGTATTCCGTCTTGACCGTGTTCATCACGGCCTGGCGCTGGGTCTCGCTCAGCCCACGAAGATCGATCTTCTTGAGCGCCACCGTGCGTCCGTCATTGAGATCGATGGCGAGCGATACCTCGCCCGCGCCGCCTTTGCCGAGCCGGTCGAGACGGACGAAGCGCCGGTCGGTTTCGCTGCCGCCGCCGACAAGGTCGATGGTCGCCGCAAGCTCTTCCAGATGCTCCGCGCCCGCGCTCTTCAGCATGTCGGCGCGGATATCGTCCGCCACCTCCACGAGATTGGCCTGAAGCGCGCTGCGCAGGCCTTGCGCCAAGGCCTCCCGCGCCCGATCGTTTTCCCCGATCTTGAACAAGGCGCTGGCGAGCGCCCGGCGCGCCACCGCCTCCCGCACCACGAGATGCTGCTCGGTATAGTCTTCGATCAGACGCTCCAGGCTCTTCACGGCAGGCGGGCCGCCTTTGACCTCCTGGATTTCGGTCACCGCCTGGATGAACTCGGAGCGCTCGAACGCGCTGTCCTTTTCCGGCAGCAATTTTTCCGCCTCGTGCAGCGTCTGCTCGGCATAGTCGAACCTGTGCCTTCCGGCATAGGCCCGGGCCTCTTCAAGCCGTGTGAGGAAGCGGAGGCGCTTTTCGTCCTCTGGGATGTCGGTCTTGAGAGCGGCGACGTGCTGCAAGACTTCGTCATAGGCGCCGAGGCCGTTCAGCGCCTGGCAAAGATTGACGCGCACGCGCTGGAATTCGCGCGCGGGCAATTTGCTGCCCTCCCCTTGCGAAACCAAATGGCGGAGAAGCATGACGACGTTGCCGAAGCGCCGTGCCTCGAGCTCGATGCGCCCAAACTCGGCGATGATCTTGGCGACCTCGCGGTCGTCGTCCTCCAGCGAGGCGAACGCGAGCGCCGGCAGAAGCTCGGCTGCGGCGCGCCGGTCGTCACCACGCCACGCATAGATCACCGCGATCTCGCGGCCAATCTTGGCGAGCTCGCGGTAGTTGGGTGGCTTGGCGGACTCGGCCAGCGCCTTCGCCTCGCAAAGCTCGCGCAATCCGTCGCGGTCGAGCGCAAGTCGATTGTGCACGACACCCATCAAACGGTGCACGCGCGGCCGGAGCGGAGAATCGCCTTGCAGACTCAGGAGAAGCGTCGCGAGCTTCGGCAGAAGCACGTCTGGGTCGCCGCGCCTCAGATCGACATCCTCTTCGATCGCGTCGAGCGCGGCCCTCGGGTCCTGAGTCTCAGTGGTCATTCCGACCTCAATGAAACATCTTGCGGCGTTGCGCGAGATGTGGGGCGACATCCTCCACGCGCGAAAGTTTAATGTACAGCGATGTTGGGCATAGTTAAAATGATTGCAAATAAATGCACGGCCGCGATTGCCGCAACTCGCACAACAACAAAAACTCATCCATGGAGAGAGAAATGAAGCGAGTCTATGTGCTCTCGAACCTTGTCCTCGCCGGTTTCCTGTTTGGGATCAGCGCCCCGGCGCTCAGCGAGACCGATACCGAGATGATCGTCGGCGGCGAGCCCGCCGCCCAAGGCAAATATCCCTGGCAAGTGCGCCTCTATGAAACCATGGACGATGACGTCGGCTTTTGCGGCGGCTCGATCATTGCGCCGCAATGGGTACTGACCGCGGCGCACTGTCTGGTCGACACGGATAGCGTGGTGGTTGGCTTCGGCGACGTCGACCGCACCAAGACGACGAAGATCGCGAGCGAGAAGATTATCGTTCACCCGGCCTATCTCGAAGGGAAGAAGGCCGACCTCGGTCTGATCAAGCTGAGCCGCCCCATACCGGATGCGCCGGCCGTCCCCCTGGCGGATCCCGATTCCGCCTCAGGCCTGCTGCATCCCGGCGTCAAGGCCACCGTCACCGGCTGGGGCGCCATCTGGGACTTCCAGGCCTTCGATAGCGCGATGGACGTGATGGCGGGGCGCCGCAAGCTGTCCGAGCGGCGGCTCCTCAATGACGATGAGCTGAAGGCACCACGCAAATTGCATGAGGTCGATATCGAGGTGATCGACCCCGACGAGTGCAAGGCGGTCTACAAATCCCTGCAAGTGTCCGCCTTCACCGTCGGCGACACCGAGATCTGCGCCACGGGACCGCAGGGCGGCAAGGACTCCTGCTTCGGCGACTCGGGCGGCCCCCTCGTGGTCCCCGCCAAAAACGGGAAAGGCTACGTTCAGGTCGGCATCGTGAGCTGGGGTCCCCAATGCGGCAACCCGTTGTTCCCGGGCGTCTACACCCGCGTGTCGTCCTTCACCGATTGGATCGACAAGAACACAGGCGCGAAGCAATGACCCGGATTCTTTCTCTCACCCTGGTACTGCTCGGCACGCTTTACGCCGGCGGCCTCGCCTTTGCCGCTGACGACACCGACACCGAAATGATCGTTGGTGGCAGGCCTGCGCCCGAGGGCAAGTTCCCCTACCAAGTCCGCCTCTATTCCTCCATGGACGACGAGAAGGGCTTCTGCGGCGGCTCGATCATCGCCCCGCAATGGATCCTGACGGCCGGCCACTGCGCCGTCGCCGACTCCAACTTGACCGAGAACTTGCAGCCGGCCGAGACGATCTTCGTCGGCTATGGCAGCACCGACCGCACAGAGACGACCAAGATCGAGAGCGAGGAGATCATCGTCAATCCCGGCTATCTGGCGCACGGCCTTTCGAGCGGCGACGACGTCGCCTTGATCAAGTTGAAAGAGCCGATCCCCGACGCGGAGCCGGTCGAGCTCGCCAGTACCGACACGGAGCCGAAGCTCGTCACCCGCGGCGTGAAGGTCACCATCACGGGCTGGGGCGCCATCTGGGACCCGGAGGACAAGGAGGTCGTCGATCTGCTGTCGAAGATCAACCCGCAAGCCGACATCACGGACAAGCTGAACTTCCCTCGCAAACTCTACCAGGCCGACATCAACGTCATGGACCGCCAAGAGTGTCGCGCGGTCTATCAGCCAATGCAGCTTAAGATCGCCGACAGCGAGATTTGCGCCATGAAGCCGCGATCGGCCTCGAACTCCTGCTACGGCGATTCCGGCGGTCCCCTCGTCGTCCAAGCGAAGGACCCGAAGCATTACGTGCAGATCGGCGTGGTGAGCTGGGGCGACCGGTGCGGCCGCGCCGGTAACCCCAACGTGTTCGCACGGGTGGCCTCGTTCTCCGACTGGATCAAGCAGACCATGGACGCCCACGCGGGCCCTGCAGAGTCGACGGAACCTGCAAAAACCATGTCGTCGGACTAGGGGTCTCGCCGCGATGCGTGCAACTCTTCCTCTCGCCTGTGTCTTGGGTCTCCTCGGCGTGGTGCTCGCGCTGACGCCCGCGCTGGCCGAAGACGACACCGAGATGATCGTCGGCGGCAAACCTGCGCCCGAGGGCAAATATCCCTACCAGGTGCGCCTCTACGGCTCGCTCGAGGACGACAAAGGCTTTTGCGGCGGCTCCCTCATCGCCCCGCAATGGGTGCTGACGGCCGCCCACTGCATGTATTCCGGGCG
>CAZHCN010000106.1:0-1096 GCA_964530895.1 uncultured Methyloceanibacter sp. | reverse complement strand
ACACGCTTCTCGTTCCCGGCGCCAAGGTCGTCGTCACCGGATGGGGCGCCATGTGGGACCCGTACGACAAGGACGTGTCAAAGCTTCTCGACGCCTTCGGACCCGTCGGCGCGTTGCTGGACAAGGTCAACTTTCCGCGCAAGCTGGCCGAGGTCGAGGTCGACTGGGTGAACAACGCCACGTGCGCCGCTGCATTCAACGCCGCCGGCGGCGAGATTGCCGACACGGAGATCTGCGCCATGCGCCAAGGGACGCGCAAAGACTCCTGTCAGGGTGATTCTGGTGGGCCGGCGGTCGTCCCGGCGAAGGACGGGAACGGCTTCGTGCAGGTCGGCGTCGTGAGTTGGGGCCGCGGTTGCGGCGGCGCGTTGCCAGGCGTCTACTCCCGCGTCGCCGCGTTCTCCGGCTGGATCCACGACACCATAGCCTCGCATGCCGGGCCGGTCGCCGCGACGCCCGATGACGCCACGCCGGCGGACCAAGAGCCGCCGGTGGAAGACGCGCCTCCGGACGGCGCTCCGGGTGCCGGCGAAGACGCGCCCAATTGGCCACGCCGCCAATTCGATTGATCCCACGCAGGCCTTTGGCTAGGGTCGCAAGCCTCGCCCAACTACCAGAGACCCCACCCCATGCCCCTGTCCTTCGGCGCGCTCGGTAAAGCCATCGCCCTTCTCGTTGTCGTGGCCTTCGTTCTGTGGCTGGTCTTCATCTATGGGTTCGCCAGCGAGGAGGCTGCGGACAACGCAGAGCGGTCGGGCGCGATCGAGACGGTCGTGGTCCCGACGGCCTAAGCGGGCGCCTGGCGCGCCGAGACGAGCCGGCCAACCAGATAGATTGCATCGGTCCTGAGCCCGCTGACGCGCGCGAGCACCACCGCAGTCGCCACAAGCCAGAACAGCGTGGCGATGGCGACGGCAAGGCTCGCGCCGAGCACGCCGTAAGCAGGCGCCAGCGCCACATTGCTGATCGCCAGCACGACAAGCGCCGCGACGGCGAGCGCCGCGTTCTGACGCTGGGCGCCGATCACCGTGAGCAGCGGTACGTTCGGGCCGAACAGGGCGCGGGCGAGCTGGCAGCCGAGCAAGATGAGAAGCGG
>CAZHCN010000105.1:0-8159 GCA_964530895.1 uncultured Methyloceanibacter sp. | reverse complement strand
ATCTCGTTGCTGGTCTTGGTGTCGAGATTGCCGGTCGGTTCGTCGGCGAGCAGCACCTCGGGCTTGGTGACGATGGCGCGGGCGATGGCGACGCGCTGCTGCTGGCCGCCGGACAGCTCGCCCGGTGTATGCCGCGCCCTGCCCGCAAGACCGACGCGCTCCAGCGCATCCATGGCAAGCGGACGGCGCTCGCTCTGTCTCATGCCGCGATAGGTCAGCGGCAGTTCTACGTTGTCGATAGCGGAGGTGCGGGCCAGCAGGTTGAAGCCCTGAAACACGAAGCCGAGATAGTTCCGCCTGAGCAGCGCGCGCTGCTCGCGGTCGAGATTCCCTACCTCCACGCCGTTGAACAGATAGCTGCCGCTCGTTGGCTGGTCGAGACACCCGATGATGTTCATGGCGGTCGACTTGCCGGAGCCTGACGGCCCCATCACGGCGGTGAACTCGCCTCGATCGATGCGCAAGTTGACCCCGTCGAGCGCGCGCACCTCCGCCTCGCCATGACCGTAGATCTTGGTGACGTTCCGCAGCTCAATGAGAGCGGGGATATTGGCGTTACGCGGCCGGGCCATGGACGGTCACTTACGCGTCGCGGTGTCGACGATCACCGCCTCGCCCGGCTCGAGATCGCCCTTCACGATCTGCGTGCGCTTGCCGTCGGTCGGACCGACCGTGACGCTCACCTCCACGGGCTTACCATCCTTGAGCACCCAGACCTTGCGGTCGGCGCCGGTCGGCTGTTCCGTCACGCTCGGCCGGCGCAAATGCGGCGGCCCCGGCATGATCTTTTGAAGGAAGTTCCTATTGTCGACATTCTCGGTTTCCGCCGGCGGCGAGAAGCGAAGCGCGGCGTTGGGGACGGTCAGGGCGTCGCTCACATGCGCGACGACAATCTCGGCGGTCGCGGTCATGCCCGGGCGCAGCAAGAGCTCGGAGTTGTCGGTGGTGAGCACCGCCTTATAGGTAACGACACCTTGCACGACCTCGGAGCCGAAGCGGAGCTCGCGGATCGTGGCGGTGAATTTCTTGTCGGGATAGGCATCGACGGTGAACGTCGCTTTCTGCCCCTCCTGCACGTTGCCCACATCGGCTTCGTCCACATCGACCTGGACCTCCATCTTGCTCAGGTCCTCGGCTATGGTGAACAGCACCGGCGCCTGAAGCGACGAGGCCACGGTCTGCCCGGGCTCGACATTGCGGCTCAACACCACGCCGGTGATGGGGGAGCGGATGAGCGCCTTCTCCAAATTCGTCTCGTTGAGAGCGAGATCGGCGGCGGCGGCGGCAACGTCGGCGTTGGCGCTTTCGAGCCCGGCCAGGGCGCGTTTGTACGCGGCGTCGGCAGTCTCGAGCTGCTGCTCCGCACCGACCTTCCTGGTCACGAGCCTTTCCTGCCTGTCCCGCTCGAGCTTTGTCTCCAGCACGGTCGCCTCGGCCTCGCTGACCTTGGCCTTGGCGGCTTGGAGCTTGGCCTTCGAGCTGTCGACCGTCGATTTGAGTTTGTCGGTGTCGAGCTCGGCGAGGGTCTGTCCGGTGGTCACCGCACTGTTGTAATCGACGAGCACGCTGCGGACGATGCCGGAGAGCTCGCTCGAGACCTCCACCTCGTTGGTGGGCTGGACCGTGCCGGTCGCGGTCACGGTCACGGTGAGGTCGCCTTTGGTCACCGGCCCGGTAATGTAGTTGACGCCGTCGTTCGAGCCGCCGGTCCCGAGAAGAAAATACAGAAGCAGGCCAGCAGCAGCGAGAATCGCGACGAGAGGCGCAGGCCGTATCCGTCCCAGCCTTTTCTTCCGCTTAGCGAGGCCCAGCACGGCCTCGACGTCAGCCTTCACCTTTTCAGCTTCGACCTTTTCGGGCGTCACTAGTTCGTTCATCGGAACCCTCACCTGCCTGTCCGCCTGCATGACCTTCCCCGAACAGGCGGATGGACCTTATGTGAGGTCAAGTTGTATCGCTGCAAAGCCCTGCCCATCATGAGTTTTTTGTAACGAAACCGGGAGTCCGGGCAGGCTGGAAACATTTCGACACAAATTTCCCGGACGCGAAACATTCGGAAACACCACCGCCGAATAGCTGAAACGAACGGGCCATACCCTCGGCAAACGTCAATTCCAGGAGGGTCCCCCGATGAATGTCGTCCTATGGGTTGCCGGATTGCGCATTCTCGCCGCGTTGCTCGTCGTCAGCGTCGTGTGGCCGAGCTTGCTGGAGCCGTGGCGCTGGGCGCGTTGCGCTGGTGCGCGTGCAAATACGAGGAGGGACACACGATGAATGCGTTCCTGTGGATCACCGCGCTTGCATGCTGGAGCGTTGCCGCTTTGCTGATCGCCGGCGTCGTCGGCCCAGGCCTCTTGGAGCGGTGGCGGCTGACGCGTCACCCCGGCGGAGGCGCACAGGCCGAATGAACGCACAATTGAAGACGTATATCACCGCCGTATCGGCGGCGTTATTCCTGGTCGTGGCCATATCAGGACTCGCCATGTTCTTTCATGTCGGCGAGGATCTCGTGAAGGAGATGCACGAATGGCTCGCCCTCGTGTTCGTTACCGCCATCGCGCTGCACGTCTATAAGAACTGGGGCGCGATGATGACCTATGTCCGGCGCCGGACGATCGTGGCGCCGCTTGCTCTGGCCGCGGTCGCGGCCGCCGCCTTCATCGTGCCGGCCGCCCTCTCCGGGCGTGACGATCCGAGGCTCGCCCTCATGCAGTCTTTGCAGGAGGCGAAGCTCGCCGATCTCGGCCGCGTGCTCGATGTCCCGGCGGATTCGCTGGTCGAACGGCTCGAGAAGGACGGCTTTACGGTCAGCTCGGCCGACCAACGCCTGTCGGAGATCGCGAGCGGCTCGGGAAAACCGCCAATGGCGGCGCTCATGACCGCCGTCGGCGCGGGCCCGCGCTAGCCTGCGCGGCGCTCGGGCTTAGTGGCTGGCAGCAGGTTCCGTCCGAGGCCGGCTGATGAGCGCCGGATCGCCTTCGGGATCGAGTATGCGGTAGCCCAGCAGCTTCACGCGATCGTTGATGAGGAACCAGGCAAGTGCATACCCCCAAACCAAAAGCGCAAGCCCCCAGCCAATCGGCGGCATCAACAGACCGTAGACGGCGATGAGGGTCGCGACCACCTGGGTGCCGAACACCGCGACCATGAGAATGCGGGCCGGCATGATCGACCAGAACGGCCCGCGCGTGCGGGTTACGAAGATGTTCAGGTGGCCCGCGACGGATAGCTTCAGATACATGAGCGTCTGGATGATTTCCCGGTCGAGATGCATCACCCGCTCGCCGATATAGAACAGTCCAAACGACGCAATCACGCCGGCGATGCCGAGCACGGTGGAGATACCAAGCACGCGATGCATGTTCCAGGCTTCCGGCTTGGGCGACGCACGCACATTGTCATAGGCGATCGACAGGATGGCGCCATCATTCAAGAGCGCCAGAAGCACGATCATGATCGCCGTTACCGGATAGAAGTTGAACACGATGATGGACAGCGTCATGAAGAAGAGGACGCGAATGGTCTCCGCGATCCGGTAAATCGTGTAACTGTTCATGCGCTGAAAGATCTTGCGGGCCTCCTTGATGGCGTCGACGATGACGGTGAGGCCGGGGGTGAGGAGAACAATGGCCGCGGCGGCCCGCGCTGCATCGGTGGCGCCGGAGACGGCGATGCCGCAATCGGCCTTCTTGAGCGGCGGCGCGTCGTTCACGCCGTCCCCCGTCATGCCGACGATGTTGCCGTGTTTCTGCAAGACGTCGATGATGTAGAACTTGTGCTCGGGAAAGACCTGGGCAAAGCCGTCCGCCAGCTCGATCTGCTCATCGAGCTCGGCCTGCCGGTGGCCCTTCGTCTCCTCGAACAGGCGCGCGTCGAGGATGTTGGTGCCGAGGCCGAGCTGGCCTGCGATCTCCTTGGCGATGGCAAGCTGATCACCGGTGATCATCTTGACGTCGATGCCGAGTTCCTCGGCGGTGGCGATCATCTCCTTGGAGTCCGGGCGCGGCGGGTCGTAAAGCGGGAGCACGCCGAGAAATTGCCAGTCGCCATCGCCGGTCGCCTTGGCGACACCGAGCGCGCGATAGCCGCGCTTGGCTAGCTCGGTGGTCGCCTTGTCCACGTCGGCACTGACCTCGGCAGCATTCTTCGACAGCGCGAGAATGACCTGCACCGCGCCCTTGGTAACCTTGAAGACACCGCCATCGGGGCCCTTCATCGTGGCCTCGGTGCGTTTGTGCACGGGGTCGAAGGGCTGAAAGTGCTCGACCTGATATTTGTTAAGCTCCGAGGCGCCCTTGACACCGGCAATGACCGCCATGTCGATCGTGTCTTTATCCTCGGCGCGGGAGGCGAGCGCACCGGCCAGCACGAGTTCTTCGCGCGTGATCTTGCCGACGCAGAACGGATCGCCGAGGGTCAGCTTGTTCTGCGTGAGCGTTCCCGTCTTGTCCGAGCAGAGCACGTGGACGCCGGCCAACTCCTCGATGGCCGCGAGCCGGCTCACGATCGCCTCACGTTCGGCGAGCTTTCGCGCGCCGACCGCCATGGTCACCGACAACACGGCCGGCATGGCTACGGGGATGGCCGCGACCGTAAGCACCAGCGCGAATTGCAGCGTGGTCATGACGGGATCGCCGCGGAACAAGGCGACGGCGAAGATGAGAGTCACGAGCGCAATGGCCATGACGATCAGGTAGTCGCCGATCTTCAGCACCGCGCGCTGGAAGTGGCTGACCGTATGGGCTTCCTCGACGAGCGCCGCGGTCTTGCCGAAGAACGTGTGTCCTCCGGTGGCATAGACGAGCGCGTCCGTTTCGCCTTGGCGGATGATGGCGCCGGAATAGAGCTCCTCCCCGGTCTTCTTCGATACCGGCAAGGATTCGCCGGTCAGCGCCGCTTGATCGACCTCGACGGGATCGGACCCGAGCGAGCGGGAGTCGGCTGGGATGATATCCCCGAGGCGCAGGCGCACGATGTCACCGGGCACCAGCATCCGCGCGGCAACGTCAGACCACGCGCCGTCGCGCTTGACCCGCGCATGCGGCGCGAGTTGTGCCTTCAATGCTGCAATGGCGTTGCCGGCCTGATACTCCTCCCAAAACCCCACGACGGCATTAGCGAGGAGCAGCACGACGATGATGGCGAAGTCGGGCCAGTGCTGCACGACGGCCGACAGCACGGCTGCGGCTTCGATCATCCAAGGGATCGGCCCCCAGAAGTAGCTCAGGAATTTGAGAACCGGGTTGACCTTCTTCTCGGCAAGCGCGTTCGGCCCGTATTGGGCAAGCCTCTTGTCGGCCTCGGTTTGGGTCAGACCTTTGTCAGGCGAGACGCCGAGCTTGGCTTCGAGCGCTTCGAGGGAAAGCGATTTCAGATCCGCCTGATCGTCGGACGTGGTTTCAGACGTCGGCACCGGGGCCTCCTTGCTGGTCTCGATCAGGGGCCTGCTCTCGCAAATGATGCCCCATCATTCCAACCAAGTCCCCCCAATCTGCCTGGAAAGCCCGGAGAGCTCTGTGGATATGATGGACAAATCCACAGATCACCGACCCTACGAGGCAGTATTCTGCGCGCATGTCCGTCCCGGGCAGTATGCCCTAACCCAGAGGCTAATCTGCTCGTGGGGACCGGACTACCTAAACACCGTGTAAAATATCCATCGGTTCTAACACTTGATCAGTTTGCTTCACTTTATATTGAGACCGTCGCCGTAGAACGTCGCCCACGGAATGCAATACACGCCGTGCCTACGGCCAAGGTTCCAACACTGAGACATTAGGCCTCGTCTTTGCGACAGTCGTGCAACCGTGGAGCTTTCGGGTGATCCCCACTCAATCACAGGCTCAGACACCGCTGACACTCACCTTCGACATCGGCGGAAGCCACCTCAAGGCGGGAATTCTGTCGCCCGCGGGTGTGATGCTGAAGGGGCCGAACAAGGTCAACACGCCCCGCCCTACCAAACCGGAAGACGTCGTCGAGGCGCTGGTCCAGTTGGCCGCGGCGCTCGGACCCCATGACCGGATCACCATCGGCTTTCCGGGCGTGGTGCGCGCCGATTACGTCGTCACCGCCCCCAATCTCGCACCGAGCTATGGCATGGCTTCGAGCTCGCCGCGATCATCCACGAACGGCTCAAGAAGCCGGTGCGCATGCTGAACGACGCGAGCGTGCAAGGGCTGGGCGCGATCTCGGGAAGTGGCGTCGAATGTGCGCTGACCTTGGGAACAGGATTCGGGTTTGCGCTGTTCGACAATGGACGCCTCGCGCCGCATCTCGAGATGAGCCAGCATCCGATCAAGACCGGGACCACCTACGACCAGTATATCGGCGAGGCGGCGCTCGAGAAGATCGGCAAGAAGCGATGGAACAAGCGCGTGCAAAAAATCATCAAGATCCTTGAAACGGTCGTCAACTACGACATGCTCTATATCGGCGGCGGCAACGCGCGGTTGATTACATCGCCCCTTCCAGACAATGTGAAGACCGTCTCCAACCAAGACGGAATCACCGGCGGCGTGAAGGCTTGGGACAAGAGGATGGACCAGGCCTTCACCGAGGCGTCATCCGCTTTTGTGACCGTGGCCTGAACGCTTTGGGAGAAGAGGCACCGGGGATGCAGCAAACCCAAGACAAGCTCGACGAACTCGCGATCAATACGATCCGGACGCTCTCCATCGATGCCATCCAGAAGGCAAACTCGGGTCATCCCGGCACGGCGATGGACGCAGCACCCACGGCCTACACGCTGTGGCAGCAGTTCCTACGCTACGACCCGAAGGCGCCGCACTGGATCAACCGCGACCGCTTCGTCTTATCGGCGGGTCACGCCTCGATGCTGCTCTATAGCCTGATCCATCTGGCAGGCATCGAGGCGGCTGAGAGCTCGTACCAGAAGAAGGGCGGCGAAGCGGTGTCGCTCGCGGACATCGAGTCCTTCCGCGAGGAAGGCAGCCGCTGCCCGGGACACCCGGAATATGGCTGGACCACCGGCGTCGAATCCACCACCGGGCCGCTCGGGCAAGGGGTGGCGACCAGCGTCGGCATGGCGATGGCCGGCAAGTGGCTCGCCGCGACCTACAACAAGCCGGATTTCGACATGTTCGACTTCAATGTCTATGCCCTGGGCGGCGAAGGCTGCATGATGGAGGGTGTCGGCAGCGAGGCGGCTTCGCTTGCCGGACATCTAAAGCTGTCGAACCTTTGCTGGATCTTCGACAACAACAACGTGACCATCGACGGCCACGCCGACATCACCCTCACCGAGGACGTCGCCAAGCGGTTCGATGCCTATGGCTGGAAGGTGATTCAGGTCTCGAGCGCCAATGATCTCGGCGAGCTCGCTGCCGCCTATAACGCGTTCCTCACGACGGCCGATCAGCCGACGATCATCATCGTGCACAGTCACATCGGTTATGGCTCGCCGGGCAAGCACGACACGACGGCGGCTCATGGCGAGCCGCTCGGCCCGGACGAGGTGCGCCGCACGAAGGAGTTCCTCGGCTTCGATCCCGACAAGTTCTTCGTGGTCCCGGACGGCGTGCGCCAACACTTCACCACGAATATGGGCCAGCGCGGGGCGCATGCGCGCGCCAAATGGGAGGTGCTTTTCGCCGACTATGCCAAGGCGCACGCGGACGAGGCGGCGCAGATCGATCTGATCCGCACCCGTGGCTTGCCCGACGGTTGGGACAGCGAGATCCCGAGCTTCGCGCCCGACCCCAAAGGGATCGCCACCCGCGAGGCGTCGGGCAAGGTCCTGAATGCGATTGCCGCGAAAGTGCCTTGGGTTCTGGGCGGCGCCGCAGACGTGGCGGGCAGCACGAAGGTCATCCTCGACTATGACGATGCCGGCGAGTTCCAACCCTACGGACAGCTGGGCGACTATAGCGGCCACAATCTGCGCTACGGCATTCGCGAGCACGCCATGTGCGCCATCGTCAACGGCATGGTGCTGTCGGGTCTCAAGGCTTATGCCTCCACCTACCTGATCTTCACCGATTATGCGCGCGGCGCGATCCGGCTATCGTCTCTGATGGACCTCCCGGTCCTGCACATCTGGAGTCATGACTCCATCAGCCTCGGCCAGGACGGCCCCACGCACCAGCCGATCGAGCAGATGGTGTCGTTGCGCGCCATCCCCGGCATGATGGTGATCC
>CAZHCN010000104.1:0-8178 GCA_964530895.1 uncultured Methyloceanibacter sp. | reverse complement strand
AAGCCGGTCCTTTTTGTTTTGGTCACGTTCGTATAGGTTACGCGAACCAACAGGGGGAGGGTGTCGGCATGCGAATTATTCTTCTGCTCATTATCATAGTGGCGATTTTTGCCGTGGTTCAGACGAAGCGGCACAACTGCGAGTGGGGCGATTTCAGCCCATGGCTTAACTGCGTGATTGGCAAGACAGCGAGCGAGACGCCGGCAAGTATGCCGGCGTCAACGCCTGAGGCGCCCGCCACGAACGAATCGGCTCCCGAGACGCCGCAATAGGATGCCCGAGGCCACGCTCCCGTGGCCGTGGGAGAATATGCGCTGGCGCTGGAATTGCCGTGCGAAGTCAGCAAGTAACCGCGCGTCTGCCGCGCTCCGGCAACGCGGTAACCTTGCCGCGATTTCATGAAACACGGGCCAGACTCCGCGGAAATTCGGTGTATTTTTCCGAATGAAACCCTGCATTTCCTGGGCGGGCTGACGCGGATCTGAGACGGGACGATGGATCTTTCGAAAGAGCATGCCGCGCAGGCGACGGCCTCGCTGGCCAAACTGTTGCGGCCTGGCGCCGATCCGGCTGAGGTTGCCGCGATCATCGAGCAGGCTTTGGATGCGGCGGCGCGCGAGCGCGGCCAGAGGGCGGAAGCCCGCACCGCGCAGCTTTTGTCGGCGTCGCCGGCCGTGATTTATAGCTTCAAGGCGCGGGACGACTTCGCGCCGACTTTTATCAGCGACAATGTCGAAAGTCTGTTCGGCTATCGCCCGAGCGAATATCTCGGCAACTCGAATTTCTGGCGGGAGCGCGTGCATCCCGACGATCTGGCGCAGGTCGAGGCCGAGGTGGGCAGGCTGTTCGACACCGGCCGGGAGGTGCTCGAATACCGGTTTCGCCGCAAGGACGGATCCTATTGCTGGGTGAATGACGAGCAGCATCTTATTCGCGACGAGGCGGGGGCTCCGCTCGAGGTCGTCGGCTCATGGAGCGACATCGGCGCGCGGAAAACGGCCGAGGAGGCAGAGGACGCCGCGCGGGCGCGTCTGTCCGTCTTGCTGGAGACGGCGCCGTCGGTGATTTACAGCTTCAAGGCGCGGGACGACTACGCGCCGACCTTCATCAGCGAGAACATCAAGCGGCTGCTCGGCTACTGCCCTGAGAAATATCTGGAGCACGCCGACTTCTGGCGCTCGCACGTCCACCCCGAGGATCTCGCCGCCGTCGAGGCGGAGCAGGGCAAGCTCTTCGAGAAGGGGCGCCACGTCGTCGAGTACCGGTTCCGCAAGCGGAACGGCACGTATATCTGGGTCAGCGACGACCAGTATCTCTTGCGGGACGACAAGGGCGATCCCATCGAGATCGTCGGCTCGTGGAGCAACATAAGCGCGCGCAAATCTGCCGAGCAGGCGGAGAGCGCCGCACGGGCGCGCTTCGATCTTATGCTCCACAGCGCCCCGGCCGTGGTCTACAGCTTCGCCGCGACCGGGAACTTCACGCCGACTTTCGTGAGCGACAATATCAGGCGCGTGCTCGGCTATGAGCCGGACGACTATTTGAAGCAGCCGGATTTCTGGCGCTCGCACGTCCACCCTGAAGACCTGGAAGCCGTCGAGGCCGATCAGGCGAAGCTGTTCGAGGAGGGGAACCACGTCGCCGAATATCGGTTCCGCAAGGCCGACGGCGTCTATTGCTGGGTGAGCGACGAGCAGACTTTGGTGCGGGATCAGAACGGCAATCCGCTCGAGGTGATCGGCACGTGGAGTGAGGTCACAGCACGAAAGACGGCGGAGCAGGCCGCGCTCCAACGAAGCGAGCAGCGCCTGACCGACGCAATCGAGACCATCTCCGAAGGCTTTTCGCTCTATGACGCCGACGACCGGCTGGTCCTCGGCAATCAGAAATATGCCGAGCTGTTTGACGTCGGCGAAGGTCCGCCCGCGCCGGGCTCGACCTATGAGGAGATTGTCCGCAAAGCGGTGGCTCGCGGCCTCATCGCCGATGCCAAGGGCCGGGAGGAGGGTTGGATCCGGCAACGTCTCGACGAGCACCGTCACCCCGGCGAGCCGATCCTGCAACGCCGGTCAGACGGGCGCTGGGTCCAGATCAGCGAGCGCCGCACCGAGACGGGGGGCACCGTCGCCGTCTATAGCGACTTGACCGAGGTCAAGGAGAGCGAGCAGCGCGCCGCCGCGGCCAATCAGCTGATCCTACAAAGCCTGCGCTATGCGAGCCGCATCCAATCCGCCGTCCTGCCGGCGCGCCAGGACCTCGAGGAACTGGCGGCCGACCACTTCCTCATTTGGGAGCCGCGCGACATCGTCGGCGGCGATTTCTTCTGGTTCCAGCCGATCCGGGACGGCTACGCCATCATGGTCGGCGATTGCACTGGCCACGGCGTGCCGGGCGCCTTCATGACGCTGATCGCCTGGGGCCTACTCGATCGTATGCTGCGCAGTGCTCCGAGCGACAAGCCGAGCGAGGTGCTGGCCGGCCTGCATCAGGGCGTGCAAAGCCTGCTGGGCCAGGATCAGAGGCATGGCGAGACCGATGACGGGCTCGAGGCCGGCATCTGCTTCATCAATCCGGAAAAGCGGATGATGACGTTTGCCGGCGCCCGGTTTTCGCTGTGGCGTGCCAATCAGGACGGCGTCATCGAGATCAAAGGCAACCGCGAAGGGCTTGGCTACCGGCGCTATCCGCCGGAGACGAACTTCGGCGACTACAGCTTTCCATTCGATGCCCGCGACTCCTTTTACCTCACCACTGACGGGTTGATCGATCAGATCGGCGGCCCGCGCGGCCGCTCCTTCGGCAAGCGGCGCTTCCAGGAGCTCTTGCGGAAGCTCCGGAATGTGCCCATGAGTGAGCAGGAGGAATCGCTCCGCAAGGCGTTCGAGCGTCATCAGGGCGACCAGCTCCGCCGCGACGATCTCACCGTCTTGGGCTTCGTCCCGCACGGCTAGGGGAGGAACTATGCTTGCCGGTCAACTCATGGATCTGCGGTCGGCGTTGCACGCCCAAGGGGTGATCTTCGCCTATAGCGGGTACGTGACCGAGCCGGTCTTGAGCGGCGTGGGCGAGGCCCTGAAGCAAAAGCTTACCATCGACGACGCCGACACCAAGACATTGCGCAGCGTGTTTGCCATCTTCGTCGAGCAGATGCAGAACATCATCCGCTATTCCGCCGAGAAGGCGCATCAGGCGCTGCCCCCCGCGTCCGACGCCGGGGCGCTGACGGAGATCCGCTACGGCATTCTCACGATCGGCCGGGAAGGCGACGACTATGTGGTGTGTGCCGGCAACCTGGTCGAGCGGACCGATGTTCCGCGGCTCAGGGAGCGGCTAAGCAAGATCAGGAGCATGAGCAAGGACGAATTGAAGGCTCTCTACAAAGAGCAGTTGAGATCCGATCCCGAGCAGGGCAGCAAGGGCGCCGGCCTCGGCCTCATGGAGATCGCGCGGCGCGCCACGCAGCCCATCGACTTCGACTTCGCCGATGTCGATGACGAGTATTCCTTCTTTGCACTGAAAGCGACGATCTGAGGACCCGAGATGCGCGATAAGCTGAACATCGAGGCGACCTCCCGCACGCCCGCCGTGGTTTTCGACTTCGCCAACCACCACATGAAGATCTCCGGCGAATCGTACCCTGAGGATGTCACCGAGTTCTATCGCCCGGTCTTCGACGCGCTCGACACCTATCTTGGCAAGCTCGGCAAAGGGACCTGCCGTTTCGATTTCGAGCTCATCTATCTCAACAGCTCGAGTGCCAAGGCGGTCATGATGCTGATGGACAAGCTCGAAGACGCCGCCAAGAAAGGCGCCGCGATCGAGGTCTACTGGTTCTACGACAAAGAAGACGACACCATGCAGGAGCTTGGCGGAGAATTCGGCGAGGATCTCGAGACCGCCAAATTCCATCTCGAGAAGATGCCCGGCTGATGTCCTCCGACGACCTCTTTGCCGCCGAGGAGCAAATCATCGCCGCGGCGCAGGAGTTGCTCCAAAACGGCCGCTTCGCCGACCGCGTCGACGGCAAGCTATTTGAAGAGCTGCTCAAGGACTACCAGAAGCTGTTCCGCACCACGCGGCGGCTGATGCGCTTGAGCGACCGCAACGAGGAGCAACTCAACGCGCTGACCCATGAACAGCGCAAAGCCAACGAGCTCATCGCGCAAAAGAATAAGGAGCTCGATGCGCTCGCCACCAAGCTCTCGAAATATCTCTCGCCGCAGATCTACCACTCGATCTTCACCGGCGCCCAGAACGTCGAGATCATCTCGAGCCGCAAGAAGCTGACGATCTTCTTCTCCGATGTGGTGAACTTCACCGAGACCACGGACAAGTTGGAGTCCGAGGACCTCACCAATCTTCTCAACCGCTATCTCACCGAGATGACGAACATCGCGCTCGAATACGGCGCGACCATCGACAAATATATCGGCGACGCCATCATGGTGTTCTTCGGCGATCCCGAGTCCAAGGGCGTCAAGGAGGACGCGCGCGCCTGCGTGCGCATGGCTGTCGCCATGCTGAAGCGCATGCGCGAGCTTCATGCGGAGTGGCAGGAGCTCGGCGCCGAGAAGCCGTTCCACTTACGCATCGGCGTCAACACGGGCTACGTCACGGTCGGCAATTTCGGCAGCGATGATCGCATGGACTACACGATCATCGGCTCGTCCGTGAACCTCACCGCGCGCCTGCAGTCCTATGCCGAGATCGATGGCATTCTCATGGGCCACGAGACCTATGCGCTGGTGAAGGACGAGGTGGACGCCGAGGAGCAGACGCCGATCAAGGTGAAGGGCTTCGCCGAGCCGATCCGCTGCTACAAGGTGCTCGGGCTCTACGACGATCTCGTCGGCGAGGGGTCGGTCATCCGCGAGGAGCGCGACGGCTTCAAGGTCCTGCTTGACCTTCAGAAGCGCGACCGCGCCGAGGCCATTGCCGCGCTCGAGGCCATCGTGGCGCGGCTGAAGCAATAGCGGCGCCTCACAAGAACCACAGCAACGTATTGAGCGCGAACAGCGGCAGCAGGATCGCGCCCGACCACAACATGTAGCCGATGAAGCTCGGCATCTTGACGCCGCGCTCCTCGCAGATCGACCGCACCATGAAGTTCGGCGCGTTGCCGATATAGGTGTTGGCGCCCATGAACACGGCGCCGGCGGAGATGGCGAGCAATGTCGGCGCCAGCGGCCCCATCAGGGTCGCCGGGTCGCCGCCCGCAAGGTTGAAGAACACGAGATAAGTGGGCGCGTTGTCGAGGAAGCTCGACAGCGCCCCGGTCAGCCAGAAATAGGCGGCCTCCACCGGCTGCCCGTCTGCGCCGGTGACGAGATGGAGAAGCGCCCCAAACGGTCCATCGAAACCGGCGCGCAGCATGGCCAGAACCGGGATCATGGTGATGAAGATGGCGGCGAACAGCATGGCCACCTCCTGCATGGGCGCCCAGGTAAAGGCGTTCTCCACACGGACCGGCCGCGGCGTGGTCCACCAGGAGAGGATGGCGATGCAGATCAGGATCACGTCGCGCACCAGGCCGTTCACCGGCATCTCCAGGCCGAGCCCGATGGAAATCATGCCGTCCCTGTTCCAGATGCCGCTCGCCAGCACCGTGAGGGCGACCGCCATCAGATAGAGCACGTTGTGCAGGCCCTCGATGCGGATTTGTCGGGGCACCAGGCTCTTTGCGCGCACCTCGTGATGCTCGCGGTTCCAGGCGATGCGGTCGATGACGTAGAACAGACCCAGGAGAACGGCGCTGCTGAACAGCATGGGCCGCAGCATGGTCTCAAGGGTCCACAGGAAGTCGATGCCCTTGAGATAGCCGAGGAACAGCGGCGGATCGCCGAGCGGCGTCAGCGAGCCGCCGATATTCGCCACGAGGAAGATGAAGAACACGAAGACATGCACGTTGTAGGCGCGGTCCTGGTTCGCCCGGATCACCGGGCGGATCAGCACCATGGAAGCGCCGGTCGTGCCGAGAAAGCTGGCCGACAACGTGCCGAAGGCGAGGACCGCGGTGTTTGTCGCAGGCGTCCCAACGAGATTGCCGGTGAGACGGATGCCGCCGGCCACCACGAACAGGGCGAAGAGCAAGAGGATAAACGGCAGGTAGTCGAGGAGAAGGACCTCGAGCACGCTGGCGATGGCCGTCGGCAGGCCGAACGCCGTGGCGCATGGCGAGAGAAAAGCGAGAGCCCAGAACAGGGCGACCGTGCCGAAGCGCCGCTCCCAGAAATGCGGCGTGGCCAGAGGCAGAAAGGCGACGGAAAGCAAGAGCCCGACAAAGGGAAGGGCCCAAAGTGGGTCGAGTTGCGCGCCGTCGAGTTTCGGTGCGGTGGCAATCGCGTCCGCACTGCTTGAGAGCCAATCGAACATCAGGAAGGGCTGACGGGTCCCGATCAGTACGTCAAGTACCGTGCCGCTCAGGCGGCATATCGTCGTTGGCGGGGAGGCGGCGCGCGCTTTCCCGCAGAGCCTCTTTCAGCGAGGTCGGCCGGTTGTGTTTGCGCAGCAGATCGAGAAACGCCTCGTCGGCCAGCGATTGGATGCTGCGGTGGCTGTCGATCGCGAGAAGCGCGAGCGCGTGCCAAATCTCGGGCGCGAACGCGATGAGCTTGCGCCGGGCGTTAGCGGTCTGTGAGGGCAGGGACATCGCGTGAATCATAGCCGATTCGCCGTGCTGCGCGGGAGGCTAACTAGGATTTCCGGGCCTCCTCGATATAGAGCTGGCGGAAGGCGCGCGCGACGGGGCCGGGAGCGCCGTCGCCGATCTTGTGCCCATCGATCTCTATGATCGGTAGAACGAAGGCGGATGCCGCGGTCAGGAAGGCTTCGCGCGCGCGATAGGCCTCCTCGACGGTGAACGGGCGCTCCGCCAGGCTCAAGCCCTCCTCGTTTGCAAGCCGAAGCACGGCGCGGCGGGTCACGCCATGGAGGATATGCGCCCCGAGCGGCTGGGTGCGAAGCACGCCGTCGGCGTCGAGAATGAATGCGCTCGACGAGGTTCCTTCGGTGACAAAGCCGTCCTCCACCATCCAGCCTTCATAGGCGCCTCTGAGCTTCGCGGCCTGCTTGCCCATGACCTGACCAAGCATTGACGTCGACTTGATGTCCCGCCGCTTCCAGCGGATGTCCGGGATGGTGACCACCTTGACGCCCTCCTTAGCGTAGGGGGTGTCGACGACGGGACGTGTCTGCGTGAAGGCGACGATGGTCGGCTCGGGTTTCTCGGGGAAGGCGAAGTCACGCTCCGCCGGGCCCCGGCTGATCTGGAGATAGACGGCGCCTTCGTCGACCTTGTTCGTCGCGATCAGCTCGGCGTGGATCTCGCGCAGGCCCTCATGGGTGATTTGAGGATCGAGGCCGATTTCCTTGAGGGAGAGATCGAGGCGGGCGAGATGCCCATCGAAGTCGACGAGGCGGCCGCCGAGCACAGCCGTCATCTCATAGACTGCGTCGCCGAACAGGAAGGCGCGGTCGAAGACGGAGACCTTCGCCTCTTCTTGGGGCACATAGACGCCGTTCACATAGACGATGCGGGACATGGAGCGGGGAGGCGTTCAGTGGAAATGTCGCGTCTGCCTAGCGCCAGCCCAAGCCAAACGCAAGGTGGGGAGCGCAGATGGCCCGCTTTGCACGCCATGTCGCCTCGGGCATACTCAACTACTTGGCGAATCGAATCGGCTCCACAAGGAGGGCCGGACGCAGATGGAGGGGGGTTAGCACATGACATCAGCGAGTCTGTTGATTGTTATCTTCGTGGGAACGGTCGTTGGAGCCGTGACCGGACTCGTGGTTGGCGACTCCATCGGTGCCGACTACCTCGCGGTCCTCGCCGGATTTCTCGGCGCGCTCGTTGCCTCTGTCGTGCGGGACTTGATTATCGCGAGAGGCGCCGGCCTCGGGGTCGACGACACCCACCGTACCCCGGTTTTGGTGGTCGTCTTTGCCCTCATCGCGTCGCTGGCGGGCGGCTTGGCGGCCAAGGAGGTGTGGGATGTCAGCGAGCTGACGGCGACCGTCGGGCTCGGGACCCTGGCCGGCCTGTTCGCCGCGGTTCTGGTGGCGATGCTGATGATCACCTACCACACCCGTCCCGGTCACCCGCCGAGGCTCAAGAAGCGGGCTTGATCAGGTCGCGCAGGCCGGCTTGACGCGCAAGCCGGCCTCCTCGATCAGGGC
>CAZHCN010000103.1:0-8178 GCA_964530895.1 uncultured Methyloceanibacter sp. | reverse complement strand
CCGGGCGGTCGGAGGCGATGGCTACGACTTGCGGGCATTCCGCGGACAGGGGCGCGCGCGATGCAGCCCCTTCGCGGCGAATCTCGATCTTGGGAAAGGCATCACGCTTATAGCCTTCGACCAAGACGAGATCACACGGGCCGGCGTATGGCAAAAGCTCATCGAGGGTCATCTCGGGCGCGCCGCCTAGCTCACGCATCAAGGCGAACCGCCGTGGCGAGGACAGCATGACTTGACACGCGCCTGCCTCGCGCATCTTGAAAGAGTCGCGTCCCGCATGATCGATCTCGAATTTCGCGTGCGCATGCTTGATAACCGAAACGGCTAAACCACGCCGCGTGAACTCGTGGATGACATTTGCCATGAGCGTAGTCTTGCCGGAATTCTTCCAGCCAACGACCCCGAAGATTGGCGGTCTCATGACGCCTTCTCACTAAAAAGGGCTTCGGCAGCAGTGAGATCCTCAGGTGCATTGATATTGAAGAAGGGATCTATGCTCTGCCCGGCAACATCGACCGGCGGAAAGAACACCTCGAGCGCGCCATGTTCCTTCGTCCAGGCTCCGACCTTGCGCTCTCCGCTCTTAAGCGATACCTCAAGGGCCGCCGCCAACTCGACCGGCCAAAGTCCGATTACGTAATGCGTGCCCGCGTCGGACTTCGCGATGCGCAGCGTGGATATATCGTCCGATGCCTGAAGCAGCCGACGTACTAGGTCGGTGGGAAAAAACGGCGTATCGGTCGCCATTGTCACGACATGACCGAAGCCGGGGCGGTTGGCTTTCACCCATTCGAGCCCTGCGTGCACGCCCGCGAGCGGTCCGGCATAGCCAACAATGCTGTCAGCGACGACCGGAACGCCGCAGGCGGCGAAGCGCGAGGCGTCACCGTTGGCATTGATGACGATATCGGAAACCTGCGGCTTCAGCCGGTCGATAATGCGGGCGAGGATCGTTGTCCCTCCGAGCATCCGCAAGCATTTATCGCCACCGCCCATACGGCTCGATCTGCCGCCCGCGAGCAGAACGCCAACGACGCCATCCGGAAAAGCCATGCGGAATGTTACGGCTAGAGGCCCGAGGCTGTCACGTCGAGACTTGGCTCAGGCACGCGCTCGGGTCTACCCTGCGCCGGGCCAATCTTGACCGCGCAGAACTTGTACTCGGGAATCTTACCGTATGGATCAAGCTGCGGGTTGGTCAGGATGTTGGCGGCCGCCTCGACATAGGCGAACGGTATGAAAACCGTTCCCTCCTGCACCGCCATATCGGCCCGGGCCGTCAATTCTATTGATCCACGGCGCGTCGTGACGAGCATCATATCGCCCGGCGCAATACCGTAGCGCGCAAGCGTCTTAGGATTCAGACTTGCCGTGGCGCTAGGCTCAAGCGCGTCGAGCACATCGGCACGCCGAGTCATGGCGCCTGTGTGCCAATGTTCGAGCTGCCGCCCCGTCATAAGGATGAACGGATATTCGTCGTCCGGCACTTCGGCAGGCGGCAACAGGTCAGCTGGCACCAAATGGGCGCGACCCGTTTTGGTCGGGAAGCCGTCTGCGAACACGACTGCCTCGCCCGGATGATCAGGCTCGGGGCAGGGGTAAATGATGGACGACTCGCGCTCCAGCCGGTCCCACGTGATGTTGTCCAGCGACGGCATAGCGCGCTTCATCTCCTCGAAGACCTCGGACGGATGGGTGTACGTCCATGGCAAGCCAAGCCGCTTGGCCATCTCGATAATGATCCAAAGGTCTTCGCGCGTGTCTCCGGGCAGGTCGAGCGCCTTGCGGCCCATCTGAACCTGACGGTTGGTGTTAGTAACCGTGCCCGTCTTCTCGGGCCATGCCGACGCCGGAAGGACCACATCGGCCATCATCGCCGTCTCGGTCAGAAAAAGGTCCTGCACCACAAGGTGCTCGAGCTTGGCAAGACCGGCACGCGCATGATCGAGATCGGGGTCGGACATTGCGGGGTTTTCACCCTGAATGTACATGCATTTAATCTCACCCGCGTTGGCAGCGTTGATGATCTCGACCACAGTCAGGCCAGTCTTGTCTGAAAGCGGCGTCTTCCACAGCTCCTCGAACTTCTTGTGGACCGGTTCAGCTTCCACGTCCGCATAGTCCGGGTAGAACATGGGAATCAAACCAGCATCCGAAGCCCCTTGCACGTTGTTTTGTCCACGCAACGGATGCAGTCCCGTGCCGGGACGCCCAACCTGGCCGCACATGAGTGCCAGAGAGATCAGGCACCGTGAATTGTCGGTACCGTGCACATGCTGCGAGATACCCATGCCCCAGAAGATCATGGCACGCTCGGCTTTGCCGAAGATTCGCGCGACGTCGCGAATCGTCTCGGCATCAACCCCGCAGATCGGGGCAACCGACTCCGGGCTATAGCTGGCGAGATGCTCTTTGAGACGTTCGAAGTTGTCGGTGTGCGCTTGCAGATACTGAACGTCGTAGAGCTTCTCCTCGACGATCACATGCATAATGGCATTGAGTAGCGCCACATCGCTACCTGATTTGAAGCGCAACATGTGAGTCGCATAGTTGCGGAGCGCCTGGCCGCGCGGGTCGATAACGATCAGCTTGGCGCCGCGCCGGGCCGCTTGCTTGAAGAAGGTCGCGGCGACCGGATGGTTCTCGGTCGGATTGGCGCCTATGATGACGATGACGTCGGCATGCTCGACCTCGTTGAAGGTCGCCGTCACCGCGCCTGAGCCGATCCCTTCGATTAGCGCCGCCACAGACGAGGCGTGGCACAGCCGCGTGCAGTGATCGACATTGTTGGTGCGGAAGCGCGTACGGATCAGCTTCTGGAACAGATAGGCTTCCTCGTTCGAGCATTTGGCGGAGCCGAAACCGGCGATTGCTTGGCCGCCGTGTTCGTCGGCGATGCGGGCCAGCCCGGATGTCGCGGCCTCGAGCGCTTCATCCCAGCTTGCCTCACGGAAATGCGTGTAGGGGTTCGACGGATCGACGTTGACGCCCTTCGGCAGGCCGGGCTTGCGGATCAAGGGCTTCATCAGCCTCTGCGGATTGGCGACATAGTCGAAGCCGAACCGGCCCTTGACGCACAGCCTGTTCTCATTCGAATAGCCGTTGCGACCCTGAACGAAAGCAATCTTCTCGTCCTTGATTTGATAGCTGATCTGGCAGCCAACACCGCAATAGGGGCATACAGAGTGGACCTCGCGGTCGACCTCGCGCGTTCCATGCTGCGTAATAGGATCGACGATCGATTTCGGCATGAGCGCGCCGGTCGGGCAGGCCTGCACGCATTCACCGCAGGCCACGCACGTGGAATCTCCCATCGGATCGTCGAAGTCGAACACCGGCCGCGCGCCGATACCGCGGAAAGCCATGCCGATGACGTCATTCACCTGGACGTCGCGACAGGCGCGCACACAGAGTCCGCAGTCAATGCACGCGTCGAGATTGACCGCCATGGCGGGGTGCGACAGGTCGGGCTTGATGATGCCATGTGCCGGGAAGCGCGACGTCTCGATGTCTTGCGCCTCGGCCCAATGCCAGAACGGCGACACGCGATCCGGCGAATCTTCACGTGGCGGCTGATCCGCAAGAAGAAGTTCCATCACCATGCGGCGCGCTTTCACGGCCCGATCTGTTGCTGTTTTCACGACCATATCGGGCGTGGGCTTGCGGATGCAGGAGGCGGTGAGCGTACGCTCACCTTCGACTTCTACCATGCAGGCGCGGCAATTGCCGTCCGCCGCATAGCCCGGCTCCGGGAGCCAGCACAGATGCGGGATATCGATGCCGTGGCGCTTCGCCACCTGCCAGATTGTCTCGCCCGGCCTGGCGGAGACCACTTCTCCATCAAGAGTGAACAGCAATTGGTCCGTCATGGCATCATCCATCAATAATCCGCAGGCGGGCCCGAGGCGCCGCGGCCGGCGGGCTCATCGGAGAAAAACTCCATCGCGGTGACAAAGGCATTCGGCGCGGCTTGGCCAAGCCCGCAGATCGAAGCGTCGCGCATGGCCTGGGCAAGCTCGTTCAAGAGCTCCCCGTCCCATTGGTCCCGTTCCAGCAGGGCAACCGCCTTGTCGCAACCCACGCGGCACGGCGTGCATTGACCGCAGGATTCGTTCTTGAAGAACTGCAGCAGATTGATCGCGACATCGGCGATGCGATCCTGCTGCGAGAAGATCACGATGGCGTGGCTGCCGACAAACGACCCGTATTTGTCCAAGGTGCCGAAGTCGAGGGGAACACCGCCGAGGCGAGCCGGAAGAATCCCGCCGGACGCGCCGCCTGGAAGATAGGCCTTGAACTCATGCCCGTCTTCCATGCCGCCGGCGCGCCCGATCAGCTCGTTCACGGTCACCCCGGCCCCGGCGACGATGATACCTGGCTTCTTCACGCGGCCCGAGACCGACCAGGACCGGAAGCCTTTCGCGCCGTTCATGCCGTGATCAGCGAACCACTTGGCGCCCTTCTTCAGGATCTCGGGGATCCAGTACAGCGTCTCGACATTCTGATTCAGGGTCGGCCGATTAAACAACCCGACCTCGGCAATATAAGGCGGCCGATTGCGGGGATAGCCGCGCTTACCCTCGATCGATTCGATCATCGCCGACTCTTCGCCGCATATATACGCGCCGGCGCCCCGGCGCAGCTCGATTTCGCCCTTCTTGATGATGCGCGCCGCTTCGAGCGCGGCGATCTCGTGCGCCAAGATGTGAAGCACGGCGGGGTATTCGTCGCGCATGTAAAGATAGATGCGCTCGGCCTCGACCGCCCATGCCCCGATCAGCGCGCCCTCGAACATCTGATGCGGGTTGAGCTCGAGGTAATAGCGGTCCTTGAACGTGCCGGGCTCGCCCTCGTCGCCGTTGATCGTCATCAGGCGCGGGCCGGGATAGGAGCGAACGATCTGCCACTTCTTGCCGGCCGGAAAGCCAGCGCCGCCGAGGCCGCGTAGCCCCGCATCGGACATTTCTTTAATGACGTCTTCGACTTTTCGTTTCCCGGCGCGGCATTCTTCCAGCACCGCGTAGCCGCCTTCGGCGCGATAGGCGGCGAGGGTCTTGTACTCCGGAACGTCCGGTTCGCGCTTGCCGCTTGCCACGACCTTCTGAACGCTCAGCGGCGAAGCGTGATCCACAAAATGATGTCCGACCTCGCATACCGGTGCTGTGTCGCAGCGGCCCATGCATGGCGCCCGGAGAACACGGACCTTCGCGGGGTCCGCGCCAGTTTCTAGAGCTTCATAGAGCGCATCCGCGCCCTTGATGGCGCAGGTGATGGAGTCACACACGCGAATAGTCGTCGGCGGAGGCGGAGTCTCGCCCTCTTTCACCACATCGAAATGCGCGTAGAAAGTTGCCACTTCATAGGCGGCGGCCTGCGGCAAGCGCAATTCATCGCAAAGCGCCCGCAAATGCCGGGCCGAGATGCAGTGATAGCGATCTTGAATCAGATGGAGATATTCGATCAGAAGGTCGTGTCGCCGAGGCCGGTCGCCCAACAGTTCTCGTAACTGCTCAAGCGCAGCGAGGTCGAGTTGCCTTCCCTTGGGAAAACCCCTTGCACGCTTACGGGAACCGATATTTCTTGCGGGCCGGTCAGGCCCCCCATTCAACGGGGTTTCCTGTTCCACTGTTCTGTTTCCCTTTCTGAACGGGAATTTGAACACTTCCAAACCTGTTATACCAGCCTCAGACATAGGGCGGTAAGCTAGCCCGCGGTAGATACCAAAGCGGTATTACGTTCGCAGATCGGACGATTGAGAAAGCCGAACGGCCGATCGGAAAAGCTGATCAACCGGCATCCTGACGGTTCAAATGACCGACTTTATTGATGCGTTTCGAAGGGCCGTCGGTCTCATTGTCACCCTCGACCCTAGCCTGGTCGAGATCCTAATCCTGTCGATCAAGGTCAGCCTCTCGGCGGTGGCGATCGCGAGTATGCTCGGCTTTGCCATCGGCGGGGCGCTTGCCGTCTACCGCTTCCCGGGTCGGGGCGCGCTATCCGCCATTCTCAGCGCTCTAATGGGATTACCACCGGTGGTCGCAGGCCTCATGGTCTACCTCCTGTTTTCGAATGTAGGGCCATTTGGCGTGCTTCAACTCCTTTACACGCCGACTGCCATGATCATCGCCCAGGTGGTTCTGGTGACACCGATCATCGGCGCACTGACCCGGCAAGCCTGTCAGGACCTTCTCGAAGAGTATGACGAACAGCTTCGCTCGCTGGGCGCTTCATCCAGTGCTATTGTCGTGACGTTGCTTTGGGACGGCCGGTACCGCCTGATCACCGCGGTGCTCGCGGGCTTTGGCCGCGCCATTGCCGAGGTCGGTGCCGTCATGATCGTCGGTGGCAATATCGACCACGTCACGCGAACGATGACCACGGCCATTACGCTCGAAACATCGAAAGGAAACATTGCGCTTGCGCTCGCACTTGGCATCGTCCTCCTTGCCCTTGCTTTCGCCGTCAACGCGGCCCTGATTGGGGTCCAGCGTCTTGCCAGTCGTTTCGCCTATGCTTGATCCCACCTCCTCGCTCAAAGCGCTCGACGGCCACCTTGCCAGCCCGCCTCTCCCTATCGAACTGAAGGGACTCGTTTACGCAGCGGGCATCAAACGCGTCATCGATGGGATCGACCTGACGATCGACAGCCGTCGCATCACGGTCATTATGGGACCGAACGGCGCCGGCAAGAGCGTGCTGCTCAGATTGATGCATGGGCTCATCTTGCCTACGAAAGGAGAGATCCGATGGGCGGGGCGCTGCACGGATCGCCTGATGACCCGCCGACAAGCCATGGTCTTCCAGCGGCCCGTTCTGCTGCGCCGCTCGGTGGCGGCCAATGTCTCTCATGCGCTAGCGTTGCGCGGCCTTGAGCGGGGAAGTCGCGCCATTCGAGTGGAAGAAGCTCTCAAGCTGGCGGGGCTGGAACGCCATGCATCGACGCCGGCGCGCGTTTTGTCAGGTGGTGAGCAGCAGCGGCTTTGCCTTGCAAGGGCGCTCAGCCTCGAGCCTGACGTCTTGTTTCTCGACGAGCCGACTTCGAGCCTTGATCCAGCGTCAACGCTGGCCATCGAACGTCTGCTTCTCGACGCACAACGCCGCGGCATCAAGGTCATTCTGGTGACCCACGATGTCGGTCAAGCGCGACGGCTCGCGCACGATGTTATCTTTCTGCACCAGGGTCGCGTTGTCGAGCACCAAGAAGCCAAAAGCTTCTTCGCCGAGCCACGAAGCGAAGGCGCGCGGGCATTCTTAAGCGGCGGACTTGTGCTTTAAGAGGAGGCTTTCATGGTCGCTCCTATCGCCAGACGAACGCTTCTCGGTCTCGTTCTCGGTACGCTCCTGCTCCCGGCTACTTCAGTCGCTCTCGCAGACGACGACAACTTCATCATCGTCCAGTCAACGACATCGACACAGAATTCAGGTCTGTTCGAGCACATTCTGCCGAAGTTCACGAAGGAAACTGGCATTGAGGTGCGAGTGGTTGCTGTCGGCACGGGCCAGGCGCTTAAGAACGCCAGGAACGGCGACGGTGATGTCGTGTTCGTCCATTCAAAGCCCGATGAGGAGAAATTCGTCGCTGAGGGTTGGGGCGTGAAGCGCTACCCCGTCATGTACAACGATTTTGTGATTGTTGGACCGGCCTCCGATCCCGCCGGGATTGCAGGCCTTAAAGAGGCGGACAAAGCCTTCAAGAAAATAGCCGAGGGCAAGGCACCTTTCGCCTCCCGAGGCGACGATTCAGGCACGAATAAAGAAGAAATCAGACTCTGGAACGCTGCAGGAGTCGACGCAAAGAAAGCAAGCGGCGATTGGTACCTAGAAACTGGATCGGGCATGGGGGCGACACTCAACACGGCGGTGGGGAAGCAGGCCTACACCTTGACGGACCGAGGAACCTGGCTGAGCTTCGCCAACAAGGACGATTTCAAAGTCCTCGTCGAGGATGATCCCGAACTGTTCAACCAATACGGCGTGATCCTGGTGAATCCGGAGAAGCACCCGAACGTCAAAGCCAAGGAGGGACAAGCATTCATTGACTGGCTAATCAGCAAGGAAGGCCAAGCTGCCATAGCAAGTTATAAGATCGACGGGCAGCAGCTCTTCTTTCCCGATGCGCGCCCGAGAAGCTAATGCCAGTTCGGACTTGATCGCGAAGGAGCCCGGTTGACAAACCGA
>CAZHCN010000102.1:0-8205 GCA_964530895.1 uncultured Methyloceanibacter sp. | reverse complement strand
GCGCGATAAATGCTTGACCCGAGGCCCCCGCATCCCATGTGCAAGGGCGGGGTTTTTGGGGAGCATTAAGGCCGGCTTAGCTCAGTTGGTAGAGCGGCTGATTTGTAATCAGTAGGTCGGGGGTTCGAATCCTCCAGCCGGCACCATAATATGAGCCAGATGGGCGCGCAGTCTCTGGGAGTGCGCGACAAGCGGTGGGGGCGTTTCGTCAAATGACCAAAATCGTGTTTCTGGCTCTGGGGCTCCTCTGCTGCGCATCCGCGGCGGTCTACGCGCAAAACCCGACCGCGCCGGTCCAGTCACTGCAAGAGACCCAATCGGCCTGCACCGTCGGCAGCCAGAGTCTCCGAGTGTGCGCCAACGGCCTTCAGTCGTGCAACAGCGTGTGCTCCGCGAGGGCGCTCGATGTGAACGCCGACGTCGCCGGCTGCAGCACAAGCTGCTGCACGCAATATAATGTGTGCTTGAGCCAGCGCGGCTGCGGCTCGCGCGTCATCTCTTGCGAATAACGCGCGGCTAGGAGCCGCCGGCCTGCGCCGCGACCTCGGCGAGCTGCGCTTTCAGCATATCCGTCGGCAAATACTGAATGAGCGACCTCTGCTTGCCGTCAAGCTCGTAACGGATCCTGAGCAGGAGGCCCCCGTAAGATTCGAAGAACTCCTGCACCGTGAGGCCGTCCGCGCCATCCATCGTCTCCGGCGGAAACGCGAATACGAGCCGGAAGGGCGAGTTTGGCGGCACCGCATCCTTCGGCGTGACTTCAAGCGCCTGCGTCTGGGTGCCCTCTTCGCTGGCCGTCACCGCGGGCTTGTCCACCTGGAGCGTGAGCTTGAGATCGGGGCGATGCACGTCCGGCTTGAGGACGGCCTGCACCCCGGTCAGGGGCCGATCCGTGTTGTTCACGCCGCCGACGGAGAGCCCGTTGATGCGAAACGATTGCGGCGTGCCCGAGAGCGTGAACACCGCCCGTTCGGGCAAAGGCAGGCCGGGCACCTGAAACGTCCAGGTGATGCCCGTGGCGGTCTCCTCGCTCGCTGCCGTGGCCGCTGTCGTCCCCACGCCGGCGCGCAAGAAGAGGCCGCCGCCGAGCAGAAGCCCGCCGCAAACCAGCAACACTGCCCCCGCGATGATCATCATCTGACTGAAACCGGCTTCCTTATTTTGAGACCAAGACCGCGATCGCGCCCAATCCCCGGCCTGTGCCGCCATGCCTTGCGTTCGATACCACGCATCCCTCGCCCATGAAGATAGCGCGTTTTCTCCTTTGACCCGAGGCGCAGCGAGTACGGCCTGAGGCGCAGGCGCGGGCTCCGGCCACCGAGGCTCGTTGGGCGACACGCCCTCCACCCAGAAGCCTTCGTAGAAGGGGCCATAGACTTCGACGACTTCGGCCGTTTCCACCTCGGGCTGAGCGGTTTCCGCCCGAGGTAGAGCGGCGGGGGTCCACGGATCGTTGGCCGGGCGGCCCTCGATCCCGACCCCGTCCCGGTGCGGGCCGTAGATCACGGTGACCGCTGACGGCGCCTCGGCACTGCGCGCAGGCGCGGTGGCCTTGGCCCGCACCAACCCGCCTTCGGCCTGCGCTGCACGGGCGCGCGCATAGCGCTCCGCCTGCCGTCCGAGCTTCGCCACGCGTACATAAAGAGTGGGCGCAAGCGCGGCCGCCCGCCTGCTGCTCCACCGGAACCCGGCCGCAAGCTGACGCTTGCCGGCCGCGCCATAAATGGAAGCCTTGTCGCCGAACCGCGCCAAGCCACGCGACGCCGATCGGCCTGTCGCGCCGAACCCGCCCCCGATCGAGCGCCCCGCCGACCGCGAAAAGACCCCGGCCCGGGCCGCGGCCGCGGACGACCCCGTTGCGACCTTCCTGCCCACGAGATACGCGAAGATATGCAGCTTGGCGGCCGTCCAATGGACACCGGCCGCGATGAGACTACCGAGATAACCCGCGCCCTGCGCGATCAGCGATCCGAGATGTTTGGCCCCTGCCGCCATGTTGGCGGCGGCAACCGCAATCAGGTGCCCGAGGTAACCGGCGCCGCGCGCGATGAGCGACCCGACATATGTGGCTCCTGCCGCCACGTTGGCGGCGGCGGCCATGATGAGCGAGCGGACAAAGACCAGCGAAGCGAGGGCGGCAGCTTGCACTGCCCGGATGGCGCGCTGGCGCATGAGTTGGCGCCGGCGGCGCGCCCGGTCTTTCCGGGCGAGCGTGAGACGGTGCTCACGCTGGCGCTGCAGCCAGCGCTCATGCCGCGCGCGATCCCGCTCCACGGCGACGCTCTGCGCCTGGAGCCAGCGCTGATGGTCGGTCAGATCCGATTTTGCCGTGGAGAGAAACGCGCCGGACTTCGCCGCCGTGTCCTGGGCCGCGGCAACGGTTGCCTCGAACGCAGCAGTCTCTTTGGACTCCGCGTCGGTTTCCCGTGTCGACCAGGTACGCTTCTTAGGCATCGGGACGGCCATGCCGAGAGGGCTCCGCTAAGCATCGGATCCAGGTCGAGCCTCATGAGCGACGAGACCCGGTGTATCCCAGGGGAACACAAAAAAACGCGCCGCCTCGAGACTCCCTCCCCCGTCCTGGAGCCCCGGCTGCAAATAGGCTGCCAGACATCGCCTCGCCGCGATGACGAGCCTCCCGGTGCCGCCCGGCAAGACTGTTGGCTGTCAGCTTTCCGCTCGCCCAATAGCTTAGCGGTCAAACCGATTGGGGCCAACGGCCAAACCCTGGCCCCAACACTTTTATAATGGCTGTGTGACGTCCGCGCTCACGCGCAAAATCAATAGTTATCAACGCCGTCCGTGCCGGCCCCGAGCACCCGGTCGAAGTCGCGGGCCTTCTGATAGTCGATCTGGGCCTTCTCGTAGCGCTTGGCGGCCAAGGTCTTCCGGCAGGTGTCATAGGCGGGGCTGCCGGGCGCGCCCTGCTTGCGGCAGGTGGTGTCGTCCTCGGCGTCGGCGGCCGCCTGCTTGGCGACGCGCTCGGCCTGAATGTCGTCATGCGAGGCACAGGCAAAAAGGCCAACCCAAAGAGGGAGCAAGAGGATGACGATCAGGGACTTTCTCACCATGGCGCTGTTGCTCGCCCAGAATGATGGCGCGGTCATGATGGGCCGGAAGGGGGCCGCTGCGTACGCGCCTTGAGACTGCCCGGTTGGCTGCTTAAGTCTCGGCCTTGATCAGCGCCCGCCCCGCCCTCTAGCACAGACTGTAGCAGCCCGTGAAAAAAGCTCTCCGACCGACCTTGAGCGCCCTCTGCCTGGGCGCCCTTCTCGTCTTCTTCGGCGCGTCCCCCGGCGCGGTAGCCGAGGACACCCAAGCCCATCAGCCCGCGCAAGCCGCGGAACACGAGACCGCGCACGCCGCCGAACACACAGCCCAGGATACGGCACGCCTGCCCCTGCCGCCGAAAGCGACCACGTTCCACACGGCGATCCTTGCCGGCAAAGAGGTGCGCTACAGCGCCGAGGCCGGCGCCCTGTCGCTCAAGAGCCCGCAAGGGAAGACCAAAGCGGAGATCTTTTCCGTCGCGTACGTGACTGATCCCGAGGACCCCAAGCGGCCGATCACCTTCGTCTTCAATGGCGGTCCCGGGGCCGCGTCCGCCTATCTCCATCTCGGCGCCATCGGGCCCAAAATCGTTGAGGCCAACGACAATGGCCAGCTAATCGGACCGCCGCCGCGGCTGATCGACAACCCGTCGAGCTGGCTCGCCTTCACCGACCTCGTCTTCGTCGATCCCGTGGGCACGGGCTATAGCCATGCGCTCGACGGCAAGGACTCCGATTATTGGGGCGTCGACGAGGACACCGACTCCCTTTCCGAGTTCATCAGGCTCTATCTGGTCCAGGCGGGCCGCATGTCCTCGCCGGTCTTCCTCGCCGGCGAGAGCTATGGCGGCTTCCGCGCCGCAACCATCGCCCGCAAGCTCCAGAAGAGCGGCGTCGTCTCGCCGAGCGGGCTCGTGCTGATCTCGCCCGCGCTCGAGTTCGCATTGATCAACGGCGAGGACTACGACCCTCTGCCCTGGGCGCTCTCCCTTCCCTCCTACGCGGCCGTCAAGCTCGAGAGCGAAGGCGTCGCCGGGCGCGAAGCCCTTGGCAACGCCTTGAAGGACGTCGAGCACTATGCCCTCTCCGACTACCTCGTGGCGCTCGCCTCAGGTGCCGAGCAAGGCGGCAAAGAAGCGAGCGCGCGCGTGGCCGCCTTGACGGGGTTGCCTCTCGACCAGGTGAAGCAGCACCTCGCCCGCATTACGCCCTCCCTCTTCATCAAGGAGTTCGACCGCAAGAACGGGCGGCTCCTCAGCCGTTACGACGGCAGCGTGAGCGGCCCTGACCCCAACCCGACGAGCGCCTGGCCGCATGGGCCCGACCCCGTGCTCGACTCCACCGTGCCGCTATGGACCTCGGCCTTCGTCAACTACGCGCAGAAGGACCTCGCCTATCAGACGGACGACAAGTACGAGCTGCTCAACCGCCGTGTGCGTGATAGATGGGACTTCGGCACGAGCCCTACGCGGCAGGGCTATGCCGGCGTGCTCGACGACATCCAGGAAGCCCGCGCCTCGAACCCTGCGCTGCAAGTGTTCATCGCCGCCGGATACACGGACCTCATCACGCCCTACATGGCACCGGCCTATCTCGTGAGCCAGCTCCCGCCGCTCGAAGGCGCCGCACCCATCACCGTCGAGGACTATGCCGGCGGCCATATGCTTTACCTACGGCCCGACTCGCGGCGCGCCCTTACGGACGACGTACAAACGATGTACCGCCGGGCGCTCTCGGACACGCCGACGGAAGGCTGAACCTCCTCGCGGGATCGGATAGACTTGCGATTCTCGACGAAAGGGACCAAGGGACCGGCGATGCCAATTCGACGTTTCGCTCTTGCCGCGATTGCGCTTCTCGCGCTCGCCGCCCCGAGCCTGGCCGAGGACGCGGCCGAGACGGAAGAGGCACCGCCTCCACCGAAGTGGCATGAGTTCCACTTCCCCGAGCGGGGCTTTGTCGCGTCCTTCCCGGAAGTGACGACGAAGCCGGAAGCTGTAAGCACGCCGGTCTCCGGACAGAACCCCCTTCTCCAGCATAACTACGAGGTGAATGTCGGCGACGACGAGGTCTACAGCATCGTCGTGTTCGAATATCCGGAGGGGCGCGCGCCCAATCCGCCAAAGCCGGATTACTTCGAGAAGGTCATCTCGGCTTACGCCAAAGGCAGCGGCACAAACGTGCGCTACAAGGACTTCAAGACCATCGACGGACGCCCCGGCTACGAAGCCAAGGCGGAAGACGGCAGAGGCAAGCTCAACCATCTGATCGACATCGTCGCCAACGGCGATCGGGTGTACATGATCGTGTCCGCCGGCCCGACGGGGCACGCCAAGTCCGACGATGCGGAGCGCTTCCGTGACGGCTTCCGCCTGCTCGGCGGACCGCCCCCGCCGGAACCTGCAAGCAGCGCCTCCGTCGAGTGAGCGGCGAACAGACGCGGTCTTAAGCCGTCCTCTCGCCCAGTTCGCTCACGAAGCGCTGCACGTCTTCTGACGGCGCGCGCGTGAAGAGGCTGACCCCGATCATCACGAGGAAGCCGACCGGCACGGCGAACAGGCCGGCGAAGGCCCCGCTGACGCCCCACCAATTGGCGATCGGGAGCGCCGCCTCTTTCCAGTTGGCCAGCACGGCCTCCTGCGCCGTGCCGGAGGCAAGGTAATAGTTGTGCCGCAACACGTCATACGCGGCAGTCTGGGCATCACTCGCGTTGGAGAGAAAGCTCGACGACTCGTAGAAGGCAAACGGGATCACGTGCGGCGCGATCATGTAATAAAGACAAACGAGGAGCCCGGCGATCATGCCGGCAAGGGCCGCGTCGCTCGTGGCGCGCTTCCACCACACGCCAAGCACCAGCGCCGGCAAAAAGGCGCTCGCCGCCAGCGAGAAGGCCGCGCCCGTGGCGATCAGCGTCTCCTTGGGAGCAAGCACCGCCGCGACCCCGGCAAGGCCTGTGACGAGGATCACCGACAAACGCGCGATGAGGAGCTGCCGCCGCGCCGAGGCGGTCGGCTGCAGGGTCTTGAAATAGACGTCATAGGAGAGCGCATTCGCGACGGAAAGCGCGAGCGCGCCGCCCGCGGCCAAGAGGCCTGCAATCGCGCCGACCACGAGCAGCCCCTCGGCGATCATGGAAAGCGCGTCCCCGGCCGCCACCCGCGCCGCCTCGAACAGCGCGGCAAGAGCCGGCGCGGCGAGGCAAAGCACGCCGGCAAGGAAGGGCGCAGCGAGAAACGAGATCCGCGCCTCCGGGGCCGTGGGCGTGGTGAAGCTCCGCATCAGAAGAAAGGGGAACGACGCGATCCCGGCCGCGAGGCAGAAGATCAGGGCGATGCGGTTTGCGGCGTCGCTCTGCGCGAAGGTTTGCAGGCCGAGATCGGGAACCACCTCGCGGACAAGCAAGCGCTCGGTGTCGCCGATCGTCCCCGTCTGCCAGAGCACGACCAGCACCGCCGCGACGGACACCGCAAGCAGCACGACATATTGCGCGATCTGCGACAGGCTCAAGGACCGCATCCCGCCGATCAGGATGCAGACCAGGACCATCACCACGCCGCCGCCGACGCTCACCACAACCGGCAAGGCGAACACCGCCGACCCGATCAGGCCGATCGCGAGCAGGATGGTGGCGAGCGCCGGAAACGAGCACAGGATTACGGCAAGCACCGCGAGCGGTCGCACTTTATCGCCACCGAACCGTTCAGCGAGGAAGTCTGGCAGCGTATAGCCGCCATATCCCCGCAAATAGGGCGCAAGCAGGAGCCCGCTCAAAATGAGGCCGATGGCGCCGCCGAGAAGGACTGGCGTGACACCTTGCCAAGCCGGACCGACGCCGCCCGCCGCCCCGACGAATACGAGCACCGCCATGGACGACACAGCGATCGCCATGGCGTTGAACAAAGCAGGCATCAACCTGTTCGCGACATAGTAGTCGGACACCGGCCGTGCGATCCGCACGAGCCCCGTCCTGCCGAAAAGCAGCATCGTCAGCAGGAGCGCAATTTGGGTGCTTAACGTCGCCGGCCTCCTTTCTTGCGTTGCTTCGGCACAATGCCCGATAGAAGTTGGCCGAATTGCATGAACTCTGCCTTGCGCGGCGACGTCTTGCGCCAGGCAAGCCCGATCTCACGCTTAGGCTCCGGTGCCGGGAACCGCAACAGGCGGATATCGCCGCCACGGTGGATCTCACTCGAGATCGCCATCTCCGGCAAGAGCGTGATGCCGTAGCCGTTCGCCACCATCTGCACGATGGTGGCGAGGCTAGACGCGCCGAAGCTTTCGCGCGCCTCCCGGCTCATCATGTGACAGTAGGACAGCGCCTGGTCGCGCAAGCAATGCCCCTCCTCCAGGAGCAGCAGGCGCTCATCCGACAGCATGTCGGGGGTTGCGCCCTTTGCCCGCGCATTCTCCGGGGTCGCTTTGGCCGCGAGGATGAAGGTGTCGTCGAACAAATGAAGGGTCTCCACCTCGGGATCGTCGATCGGCAGCGCGACGAGAATAACGTCGAGATCGCCGCTCACAAGCTCGTGCACGAGATTTTCGGTGAGCGTCTCGCGCAGCTGCAGGTTGAGCGCCGGAAAGCGCCGTTGCAGCTCGGGCAAGGCCGCAGGCAAGAGATAGGGCGCGATGGAGGGGATGGCGCCGAGCCTGAGGACGCCGGAGAGAACGCCCTCCTGCTGCTTGGCGTAATCGACCAGATCGCGCACAGAAGCGAGGATCGTGCGCGCACGCCGCGCGACCTCCTCTCCCTTCTCGGTGAGCTCCACACCTGATTTCCGCCGCTCGACAAGGCTCACTTTGAGCTCGTCCTCAAGCTCCTTGATCTGCATGCTGAGCGCCGGCTGGCTCACGGCGCAGGCCTCCGCCGCATGGCCGAAATGGCGCGTCTCGGCGAGAGATTCCAAATAACGCAACTGCCGTAGCGAAACCATGCCGATAAGGGTGGCTTATGCTTTCTATAAGGAAATACGATTGGAAATTATCATGACCCCATCCCATATTCCAGTCGCAGAGCCGGGCGGCCCAACCAATTCGGGTTCGCAAAGCCTCTTGGGCCGTACCGGCCATGCTTGGTCTTAAACTCGCGAAAGGAGAAACAATATGCGTGAGTGGCACAAGCCGACGATTGAGGAGACGGAGTCCGGTATGGAGGTCA
>CAZHCN010000101.1:0-8215 GCA_964530895.1 uncultured Methyloceanibacter sp. | reverse complement strand
GCCGTGACCGGGGCCGTGGCCGCCGAGCGGCCCAGGCGATGACGGCGCTTGCCACTTATCGCCTGCAATTCCGCGAAGGCATGGATTTCGCCCGGGCGAGCACGCTTGCGCCTTATGTCGCCAAGCTTGGCGCCAGCCACCTTTACGCCTCGCCTGTCTTGCGCGCGCTGCCCGGCTCGACCCACGGCTACGACATCGCGCGCTATGACCAGATCGAACCCTCTCTCGGCGGCGAGGATGGTTTCCGCGCCATGGTCGCGGCGTTTCGCACCGCCGGCGTCGGCGTCGTCTTGGACTTCGTGCCCAACCACATGGGCGCAAGCCCTTTCAATCCCTGGTGGCGCGACATTCTCGAATGGGGCGCGGCGAGCGCGCATGCGAGCTATTTCGACATCGACTGGTCGGCGCCGAAGCTCCTGATCCCCGTGCTGCCCGAGCCTTATGGGCTTGCCCTCGACAAGGGCAGCTTCGGCCTCCACTTCGACGCCGAGTCGGGCGGCATCAACTTCACGGTCAGCGGCATGAAGCTGCCCCTGAGTCCGCCCACCTATGCGAGCGTGCTTTCGCGTGCCGGGAGCGAGTTCGAGGACCTCACCAACCGCTTCGCCAGTACGACGCCGGAGACGGCGGAAGAGCTCAAGTCCGAACTTGCCGCGCGCGCGGAGGACAAGGCGCAAGCCGAGACGCTGCGCGCCACGCTCCTCGACACCGCGGCCGACCGCGAGACCATCCACGCCCTGCACGAGGCGCAAAGCTGGCGGCTCGCCTATTGGCGTGCGGCGCGCGAGACCCTCACCTATCGCCGCTTCTTCGAGGTCGCCGATCTCGTCGGGGTCCGCATGGAGCAGCCGAGCGTGTTCGAGGAGACCCACCGGCTCCTGGTGGGTCTTGCCGGCGAAGGCATGATCGATGGATTGCGCCTCGACCATGTGGACGGCCTCGCCGACCCGCTCGCCTATTTCCGCAAGCTCCGCGAGGTGACCGGCGAGGCACGTCCCTTCATTCTTCTGGTGGAGAAGATCCTCGAGGGCGACGAGAACCTGCGCCCCGACTGGCCGGTCCAGGGCACCACCGGCTACGAGTTCATCCGTTCGCTGGGCAGCGTGCTGACGAGCCCCGCAGGCGAAGACGCGCTGACGGCCGCTTATCAGGACTTCACCGGCGAGACCGAAGACTATGACACTCTCCTCGCCGCAACCAAGCGCCACATCTTCGTGCGCAATCTTGCCGGCGAGCTCGACGTGCTCACGGGCCTCGCCTTTCAGCTCGCCCAAGCCGATCTCGCCACGCGCGATTACGGACGCGACACGTTACGCCGCGCCATCATCGAGCTCGGCACGTCGCTGCCGGTCTACCGCACCTATGTGGATGTCGACGGCCCGCGGCCCGAGGACGAAGCGCTGATCGCGTTCGCGCAAGTGACCGCGAAGAGCACGCGCGAGGTCGAGGACGAAGGCGCCATCGACTTCATCGCCCGCATCTGGCGGCTCGACCTACCGGACCCGGCGGCGCGCGCCGAGGCGCTCACCTTCGTGACGCGGCTGCAGCAGACCACCGGCCCGCTCATGGCCAAAGCCGTCGAGGACACGCTGTTCTACCGCTACAACCGGCTCATCGCCCTGAACGAGGTGGGCGGCTCGCCGGAGGACTTCGGCGCCCCGATCGCGCACTTCCACGAGGAGATGGCCGCGCGGCGCGCCCGCCAGCCCGCGGGTCTGCTCGCCACCTCGACCCATGACACCAAGCGCGGCGAGGATTCTCGCGCCCGCCTCTATGCTTTGAGCGAAGCGCCGGAGGATTGGGCGCGTCACGTGGCGCGCTGGTCAGCGATGAACGCAGCCCTGATCGCCGAGAGCGACGGCGGCCGTGCGCCGACCCCCAATGACGAATGGATGTTCTACCAGGCGCTCGCCGGCGCGTGGCCGTTCAGCCTCGACGTCACAGACACGGACGCCATGGCGGCGCTTGCCGACAGGATGGCGGGCTTCATGATGAAAGCCATCAAGGAGGCCAAGGTCAGGACGAGCTGGACGGGACCCGATCAAGCCTATGAGGGGGCCGTCGATGGATTCGTGCGCGGCACGCTCGATCCCGCAAAGAGCCGCGACTTTCTCGACGACTTCGCCCACGCGCAAGCGCCGCTCGAAGTGGCCGGCGCCCTCAACAGCCTCGCTCAGACCTTGCTCAAGCTGACGGCGCCCGGCGTGCCCGATATCTATCAGGGTGCGGAGCTTTGGGACTTGAGCCTGGTCGATCCGGACAATCGGCGTCCCGTCGACTTCGATGCGCGCCGGAAGCTCGTCGATTGCGACGCCTCCCGCGACGCGGCCGACCTCCTGGCCGACTGGCGAAGCGGCGCCATCAAACTCTCCATCCTGCTCAGAGCCCTTCAGGTCAGACGCGAGCAGCCGTCGCTCTTCACCACGGGCAACTTCGCCCCCCTCGCCGTGAACGGTGCGCATGCCGGAAGCGCCCTCGCCTTCCTGCGGAGTGACGGCGCGCCGGCGGCCATCACCATCGTGCCGGTCCGGGCCCGCGCCCTCCTCGGCGGCAGTGACAAGCCCATGGTCCCGCCCGCTGCGTGGGGCGACACGGCCGTGACGCTCCCGCCGGAACGCGCAGGCCGCCAGTGGTTGAATATCCTCACCGGCAAAGCCGTCTCGGCAACGAACGGTAGCCTCAGCGTCGCCGAGGCGCTCGGCCAATTCCCCGTGGCGCTGCTGGTTGCGGGCTAGAGCGCGTCGACGCCCATCTCGCCGGTCCGAACCCGCATGGCGCCTTCGAGCGGCAGCACGAACACCTTGCCGTCGCCGATCTGGCCGGTTCTTGCCCCCTCGCCGATCGCCTCGACGACGGCATCCACCATCGAGGCGCTGACGGCGAGCTCGACTTTTACTTTCGGCACGAATTGGATCGCATACTCGGCACCACGGTAGATCTCGGTCTGCCCCTTCTGGCGGCCGAAGCCACGGACCTCGGTGACGGTCATGCCCTGCACGCCGATCCCGGCGAGCGCCCCGCGCACGGCGTCGAGCCGATGGGGCTGAATCACGGCGATGATGTATTTCATGACGCGCCTATTCCGTTTCGGGAGGTTTAGCAGACCGGTTGTGGCTCGGCCAGTTACGCCACATTCAAGCTTCCAATGATGCTATAATGACTTAATGAGCAAGGCATTTACCAAAGAAGCCGACGAAGGGGACGTCTACGACGACCTTCCCGATCGGCCGATATCGTCACATAACCTCGTCACCCAGCGTGGGCTGGAGATGATCGAGGCCGAGCTCGCGCGTCTGCATGAAGAGCACGCCGCAGCCCACGACGCGGACGACAAAGCGCTTCTGGCCAAGATCAATCGTGACCTGCGCTACTGGACCTCGCGCCGGGCCACCGCTCAGGTGGTCGAGCCGCCGCGCGATGCGGGCGAGGTGCGTTTCGGCTCGAAGGTGACCATCGAGCGTGACGACGGACGCCGCCAAACCTATCGCATTGTCGGCGAGGACGAGGCCGATCCGGCCCAAGGGACGCTGTCTTACGTCTCGCCCGTGGCTCAGGCGCTGATGGGCAAGCCGGCCGGCGAGACCGTGGAAGCCGGCACGGGCGAAGTGACCATCGTCGAGATTTCCTGACCCGCCTCAGCTCTTGGTCGGCTCCTTGGGCTTTTCCAGCATCAACCGGCCCTGGCGCTCGACGAGCGCCTTCGCCTTATTGGCCAGCATGGCGAGGACCCAAGGGAGCTGCACTTCGAGACGCACGTGATCGTCGGCGACGTCGATCACGCCGGTCGTCGATTGGCCGAGCAGGCTCGCCTGGAAATCGAGATGGTCGCCGTCCCAGTTGTCCTTGAGGACCATGAAGCTCTCGCCGACATTCGCGCGCACATTGTGAAAGCCGGACTGGAGGCGGCGCTTGGCCTCCGCCTTGCCGAGCCGATGGGGAATGGTGACGATCACGGGTTGGGGCATTTGGTTTCGTGCAGCCTCGAGGACTCATTTCGACTACCCGAAAATATGGGGAACCGCGCGCGCCTCTGCCAGGAGCCGAAACGGCCTAACTCACTGGATTTCTTGGGTTGAGCGGCTCGCCGATCCTGGCAAATGCCCACACTTGCGCGTTCGGCGTCGCATCGCACAGGAATGTCTCGCCGGCCTCCGTCTCGAGGAAAACGAAATAGCCGGGCAGCCAGTTGGCAGTGAGGCCGTCAGATCCTCGCGCAACCACCTCGCCCCCTTCGTCATCGAGATAAGCGCGGCAGGCGAGCTCGGCCGTGACGAGCGGATCGGGAAGCGGCGAAGCCGGCTTGCCGTCGCGGTCGAGAACGATCGGCGTGACGAGGCTTGCACCTGCTCCCGCCAAGAGATCATCGAAAATCATGGTGTCGGCATAGACATTCCCTTCGGCGTCTGCGTTGCACAGCCAGAGATTGTCCTCTTGGTCGGTCAGCCAGACGAGGCTTCCGCCGTGCCCGTCGGCGACGGCGGTGATGGGCGTCGCCGCATGCCCGTGGGCCGCGACGCATGCCTTAAGAGCGACATCGTGCGCGCTCTCCGCCGTTGCCCCGGGTCCCGCGAAGCTCGCCGCCACGGCGCAAAACCCCGCGATCAGCCGCAAGGGTCTGATATTCATATGATTTCTCTCCGTTCCCCAAATGACGGCGCGCGATTGCCCCAGGCTCAATGGCATGTGGGCCGGATCGGCTTTGTGACACCCCTCACAATGATGGAGCAGCCCTAGGACTTCGGCTCTTTGCTATCGAGATGGCCGAGATCGCGTCCCGGTGCGATCTGGTCGCGCACCAATTGCTTGAGCTCTTTCATTTCAGGGAAGCGTCCCACTTCCGATCGCGACCAGACTGTCTTGCCGTCGACGCGCACCTCGAACACGCCCCCCGTGTCGTCGGGCACGAGCGTGAGCGAGCCGAGCTCCTCGGCGAAGGTGGACAGAAGCTCCTGTCCCATCCACGCAGCCCTGAGCAGCCAGCCGCAGAGCCGGCAATAGGTGATGGAGACGTTGGGCGACGGGGCGATGGGTGCCTCCGCAGGGTTTCGGGAACCTCGTTCAGTATATTTGCGACTTTAGAGCGCCATACGAGATATTCCAGCGTATTGAAATCTTGAGCATAATCAAGGTAGTCGCCGGCGCATCGGGCGGAAGACACCTTTGCGCCGCCGCCCGCGGCGCTCTGCGAAACGGAGGCGACGATGCAAGACTCCACATCCGGCCGGGCCGAGCACGGCCGGCCCGCCAATCCGCTGCTCGACTTCGCCACGGGGTTGGCGGAGATGCAGCTGAAATATTGGGAGGCCTATCAGCTCGAGGGCGCAGCCTTCGTCGCCAAGAGGACTCGGGCCAATCTGGAGTTTCTGCGCGCGCTCGGCCACTGCGCCGACGCGCAAGCGCTCGGCGATTGCTACTGGCGTTGGCACGCCGATGCCCGCAAGGACTACGCCGAGGAAATGGCGCGGCTGATGGCCGCCACCTTTGCACTTGGCATTTCCCAATTCGCGCCCATGAGCAGCGTATTCAGCAGCGGCAAGCCCAAAACTTCCAATGGCTTAGACCAAACGACGCATGCGCCGGGTGGCCGCGCTCCACTGTAATCTTGGATTAGGGGCTTGTATTCGGGGGTCGCAGTCATAACCTCGTAACAGCAATCCTCACTTGTTTGGGACCGGAAACTGCGGGAAGACAGAGCCTATGACACGATTGATTCGCCGCGCTGCGCCGATTCTCCTTGCCACCGCCGCTCTTATTGGCCTGGCCCTCACCACGCCGACGAAACCCGTCCAAGCGAGCCCGAGCCCGTTCGATACACTGCTCGGCACTTGGCGGGGCAGCGGCCAAGTTCGTCTCAACACCGGAATTGAACGTCTGAGCTGCAATGCCTACTACACGGGTGGCGGGACGCAGCTCGGTCTGGCCATTCGCTGCAAGAGCGAAAGCTCGAGCGTCGAGATCCGGAGCAAGCTGAGCCTGAGCGGCAATCGCCTCACCGGAAACTGGGAGGAACGGACCTACAATGCCTCGGGCAGCGCCAGCGGCACCGCGACTCCCGGCCGAATAAGCATCAGGGTTTCGGGGTCCATCACCGGCAGCATGGTCGTCAGTTACAGCCGCACAAGCCAAAGAGTGTCGATCTCGACCTCAGGAAGTCCCCTGCAAAGCGTGTCGATCAGCCTGACGCGGAGCTAGTTCGCCGCTACTCTTGGGCCGGAATCGTTTGCCAGCCTCGGGGTCTTCGGGGCTTGTGCCGAATTGAGGCCGAGGAGCGACTGCGATGGGTGAAGCTCTGCTGACACACAGACTGGTGGGAGAGCGGCTCGAGCTTGCCGCCGGGGGCTCGTGGACCGCGAGCCACGCGGGCGAGCTCGAAGCGCTCGTCGAACGCGTGAGCGGCGAGGCGCCCAAGGCCAAGAACGTGTCGATCGACATGGCGGGCGTGCGCGAGTTCGACACGTTCGGCGCGTGGCTGCTGGAGCGCCTGACCCGGCAATGGACGGCGTCGGGACAGAAGGCGGAGGTCGTCGGCCTTCCCGAGCATGACCGCGGCCTCCTCAAGGAGATGCATGGCGTCAACCGCGAGCCGCCTCCGAAACTGCAAGCCGGAAACCCCATCGTCACCTTCCTTGCCGCCGTCGGCCGCGCCGGCGCCGATTTCGGCAGCAACCTCATCGTCTTCTCGGAGATGCTCGGCGCGGTCAGCCTGGCGCTCCTGCGCGTGATCGTGCGCCCGCGCGAGTACCGCTTCACCTCGACCGTGCATCAGTTCGACCGCGTTGCCTGGCAGGCGGTGCCCATCATCCTGCTCATCACCTTCTTGATCGGCGCCATCATCTCGCAGCAGGGCATCTTCCACTTCCGCAAGTTCGGCGCCGAGCTCTACTCCGTCGACCTCGTCGGCATCCTCGTCCTGCGCGAAATCGGTGTGTTGATCGTCGCGATCATGGTCGCCGGGCGTTCGGGCAGCTCCTACACGGCCGAGATCGGCTCCATGAAGATGCGCGAGGAGATCGACGCGTTGCGCACCATGGGCTTCGATCCCGTCGAGGTGCTCATACTGCCGCGCATCCTCGTTCTCATCGTGGCGCTGCCGGTGCTGACCTTTTTAGGGTCCATGGCCGCGCTTTATGGCGGCGGCCTCGTCGCCTGGCTCTACGGCGGCATCAGCCCCGATATCTATATCTCACGCCTCACCGAGGCGATCTCGCTCACCCATTTCGAGGTCGGCATGATCAAGGCCCCGTTCATGGGCCTCGTCATCGGCATCGTCGCCTGCGCCGAGGGCTTGCGGGTCAAAGGCAGTGCCGAGTCCCTCGGCATCCAGACCACGAACTCGGTGGTCGAGTCGATCTTCCTCGTGATCGTGCTCGACGGCCTGTTCGCCATCTTCTTCGCATCGATCGGAATGTAGCTCCCCGCATGACCGAGAAGAACGCCGTCATCAGAGTGCGTGACCTCGTCGTCGGGTTCGGCGACGTGACCGTGCTCGACCATCTCGATCTCGATGTGCGCGAAGCCGAGATCCTCGGCGTGGTCGGCGCCTCTGGCGCCGGGAAGTCGGTGCTGCTGCGCACCATCATCGGCCTTTTGCCGCGGCGCCACGGCACCATCGAGGTGCTCGGGGTCGACATGGCCAAGTCGAACGAGGCGGAGCGGCGCGCGCTCGAGCGCCGTTGGGGGATCCTGTTCCAGCAAGGCGCGCTGTTCTCGTCGCTGACGGTCAAGCAGAACGTGCAATTCCCCATGCGCGAGAATCTGGAGATTTCTCAGCGGCTGATGGACGAGATGGCGCTCGCCAAGCTCGAAATGGTGGGCCTCACGCCGCAAGACGGCGAGAAATTTCCTTCCGAGCTGTCCGGCGGCATGACCAAGCGCGTGGCGCTCGCACGCGCACTGGCGCTCGATCCCGAGATCCTGTTCCTCGACGAGCCGACCTCGGGCCTCGACCCGATCTCTGCCGGCGACTTTGACGAGCTGATCCGCACCCTCCAGCAAACCTTGGAAATCACCGTGTTCATGGTGACCCACGATCTGGAGAGCCTTTACACCGCATGCGACCGGATTGCGGTCCTGGCCGACGGCAAGGTCGTGGCCGATGGACCGATTGCCGCCATGCTTGAGTCCGAGCATCCCTGGGTGAAGACCTATTTCCAGGGAAAACGCGGCGGCATGCTGGCGGAACGGCAGATGAGCGCTTAACACCAAAGGACGAGAC
>CAZHCN010000100.1:0-8360 GCA_964530895.1 uncultured Methyloceanibacter sp. | reverse complement strand
GTGAGCATGGTGTGCAACCTCACCATCGGCAAAAAGAAGTACGCCGAGGTCGAGGGAGAGATGAAGGACGTGCTGGCGAAGGCCGAGGACTTGCGTCACCGGCTGACCGGCATGATCCAGGACGACGTGCGCGCCTTCGACACGGTGATGGGCGCTTACGGCATGCCGAAGGAGAGCGAGTCGGAGAAAGCCGCCCGCGCGGAGTCGATCCAGGCCGCGCTCAAGCAGGCGACCGAAGTGCCGATGCGCTGCTGCCATCTGGCGCGGGAGGTCATCGATTTGGCGTTGCAGGCCTCGGAGAAAGGCAATCTGAACGTGATCTCGGATGCCGGCGTCGGCGTCCTGGCTGCTTATGCTGCACTGCGAAGTGCTGCGCTAAATGTCTACATCAATGCGAAAATGATCTCGGACAAGAGCTTCGTGGACGCTAAGCTACAGGAACTGGAGGGTCTTTTGGCCGGCGCTGAAGCGGCGACCGAGAAGGCCTATGACATCGTCAAGGGTAAGGTGAGCTGACGTCTTATCGGCGTGAGCTCTCACGAAAGCCCCGCCGAAGAGACTAGGAAGGGAGGAACGACGTGGACGTTCACGAGTATCAAGCGAAAGAGCTTCTGGGTAGCTTCGGCGTGCCGGTGCCGAAAGGTGCCGTGGCCTTCAGTCCCGATCAGGCGGTCTATGCCGCCACAGAGCTCGGCGGTTGGAGCTGGGCGGTGAAGGCCCAGATTCACGCCGGTGCGCGCGGCAAGGCCGGCGGCATCAAGATCTGCAAGACCTATCACGAGGTGCGTGAGGCGGCGCAGACCCTGCTCGGCAAGCGTCTGGTCACGCTCCAGACCGGGCCGGAAGGAAAGCCCGTGCAGCGCGTCTATATCGAGGTGGCCGAGCCCTTCGACCGCGAGCTTTATCTCGGCTACGTGCTGGACCGTAAGGCGGAGCGCATCCGGGTGATCGCCTCGCAGCGCGGCGGCATGGAGATCGAGGAGATCGCCAGGACCGAGCCAGAGGCCATCCTTCAGGTGGTGGTCGAGCCCGCCGTGGGCTTGCAGGCCTTCCAGGCGCGCGAGCTTGCGTTCCAGCTGGGCCTCAGCATCAAGCAGGCGCAGAGCTGCGTGTCGACGATCATGAACGCCTATCGCGCGTTCCGCGATTGCGACGCCACCATGCTCGAGATCAACCCGCTCGTCGTCGCCAAGGACGACCGGGTGCTCGCGCTCGACGCCAAGATGTCGTTCGACGACAACGCGCTGTTCCGCCGCCACAACGTGGCCGACATGCACGATCCCTCGCAGCAGGATCCGCGCGAGGCGCAAGCCGCCGAGCACAACCTCAACTATATCGGTCTCGACGGCGAGATCGGCTGCATCGTCAACGGTGCGGGCCTCGCCATGGCGACCATGGACATGATCAAGCACGCGGGCGGCACGCCGGCGAACTTCCTCGACGTGGGCGGCGGCGCATCGCCTGAGCGTATCGCCACGGCGCTGAAGCTCGTCCTGTCGGACGCCAACGTGAAGGCCGTGCTGGTCAACATCTTCGCCGGCATCAATCGCTGCGACTGGGTGGCGAAGGGTGTGGTTCAGGCGTGCGAGACCGTGGACATCAAGGTGCCGCTCGTCGTCCGACTGGCGGGCACCAATGTTGAAGAGGGCCGGAAGATCCTGGCCGACAGCGGCCTCAAGCTGATCACCGCGGAGACCTTGGCGGAAGCCGCCGAGAAAGCGGTGGCGGCGTGCCAGGGCAAGCTGCAGGCGGCCTGAGAGGCCATCGGAGAGAAAAAGTAATGAGCATTCTGATCGACGAAACCACGCCGGTGATCGTGCAGGGCATGACCGGCGACAAGGGCACCTTCCACGCCAAGGAGATGATCGAGTACGGCACCAACGTGGTTGGTGGCGTGACGCCGGGCAAAGGCGGCGGCAGGCATCTCGACCGGCCGCTGTTCAACACGGTGAAGGAAGCCGTGAAGGCGACCGGAGCAACCACCTCCATCACCTTCGTGGCGCCGGCCTTCTGCGCCGACGCCATCATGGAGGCGGCCGACGCCGGCATCGCGCTGGTCTGCTCCATCACCGACGGCATCCCGGCCCAGGACATGATGCGGGTGAAGCGCTACATGATGCGCTATCCCAAGGACCGTCGCACTTTGATGGTCGGGCCGAACTGTGCCGGCATCATCAGCCCCGGCAAGTCCATGCTCGGCATCATGCCCGGCCACATCTATCTCCAGGGCAATGTCGGCGTCATCTCGCGCTCGGGGACCCTCGGCTACGAGGCCGCGGCGCAGATGAAGGCCATGGGCATCGGCATCTCCACCTCCGTCGGTATCGGCGGCGACCCGATCAACGGCTCCTCGTTCCTGGATCACCTCGCGCTGTTCGAGGAGGACCCGGAGACCACGGCCGTGCTGATGATCGGCGAGATCGGCGGCCCGCAAGAGGCCGAGGCCTCCGCCTGGATCAAGGACAACATGTCGAAGCCGGTGGTCGGCTTCGTCGCTGGCCTGACCGCCCCCAAGGGGCGCCGTATGGGCCATGCCGGCGCCATCATCTCGGCGGCCGGCGACAGTGCCGCCGAGAAGGCCGAAATCATGCGCTCCTGCGGGCTCACCGTTGCGCCCAATCCGAGCGAGTTCGGCTCTACCGTGGCGGCCGTGCTTGGGGCCTAAGCACGCGAGGGCGGCACGCCCGCCGTCCGCAAGTATACTCGCAAGGGGCGCGAGATATTTTTGCGCCCCTTGTGACGCGCGCTTCACGGCTCTGAGCGAAAAGCGAGCAGTCGGGAGTTGCGTTATCGCGTCATGAACGAGGATCCGAGACACACCCAAGAGACCGAACCCGCTCCGCTTATCAGCGGGACCTCCGCCGCCGATGCGGCGGACATCCTGTTCGACCTCCTGATGGAGGTGGTGCGCCGGCACCAGCCCGAGATCGAGCGGGTGTTCGAGGGCGGCGCCAATATCTCCGACTTCTCGCCCGAGCTGATGGCCCGCGCGCTCCAGGCGCAAGGCATCTGGTTCCAGCTTCTCTCCATCGCCGATCAGAACGCGGCCATGCGCCGGCGCCGCCATATCGAGCGGGCGCGCGGGCGTGCTGCGCTGCGCGGATCGTTCGACCACGTGCTGGCCGAGGCGGCTGGGAACGGGATTCCGCCGCGGGAGATCGAGGAGCTGTTGCGGAGCTTGCGCATCCGGCCGGTGATCACCGCGCATCCCACCGAGTCGAAGCGCGTCACGGTTCTGGAGAAGTACCGCAAGATCTATCTCCTCTTGCGCGAGCTCGAAAGCGCGCGATGGACGGAGCGGGAGCGCCAGACGCTGCTCGCCGACATCCGCGATCAGATCGAGCTCGTGTGGATGACGGGCGAGCTTCATTTGGAGAAGCCGACCGTCGAGCACGAGGTGTTGCGCGGGCTCCATTTCTTCGACGAGACGCTGTTCGAGAAGGCGCCGGAGATGATGGGTCTGCTCGACGATGCGCTTGCCCGCTATTACCCGAACGAGCATTTCGAGCTGCCGCCCTTCTTCCAGTTCGGCTCGTGGATCGGCGGCGACCGCGACGGCAATCCTCACGTCACCACGGGCGTGACCGGGTGGGCGCTCCGCCACAACGCGCTCGCATGTCTCCGTCATTACCGGGAGCGCATCGTGCAGCTCGCGCGGTCTCTTTCCATCACCGAGCGCGCGCTTCCCGTCCCGCCGGCCTTCCGCAGCGAGCTGTCCCACGCGCTCAAGATGAGCGGCGAGGCGGAGCAGATCGCCGCGCGCAATCCGGGCGAGCCGTACCGCCAATTCCTGACCTGCGCGCTGCGCAAGCTCGACGCCACGACGGTCCGCGCGCAAGGCGGCGAGCTCGATCTGGGCCAGCCGCACTACGGCAACGCCGACGAGCTGATCCACGATCTGCGTCTCGTGGAACGGGCCCTGCAGCAGGCGAACAGCCCGTCGCTGGCGGCAGATCTGGTCAAGCCGGTGCGGCGGGCGGTGGAGCTGTTCCGCTTCTCGACCGTGCGTCTCGATCTTCGCGAGAACTCGACGCGCACCACGCAAGCCTTGCAGGCCTTGTGGTGGGCGACCGCCGGCCACGGGGAGGGCACGCCGCCGGACCTCGGCAGCCGCGAATGGCGCACCTGGCTGCTGCACGAGCTGGCGCGGCCGCTGACCTCCGAGCGGATCACCGAGACGCTGCCGGCGGAGACCGCCGATCTCATCGCCATGTTCGCGCAAGCCGCCGAGACCCGGCGCGGGCTCGACCGCGACGCCATGGGCACGTTCATTCTCTCCATGACGCGCTCTGTGGACGACATTCTCGGCGCCTATCTACTCGCCAAGGAAGGCGGATTGTTCCTCGATACGGCCGGCACCGAGATCTGCTCGCTGCCCATCGTGCCGCTGTTCGAGACCATCACGGATTTGCGCGCCGCGCCGGCGATCATGCGCGAGGCCTTGGCGATCCCGCTGATCCGCCGCTCGACCCATTGGCAGGGCGGACTGCAAGAGGTGATGATCGGCTATTCGGACTCCAACAAGGACGGCGGCTTCGTCGCGTCGAACTGGGAGCTGTCGAAAGCGCAGATCAGCCTGACGCGCGTGGGCGAGGAGACGGGCACGGCCATCGCCTTCTTCCATGGCCGCGGCGGCTCCGTGTCACGCGGCGGTGCGCCCACCGGCCGCGCCATCGCCGCGCAACCGGCCGGCTCGATCCGCGGCCGCTTCCGCGTTACCGAGCAGGGCGAGGTGGTGTCCTACAAATACGCCAATAAGGGCACGTCGCTCTATCAGATGGAGTTGCTCGCCTCGAGCGTGCTGGAACATGCCTTGAAGTCGGAGCGCGAGCGGGCGCTTCAGCCGTCCCGCGAGTTCGACGACGCCATGGAGGCGCTGTCCGGCGCCAGCCGCGCCGCCTATACGGGCCTCATCACCCATCCCGACCTCGTCACCTATTTCCAGGCGGCAAGCCCGCTGGAAGAGATTTCGCTGCTCAATATCGGCTCGCGGCCCGCGCGCCGGTTCGGCGCGAGCTCGCTGAAAGACTTAAGAGCGATCCCTTGGGTGTTCGCCTGGGCCCAGAACCGCCACCTCATCACCGGCTGGTACGGGGTGGGGACGGCGCTGCAAAGCTTCATTCAGGTGCGCGGGCCCCAAGGGGAGAAGCTCCTGGCCCGCATGTTCGCCGAGTCCCGCCTGTTCCGTCTGATCATCGACGAGGTGGAGAAGATCCTGGCCGTGGTCGATCTCGAAATTGCCAAGGATTACGCGGGCTTAGTGGCCGACAAGGGCGTCCGCGAGACCATCCTATCCATGATCGAGAAGGAGCTTGCGCTGACCACCGAGATGGTGCTGAAAGTGTCCGGCAGCGCGTCGCCCGCGGCGCGTTTCCCGCAATTCCGCGCCTCTCTGGCCGAGAGGCTCCCCACCATCAACGAGGTCAACCGGGAGCAGGTCGAGCTGCTCCGTCGATTCAGAGCGTCGGAGAGCGAACCGGACCGCGAGGCGTTCAAATCCGCATTGCTGCTTTCCATCAACACCGTTGCCGCCGGTCTTGGCGCCACAGGTTAAACCAGGAGGGACTTTCACATGAGCTTTACCCTGATCCAGCAGGCGACTCCGCGTCTGCACCGTTCGGAGCTGGCCGTGCCGGGCTCCAACCCGTCGCTGTTCGAGAAGGCGGCCAAAGGCGGCGCCGACGTCATCTTCCTCGACCTCGAGGACGCGGTCGCGCCTGACGACAAGGAGCAGGCCCGCAAGAACATCATCCAGGGTCTCAACGAGATCGACTGGGGCAACAAGACCATGATGATCCGCATCAACGGTCTCGACACCCATTACGCCTATCGCGACGTGGTCGACGTGCTGGAGAACTGCCCCCGCCTCGACATGATCCTGATTCCCAAGGTCGGCGTGCCGCAGGACGTGTACGCGATCGACATGCTCGTCACGCAGATCGAGCAGTACAAGAAATACGAGAAGAAGATCGGACTCGAGCTTCTGATCGAGACAGCGCTCGGCATGGCGAATGTCGAGGCGATCGCGCAAGCCTCCCCGCGCGTCGAGGCCATGAGCTTCGGCGTCGCCGACTATGCTGCATCGACCCGCGCACGCACGGTCGGCATCGGCGGCCCGCACCCCGATTACGGCGTGCTCACCGACAAGGACGAGGCCGGCAAGCGCGACTATCACTGGGGCGATCCCTGGCACTATGCGCTGTCGCGCATGATGGTCGCGTGCCGCGCCTATGGCTTGCGTCCGATCGACGGTCCGTTCGGCGACTTCTCCGATCCTGACGGCTATCTCGCCGCGGCCAAGCGCGGCGCGGTGCTCGGCTTCGAGGGCAAGTGGGCCATCCACCCCTCCCAGGTCGATCTCGCCAACCAGGTGTTCACGCCGTCCGAGGCCGAGGTGACCAAGGCGCAGCGCATCGTCGACGCCATGAAGCAGGCGGCCAAGGAAGGCAAGGGCGCGGTGTCGCTCGACGGCCGCTTGATCGACATCGCCTCGATCCGCCAGGCGCAGGCGCTGCTCGACAAGGCCAAGCAGATCCAGGCCGCGTAGCCTTCACTGCTTTCAGATCAGTCGTATGGCCGGGGCTCGCCCCGGCCATTTTTGTTGGTAGCCTACTCGATGCGGCCGTGAGCATCGAGCTCCGCCTCGATGCGCTCCGCGAGTTCCGGATGTGCTGCAGTCACGGGATTGAGTAACGCGTCGTTGATGGCGTCGATGGCGCGCGCGATTCCCATCGAATAGGTGCGATACTCGTCGTCGCTGGCGTGCTGTTTCAACTGTCCGAGCAGGTCCTGTAGCTCGCGAGAGCTACAAAACGCGGCACGTACGATCTGCCATGCGAGCTCTTCATTCATGATGATGCCTCTCATCCGAAAAGCAATGATGAGAGCGATCCTAACCCTTTTCCTCTTTATGCGGAGTGCTTAAGCCGAAGATGCGGCCTTGTCGGCCGATTTCGCGCTGAAGAAAGACCTTGCGCTCCTCCTCGCGATGGCGCGAAGATTCGTCACCTGGATCGTAGGAGGCGCGTAGCCATGCCGACTCCCGGGATCTCTAAGCACGAGGTGAGACTGCCGCATCACGTGATCGACCTCGACGCGGACGAGTTGCGCAGCGCAGCCGGGGACCATGTCGAGCTTCGGCCGCGATCCTTCGCCGTGCTGAGACGCCTCGCCGAGAATCCGGGGACGCTCGTCAAGAAAGAAGACATCTTCACCGCCGTGTGGAGCGACGCCTGCGTTACCGACGATTCTCTCACCCAGTGCATTGCCGATATCCGCAAGGCGATTGCCGATGACGAGCGGCGCGTCCTGCGCACCGTCCCGCGCAAGGGCTACATGCTGGTTCCCTCACTGCGCCGAGTAGAGCTGGCAGGCCGCGCGCCGGATCTTCCCGCATTGGCGGTCATGCCCTTCCTGTCGATGGGGGAGGAATGTGGGCATTTGAGCTTGGGATGCGGCGTGGCGAGCGAAATCGTCAACGAGCTCGCCCGCAATCGCAGCTTGCGCTTGATCGGTCGCGATTCTTCTTTTGCGCTCGCTAATCAAAAAGATCTGACCGCGCAAGAGCTGGGTGAGCAGCTTGGCGCACGCTATCTCGTCGAAGGTACCGCACAGCGCATCGACAGTATGCTGATCGTCGACGTGCAGCTTGTCGATGCCCGCGACGGCAGCATCGCCTGGGGAGATCGCTTCTCCGCCATTGCGTCGAACGTTCTGCAAGTCCAGCACGAAATCGCAAGCAGGATTGCCGCAAGCCTGCATTCCGGCATACGGGAAGTGGAGAAGCACGCCATTCTGGGAGCACCTCCACGCGACTTCGACGTCTACGAGTTGACCCTGCGTGGCATCGCCCGGAAGCATCAATTCAGCCCCGCGGCGACGCGCGCGGGCCGTGCCGATCTTGAAGAAGCGATTCGGCGCGATCCGAACTATGCACCAGCCCATGCTTATTGCGCCTGGCTTAATCTGATCGACATACTGTTGGGACTGACTGGCGAGTGGGGTCCAGCCAGGCTCGGCGAGGTGATCGGCCAATTCAATCGCGCTATCGAGCTCGACTGTAGTCTCTCATCGGCACATCAGGGGTTGAGCCAAGCCTTGATTCACGCCGGCGATCTTCGGCAAGCAGTCGCCGTCGGACGCCGCGGCGTCGAGCTCGGGCCCAGCGATGTCGATGCGATCCTGTTCCTCGCGGTCGCGCTGTTCGAGTCGGGTGAAGTTGGCGAGGCGCTGGAACTGGCCAACAAAGCAATCGAGCTCAATCCCCTGAGGCCACCTTACTATTGCTTCTTCCATGCCACGATCCTGTGGGGCAATGAGCGCTACCAGGAGGCTTTGGGAGAATTCGAGGAGTGCCTGCG
>CAZHCN010000099.1:0-8472 GCA_964530895.1 uncultured Methyloceanibacter sp. | reverse complement strand
TGATGTTCACCAATGCCGGCATGGTGCCGTTCAAGAACGTGTTCACCGGCCAGGAGAAGCCGAAGGCGCCGCGCGCCGCCTCGTCGCAGAAATGCGTGCGCGCCGGCGGCAAGCACAACGACCTCGACAATGTGGGCTTCACCGCGCGCCACCACACCTTCTTCGAGATGCTGGGGAACTTCTCCTTCGGCGACTACTTTAAGGAGCGCGCGATCCTTCTCGCCTGGGAGCTCCTGACCAAGGAGTTCGCGCTTTCGCCTGAGAAGCTCCTCATCACCGTCTATGTGGACGACGACGAGGCGGCGAAGTTGTGGAAGAAGATTTCCGGCTTCCCCGAGAGCAAGATCCTGCGCATCGCCGGGTCCGATAATTTCTGGTCCATGGGCGACACCGGTCCCTGTGGCCCGTGCTCCGAGATCTTCTATGATCACGGCGCGGGCATCAAAGGCGGCCCGCCCGGGAGCGCGGACGCCGACGGCGACCGCTTCGTCGAGATCTGGAATCTCGTGTTCATGCAATACGAGCAGCTTGCCGAAGGCAACCGCATCGACCTGCCCCGTCCCTCCATCGACACCGGCATGGGGCTTGAGCGTATCGCCGCGGTGATGCAGGGCACCCACGACAACTACGCCATCGATCTTTTCAAGACCTTGATCGAGGCGTCCGTCGAGCTGACCGGCGTGCCGGCGGAAGGGGACACGGCCCCGAGCCACCGCATCATCGCCGATCACTTGCGTGCCGCGTCCTTCCTCATCGCCGACGGCGTGCTCCCCTCCAACGAGGGCAGGGGCTATGTGCTCCGCCGCATCATGCGCCGCGCCATGCGCCACGCGCATATCCTCGGCGCGAGCGAGCCGCTGCTTTACCGGCTGGTGCCGACGCTTGTGGGCGAGATGGGCCGCGCCTATCACGAGCTGGAGCGGGGGCAAAGCCTGATCGAGGAGACGTTGAAGCTCGAGGAGACCCGCTTCCGCGAGACGCTGGAGCGGGGCTTGCGCCTGCTCGACGACGCCGTGGAGACGCTCAAAGCCGGCGACACGCTTCCTGGCGAGGTCGCCTTCAAGCTCTACGACACCTACGGCTTCCCCTACGACCTCACCGAGGACGCGCTCAAGGTCAAGGGCATCGGCGTCGACGCGCAAGGCTTCGCGACCGCCATGGAGCGGCAGCGCGCCGAGGCGCGGAAGTCCTGGGCGGGCTCCGGCGAGGCGGCGACCGAAGGGTTGTGGTTCGCGCTGAAGGAAGAGCTCGGCGCCACGGAGTTCCTCGGCTACGAGACCGAGACCGCGTCCGGCGAGATCGTGGCCCTCGTCAAGGACGGCAAGCGCGTCGACGAATTGCGCCAAGGCGACCGCGGCGTCGTCCTCGTCAATCAGACGCCGTTCTACGCGGAATCCGGCGGCCAGGTCGGCGATCACGGCACGCTGACCATCGGAAGCGACGTAGCCTTCAAGGTCGAGGACACGCAGAAGAAGCTGCACGGCCTCTTCCTCCATGACGGCGTGCTTGAGAAGGGCATGCTGAAAGTCGGCGACACGGTCATGCTCGACGTCGATCACGCGCGCCGCACCACGACGCGCGCGCACCACTCGGCCACCCATCTCCTGCACGAGGCCTTGCGCGAGGTGCTCGGCACCCACGTGGCCCAGAAGGGCTCACTCGTGGAGCCCGGCCGCTTGCGCTTCGACTTCTCTCATCCAAAGCCGATGACGCACGCGGAGATCCGCGCCGTCGAGGACCTGGCGAACGCCATGATCCTGCAGAACGCGCCCGTCGAGACGCATCTCATGACGCCCGAGGCCGCCATCGAGCAGGGCGCGCTCGCGCTCTTCGGCGAGAAATACGGCGACGAGGTGCGCGTGGTCTCCATGGGCGTCGCGCCCGCAAGCCCGAAGGCGGGCCATGCCTATTCCATCGAGCTGTGCGGCGGCACCCACGTAAAGCGGACCGGCGATATCGGTCTCCTCAAGATCGTCGGCGAGAGCGCGGTGGCCGCCGGCGTCCGCCGCATCGAGGCGCTGACCGGCAACGCGGCCCGCGATTATCTCGCCGCCCAGGACGAGCGCGTCCGCGAGGCGGCCGAGCTTCTGAAGGTCTCGCCCGACGAGATGATCGGGCGGCTTGCCGCCGTCATCGATGAGCGCCGCAAGCTCGAGCGCCAGCTCGCTGAGGCCAAGCGCGACCTCGCGCTCCGGCCCGCAGGCGGCGGCGGGGAGGCGGCGTCCGCCGTCCGCGATCTCGGCCCCGTCAAGCTTCTCGCCCGCACCGTGCACGGCGTGGCGCCCAAGGACCTGCGCGGGCTCGTCGACGAAGCCAAACAGCAGCTGGGTTCCGGCATCGTCGCCGTGGTCGGCGTCAGCGAGGAGGGCAAGGCGGGGCTCATCGTCGGCGTCACCGAGGACCTGACGGACACCTATAACGCCGTCGAGCTCGTGCGCGTCGGCGCCGAGGTGCTCGGCGGCAAGGGCGGCGGCGGCCGTCCTGATCTCGCGCAGGCCGGCGGGCCCGACGGCGCACGCGCCGATCAAGCACTCGAGGCGATTGCGGCGAAGATCACGGGGGGCGGGGCGGAAGAGGGCGCGGAGGCCAAGCGCCGCGCCGGCCACGCGTAAATCATGAGCGAGCCGACCGTCTGGCGCCGCTGGCGAAGGAAGGTCCACGACATCCTCGAAGTGGGGGGCGACGCGCACCCCGCCGGCTATGTGGTCAACGGCTTTATCATCGCCCTGATCATCTTGAACGCCGTCGCCTTCGCGGCCGAGACCGTCGATCATCTGGCCGAGCGCTATGGCGATCTGTTTTGGGCGTTCAACCTGTTCTCCGTCGCCGTGTTCACGATCGAGTATGCGCTTCGCGTGTGGAGCTCGGTCGAGATCCCGATGCTCTCGCGGCTGCCGCCCTGGCGCGCGCGGCTCCGGTTCGCCACGCGGCCGATCATGCTCATCGACCTGCTGGCCTTCGCCCCGTGGTATCTCCACTGGCTCGTTCCCGTCGACTTGCGGGTGCTGCGGGTGTTCCGGCTGTTCCGGCTGCTCAAGCTGGTGCGCTACTCGCCGGCCTTGCAGACGCTCGGGCGGGTCCTGGCCGACGAATACCGGGCGCTGCTCGGCGCGCTCCTCGTCATGCTCGTGCTGTTGCTGTTCGCCTCGACCGGCATCTACTTCCTGGAGCGGGAGGCGCAGCCGCATGCGTTCAGTTCGATCCCCGCCTCGGCGTGGTGGGCGCTCTCCACGCTCACGACCGTGGGCTACGGCGACATCGTGCCCGTCACCCCCTGGGGCAAGGTGCTGGGCGGCGTGGTCATGGTGCTCGGCGTCTGCATGTTCGCGCTCCCCGTCGCCATCATCGCCACCGGCTTCACGCAGGAATCGAATCGCCACCAATTCGTCGTGACCTGGAGCATGGTCGCCCGCGTGCCCCTCTTCGCCACCATGGACGAGACGGAGGTGGCCGAGATCACCAAGCTGCTCTACACGCGAAATTTCATGCCGGGCGTACCCATGGTGCGGGCAGGGGACGCAGGCGACAGCATGTTCCTGATCGCGAGCGGGGAGGCGGAGGTCGAGATTGGCCGCGGCAAGCGGGCGATCTTGAAGGAGGGCGACTTCTTCGGCGAGATGGCGCTTCTGGAGCACCGCCGCCACAAGCACGACGTCGTGGCCAAGACGCGGTGCCGGGTCTACGTGCTGGATAGTCGCGCGCTCGCGCGGCTGAGCCGCCGCCATCCGGAGATCATGAGCCGCATCCGCAAGGTCGCCGGAGCCCGGCGCGAGGCCGACACCGGCAAGCTCGCGAGCGAGACACCGCGCAGGACCCGCGCGCGGCAGGCGGACAAGCAGAGCGAGAAAGCCTGAGCGGCTGGAACGCCCGCGGGGCCTAAGCCGCCGCGCGTTTGGCCATCGCGTGGCGCAAGTTCTCGTCGACCTTGTCGATGAAGCCTTCCGTCGAGAGCCACGCCTGGTCGGCGCCCACGAGAAGCGCGAGATCCTTGGTCATGAAGCCGCTCTCGATGGTCGAGACCACGACCTGCTCCAGCGTTTCGGCGAAGCGGAGCAGTTCGTCATTGCCGTCGAGCTTGGCGCGATGCTTCAAGGCGCCGCCCCAGGCGTAGATCGACGCCGTGGAGTTGGTGGAGGTGGCGCGGCCCTGCTGATGCTGGCGGTAGTGGCGCGTCACGGTGCCGTGTGCCGCCTCGGCCAGCACCGTGTTGCCGTCCGGCGTCATCAGCACGCTCGTCATCAGGCCGAGCGAGCCGAAGCCTTGCGCCACCGTGTCCGACTGCACGTCGCCGTCATAGTTCTTGCACGCCCACACATAGCCGCCCGACCATTTCAGGCATGCGGCGACCATGTCGTCGATCAGCCGGTGCTCGTAAGTGAGCCCGCGCTTCTCGAACTCGGCCTTGAACTCCTTGTCGTAGATCTCCGCGAACAAATCCTTGAAGCGGCCGTCATAGGCCTTGAGGATTGTGTTTTTGGTGGAGAGGTAGACGGGCATGTTGCGCGCGAGCCCGTAATTGAGCGAGGCCTGGGCGAAGTCGCGAATGGAATTGTCGAGGTTGAACATGCCAAGCGCGACACCGGAGCCTTCGAATTCGTGTATCTCGTGCTCGATCGCGGTCCCGTCCTCGCCCTCGAAGCGGATGGTGAGCTTGCCTTTACCCGGCACCTTGAAATCGACCGCGCGGTAGATGTCGCCATAAGCGTGGCGCCCGATGACGATGGGTTTGGTCCAGCCCGGCACGAGCCGCGGCACGTTCTTGCAGATGATCGGCTCGCGAAAGATCACCCCGCCCAGGATGTTGCGGATCGTGCCGTTCGGCGACTTCCACATCCTCTTGAGGTCGAATTCCTTAACCCGCGCCTCGTCCGGGGTGATGGTCGCGCATTTGACGCCGACGCCGCATTCCTGGATGGCGTGTGCCGCATCGATGGTGACCTGATCGTCGGTCGCGTCGCGGTTCTCGATGCCGAGGTCGAACTCCATCAAGGGCAGGTCGAGGTAAGGCTCGACAAGCTTCTCCTTGATCATGTCCCAGATCACGCGGGTCATCTCGTCGCCACTGAGATCGGCAATCGGGTTCTGCACTTTGATTTTGTCCACGCGCAAGTCTCCGTTCTGGGAAAAGGCCGGGCGGGGAGGGAAGGCTGCCCGAGGCGGGCCAGCGCCCCCATTGCGGGAGGCCGCTCCCTATAGCATCGTGCCGCCATGATGAAAGCAAATGCCGAAAGCGGCAAGCGCGCGGGAGCGCAAAGCGCAGCGTTGATAACGCCGGCGATCATTCTCGTCTACCCGCAACTCGGCGAGAATATCGGCTTCGCCGCGCGCGCCATGGCCAATTTCGGGCTTCGGGATCTGCGCCTCGTCGCCCCGCGCGATGGCTGGCCAAACGACAAGGCCCGCGCGGCGGCAGCGGTGGCGGAGCCCGTCGTGGAGGGGGCCATGGTGTATGACAGCGTGGAGGCCGCGATCGGTGACCTCAACTACGTCCTCGCCACCACGGCGCGGCCGCGGGAGATGGTGAAGCGCGTGCTGAGCCCCGAGACCGCCGCGTCGGTTCTCCAGGAGCTTGCACAGGCCGGCGCGCGCGTCGGCGTCATGTTCGGGCCGGAGCGGAACGGCCTCGACAACGACGCTATCGCGCTGGCCGATGCGATCCTGACCGCGCCCGTCAGCCCCGAATTCGCGTCTCTGAGCTTGCCCCAGGCGGTGCTGCTCTTCTCCTATGAGTGGCTGAAAAGTCAGAAGCCCGAGGCGCTCGGCCGGGTCACGACGTTCGATGATCCCGCCACGGAGGGGCTGGCAGGGTCCGAGATGCGGGGCGCCACGCGCGCCGAGCTTTTTGGCCTGTTTGAGCATTTGGAGACCGAGCTCGACCGCGCGGGGTTTCTCAAGCCGGCGGAGAAGCGCCCCTCCATGGTGCGCTCGATTCGCAATATGTTCCATCGCATGGGTGCCACCGACCAGGACGTCAGGACCTGGCGGGGAATCGTGTCGGCGCTGACCCGTGGCCAGCGCGGGCAAGGGGATAAGGTGTCATAGTTCCGCCCCCTTTCTCCTATTGCGATGGGCCTCAACAGTGCTAGCTTCCGCCACTGGGAGGAGAGGGGCAGTCAATGAAAGTTGCGTGGGTTCAGTGGGGCGCGGCGGCGGTCGCTGCGATGTTGGCTCTGCTGACGGAAGTCCCCGTTTACGCCGCCGACGCGACGGCCGGCATGACCGGTGTAGCCGCCGAAGAGCTCGATCGGCGCAGCAAGGAGGCGGAAGAGGCGCAAGGAAGCCACGCCGGCATGAGCGACAGCTCTGTGCGCGTGATGATGACCTACGCGTTTTCGACCATCCCCAATGAGACAGCCGGCCCCGACGGGAAGCCGGTCAAGGTCGACAAGTCCGATCCGAACAAATATTTCATTCCGACCGAGGATGCGCGGCGCGTAATCCGGGCCGCCACCCGCTCGGCCTATGCGGAGGTTTGCGGCCTGCCTGAGCTCGGCCGCGCGAACTATGAGGCGATGATCAAGGGCGAGAAGGCGCGCAACACCTGGAGCGAGCAGCAGATCGTGATGATCAACGCGCTGCACCTGTTTGCGGCCTCCTACTTCACCGGCAACATCAAGATCACCGCCAAGGAGGTTCCCGACAACGGGGCGGCCGAGACGAAGACCGATGGCGCGACGTCGGTGTCCAAGGGCGAGGCGCCGGCCGAGGGCGACGCGGGAAAAGCCGAGGTGATCACCTCCGAGCCGCCGAAATGCCCGCCTGAGCAGAAAGAGAAGGTCACCAAGGCGATTAACGCCTACGTTCAGGCGGCGCAGGCGGCCTCCGCCAAGCAATAAGGCCTTTGGGGCCTGGTGAAGCCCCAATTGACAGTTTCCGGCGATTACGTGTAACAGAACGGGCAAAGCCCGTGCCTTTTGGGCTTTTGCGGATCGCTGGAGCGGCTCTGGCGGTCCTATCAACCACCACCCCTAGGTTTTTGCGGCAAGGCGCGGGGATCGACCGCCCGCGGAAAGCTTGAATTGGCTTTGGAGTCCTGAGGAATGACGAAACGCATTCACGCCAAGCACAAGATCGACCGGCGGCTCGGCGAGAATATCTGGGGCCGGCCTAAGAGCCCCTATAACAAGCGGGAATACGGCCCTGGCGAGCATGGCCAGCGCCGCCGCGGCAAGCTTTCCGACTATGGCCAGCAGCTCAGGGCCAAGCAGAAGCTGAAGGGCTATTACGGCAACATCACCGAGAAGCAGTTCAAGGCGATCTACCACGAGGCGGCCCGTCAGCGCGGCGATACCTCGGAGAAATTGATCGGCCTCCTGGAGCGCCGGCTCGATGCCGTCGTCTATCGCGCCAAGTTCGTGCCGACCGTGTTCGCCGCGCGCCAGTTCGTCTCCCACGGCCATGTGAAGGTCAACGGGCGCCGCGTCACCATTCCGAGCTATCGCTGCCGCGAAGGCGACGTGATCGAGGTCCGCGACAAGGCCAAGGACCAGGGCATGGTGCTCGAGGCCGCCCAGAGCACCGAGCGCGACGTACCGGACTATATCGAGGTCGACCACGGGAAGATGTCGGCGAAGCTCACGCGCGTGCCGACCTTGTCGGACGTGCCGTATCCCGTGATGATGGAGCCGAACCTCGTCATTGAGTTCTATTCGCGCTAAGCACGCTCGACGGACGTCAGGCGAAAATCAAGACGACCCCGGCGGCGACCAAAATCGCCGCCGTTAGTTTTGTTGTGGCCTCGCCGAACGGGGCGAACTTCTCCAGCGCCACGAACAATGTGAGCCCGGCGATCCACACCAAATTCATCACTCCGCCCACGAAGAGCAGCAGCATCAGCACGGCGCAGCAGCCCACGCAGTAGCCACCGTGAAGGAGTCCCATGCGCCAGGCGCCGGCCACGCCTGGGCGCCAATGGGCGGCGAGGAACGCGGCGAGCCCGCGGCAGTGTCTAATGCACGACGCTTTGAGCGGAGATAACTGATAGAGACCCGCCGCGATGAGGAGCGCGCCGGATACCACCACGCTGCGCGAGGCCATCATCGCCGACATCAACCCGGAACGCTCGAGCCCGAACTGAAGCGCGACGGCCAAGACGCTGAAAAGAATCCACAAGGTGAGATAGCCGGAGGCGAAGGCGGCAATGGAGGCTGGCGCGTCGACCTCGCGTCCCTGGCTCTCGGCATGGCGCACCACGCGGGCATAGAGCAGCACCAGAGGCGCGGCGGACGGCAGCATCATGGCGACCATCATCACCGCCCACATGAAGAAGGCGATCAACCAGTAATACGGGGTCCACGGCCAGCTCTCGGCCGGCGGCAACGTCATCGGCAGCCACCAGCCGCTCATGGCGGCAGGGTTCATGCCGGTGCCGGCGCCGGCGAAAAGGGCAAGCCAGGCGAGCAGCGTCAGGACGACAAGCGCCGCGAGCACGACGGCATTCTCGTGCTTGAAGAGCGCTTCAAATCCTGAGCG
>CAZHCN010000098.1:0-8599 GCA_964530895.1 uncultured Methyloceanibacter sp. | reverse complement strand
AGGGAAATACGTAAGTGAGACGTAAGCTTAGCGTGGTCTCTCTTCCCTGGGGGCTGGAAAACGCACGGGGAAGCGGATGCGACGGGTTTTCCGGCAATGCAGGGCAGGGGCCTTCAAGCGGGTTTGCTTGACGCGTTCTCGGTGCGCCTAAGCGCACTCAATGCCCGCCACGAATGCGCGCTCATCGCGGTTCCCCAGACCCAAGACCTTTCCGAGGAGCAAGACATGCCGAATAAGCTCTTAGGGCTACTCACCGGCGTGGCCCTCGCCTTGTCGACGGGCGGCGCTGCGCTCGCCTCGAACAACAAGGCAATGGATGCCGACATTCACTCCATTGAGCTTCAATGGGAGCACATAAAATTTGCCGAGGTGGGTTCGCCCAACCAACTGGCCCATATCGACACGCTTGCGAAGTTCGCCGCCGGCGTCGCCAAGAAATATCCCGACCGGGTCGAGCCGTTGATCTGGGAAGGGATCGTGACGAGCGAAGAGGCGGGCATGGCGAGCACCATGAACGCCATGGGCTATGCCAATAGAGCAAAAGCGATCCTCGAGGAGGCCTACAAGAAGGATCCGGCCGCGCTCGATGCCGGGGCTCCGACGAGCCTTGGCGTCTTGTATTATCGCGTGCCCGGGTGGCCGCTCGGCTTCGGCAGCAACAAAGAGGCGCAGGCCCTGCTCCAGCAGGCTGTGTCCCTCGCGCCGAATGGCATGGACGCCAACTATTTCTATGCCGATTTCCTGATGTCGCAGCATGACTATGCGGCCGCCTACAAGGTTCTGAAGCATGCCTTGTCGCTGCCACCGCAGCCGAACAGGCCGCTCTGGGACAAGAATCGCCGCGCCGTAATCAAGGAACTGATGGCCAAGGCGCAGCAGGCCGCCAATTAGTGGGGCGACTGCGCACATCGCTCGCCGCTGTTTGGTATGGCATTGGCGTACAGTTGCGCAAGCCCTCAGGGCTTGGAGGACGGATCGCCGGCGGCGTGATGGCCTTCGCCAATGCCAAGCCGAACGCGCTCGCCATCGCTGCGCTTCGCCTGTGCGATGGGGAAGACGTTCTAGAGCTGGGCTGCGGTCCAGGCCTTGCGTTGCAGACGCTGCTTCGTTCGACGAACCTCACGTGGATCATTGGGCTCGACTGGTCCGAGGTGATGCTTGCCCGTGCCGCCCGGCGCAACCGGCCTGCGATCGAGGCCGGGCAGCTTGATCTGGTCAGAGGCGATTTCGCCGCGCTTCCGCTCAAGGCCGAGAGCGTCGGCGCAGTCCTGGCCGTGAACGTGGTCTATTTCATGAAAAATTCCGGCGCCGCGCGTGAGGCATATCGCGTGTTGCGCCCTGGCGGGCGCATCGTCCTCTATGCGAGCGATCGCTCAGCCATGCGCGGATGGCCTTTTGCCGGGCCGGAGACGCATCGCCTCTTCGATCAGGAGGCGTTGGCCGCGCTCCTCGTTGAGGCGGGGTTCGCCGCGGAGGACGTCCGCATCGACAGTGTCGATGCCGGGTTCGGTGTCAAAGGTCTTCTGGCGAAAGCCAGAAAAAGGAGGACTAAGCCTCCATCCCGCAAAACCGCTTAGTCCGTCGATGAGATGGATGAAGACGGCAAATCGTGCTGCGCCTGGGCACATCCGAGCAGCGCCAAAAACGTCAGAAATATCAGGTACCTCACGTCCCATCCCTCCTTGGTGTTTCTGCTGGATCACGCCGGCTGCGTGGCTTGGGGACCGCGCGCCCGTGCTCTGGCCGCGTCGTAGCGTTGGCCGAGATAATCCTGCACGCGGGCGTCGGCCATCTGCGCGGCAACGGCCCGGTCGATGAGCCGCGGAAACAGTCTTTGCAGCAGCACGAACAGCCGCTCGGGGCCTTTGCCGTAGGCGCTGTCCAGATCCTTCGTCACTCCCCGCCAAATCTGAGCCGCCACGCGGTCGGGCTCGTCGAGGCGCATCTGCATGGGCTCGACCAAGGGCGCCATGGCATTGGCGGCGCGCGTCTTGGTCGCCCGCGGCGCCGCGTAAGTGACGCCGATGCCGTAAGGCTTGAACTCACGCCTCAAGGCGACGGAAAGCCCGCGCAGAGCGCATTTCGATGCCGAGTAGGCGGCGAACAGCGGGTAGGGGATGTCACCGAGAATGGAGCCCACGTTGACGATGCGCGACGGCGTGGCCCGGCGCAGCAAAGGCAGCATCTCACGTGTGAGCGCAAGCGGCGCGACGACATTGATCGCCATCACCTGTTCAAGCTCGGCATCTGTCGCGCAGGCGAGCGGCCCGACAGGAACGACGCCGGCATTGTTGACGAGCACGTCGAGCCCGCCCCATTGCTGCCAAAGATGATCGCGCATGCCGCGCCGCACGGTGGGATTGGTGATGTCGCCGCGCAGGCGCATGTGGCGGCCTGACGGCGACATCATCGACAGTGTTTCGGCAAGAGCGTCGGCCCGGCGCCCGCACAGCGCCACTGTCATGCCGCGCTGCGATGCCTCGATGGCGAGAGCGCGGCCGATGCCGGACCCGGCGCCCGTAATCAATACGCGCTTGCGCTCAAGCTGCATGGCTCGCGATGGGGTGACGTGTCGCGAGCTCGTGATAGATATCGCCGTAAAGCCGATAAAAGACCTTCGACGCATTGATCACGATCTGCTGGGTCTTAGGGCAGGCAAGGTTGTTCACCAGAGACTTGAAGAAGGCGACATGCTCGATGTCGAGCGCGCCATGCGACCGCAAATAAGAGAAGCCTTCCTTGCCGCTTGAGCCGAGCGAACCCTGAATGGCGTCGGCGGCCTTGTCGGCGAGCAGCGTCGACATGCCTTCGAGCACATGCACGCTACCGAGCATGGCATAGGGGCTGACCCATTCGATGGCGTAGTAGGTGTAACCCACCATCACCTGGCAGGCGATGCCGGGCGTGCCGTGCTTCACGGCCTCCGCATCGCCGCCCATGGCCGCGATGTCGTCGAGGATCCACTTCTCGTGGCCGCGTTCCTCTTCCATGTACTCGACGAGAGCGTCCTGATAGGCCTCGTGGGTGGTGCGCGCCGCGGCAAAGGCAAGCAGCGGGAAGGTGTGCTTCACGTGATGATAGGCCTGAGTCAGGAAGTCGATATAGAGGTCGCGCGAGACGCCTGAGCGCAGCGCTTCGCGGATCAGCGGAATGGTGGTGAAGCCAATCCGCTCCCTCTCGGTTTCAGCAATCAGGCGATCGTAGAACGACACAATGTCCCTCCATTTGTCGGTTTGGGAAGGTTCAGGCGGCGACCCTGCTGCGCGCGAGCCTGAGTGCGGGATAGGCGCTGAGGGCCGCGTCGCGCACGATGCGCCCGTTGGCGGCGAGAAGCCCGAGCCGCTTGGCTTGCGTGACCGGACACACGACGAAGTCCCGCGGGACGGCGTAAGACGGCGCCTCGATGCAGATCTGCTCGAGCCACAGAAGAACGTGGGCGGATGGCGCCTCCGTCGCCCAGGGCTCGCCCTGGGGCGAGGGGATGAGCAGCACGCTCACATGATCCATGCCGTGGCCGAGCGCGGCGCAGGCGAGAATGCGCGGGTCGCTCATCACCATGGCTTCCACCCATTCGGGCGATAGGTTGCGGCCTAACGCTGTGACGATGAGCGTGTCCTTGCGGCCGCTCACAGTCAGGAAGCCGTCTTCGCTGAGGCTGCCGAGATCACCGGTCCGCCATGAGTCCGATTCGGATGATCCGTGAAGGTAGCCGGCCATGACGGTCGGGCCGCTCACCACGAGCTCACCGTCTTCGACGGTAACGTCGAGGCCGGGCAGCGGTTCTCCCGCCGTGCCGGGCTTGCGGCGTCCCGGCCGATTGACCGCGACAACGGAGCAGCACTCGGTAAGGCCGTAGCCTTCATGCACCGGGATGCCGAGCTCCCAAGCCCGCGCGCCAAGAGCCTCGGGCACATGCGCGCCGCCCACGGCCACGAAACGCAGACTGTCCGGTGCCTGTTTGCCATTCGCCTCGAGTTCGGCGATCCAGGCGGAGAGAAGCTGGGGTACGAGCACGGACGTGGTCGGGCGGGACTCCTCAAACGCCTTGAGCAGTCCCGTTGGACGGCCCGAGGCGATGCCCTCCGCCACTGCGGGGGCGAAATGCGTGTGCGCGCCCACAAGCACCGGCACGCAGAGCGCGGTGATGGTCTCGAGCAAAAGTGCGAGCGGCAGGACCGAAAGATAAGAGTCGTCTTGGGTCGCGCCGATCGCTTCGGCGAGCGCGCGTGTCTGAATGTCGATCTGGTCGAGACCGAGACGCACACCTTTCGGTCGCCCGGTGCTCCCCGACGTGTAGACGATGAGGCCGCCGCTTTCTGACGGCGCGGGAAAGGACTCCGCGGACCACTGAGATACTGGCGTGAAGCCGACCTTGAGCGCCTTTGCGACGCTCTCGCCCTCGCGGGTCGCCACGACGTGGTCGATTCCTGCGTCCCTCAGCACGTGTTCAAGCTGGAGGTGGCTGAAGAACGCAGGCATCGGCACGACGGTTTTGCCGGCGGCCCAAGCAGCGAGCTGGGCGACCGCCCAGTCCGTGCCGTGGGCGCCCAGCAAACCGATCCTCTGCGGGCGCGCTTGCAAGATCGCCGCGAGGCCGGCGACTCTCGCCACGAGATCGCCGCCGGTCAGGGCGCCGTCGTCGTCGGACATGGCGGTAACGCCGGGCCGATAACGCGAGCCGTCGCGCAGCGCGTTGAGGAACTCAGCCATGCGCCGCCAGCCTTGGCTGCAATGACGGACAATCCCCTATGCTGTCCCGATGCACGGCGTAGACGCGCGGCGCGAAAGCGTAGTAGCTGCCCCACATCCCGGGATTTGGGACGCGCGCACTGTCGGCGTCGGCGAGCGGCGTGAGGTTGAGGCTCAGGCCCTCCAGCAGCGCCTTGAGTGGCGCGGTTGCGGTGAAGAAGGCCCACTCGAACCCGGCCGCCTTGCCGCGGGCGATGATGTTGCGCACGAAACCACCGATGAGATGCGGCGCTCGGCTCGCAAGCGACGTCACCTCGAAGATCTTCTCGCGGCGCACCGGGGCATGGCGCAACGCCGAGAGCATGGTATCCGCAGGTGCATCCAAATAGGCCTCCGAGAAGAAGCCCTCCGCGGCAAAGCGAAGCCCAGCGGCGCAGTGGACGGTATTATCGCCACCGACCAGGGCGACGAGCGTATCCGGGAAGCCCGAGATGCGTGCGGCGTAGTGGGTGGCGTAGACTTCGGCGATTAGGCGTTCTGCGGCTGGCCGCAAGACATCGTCACGCGGCGTGAGTATGACCCGCATCGCAAGTCCCCCGTCTGTTCCTGCGAAAGGAAGGTCGGTGGAGGGGCTTACAGACGCCTTACAGCCGTCAAAAGATCACAATCCGTGAGGGAGTTGGGCTGCGCGCGCATGGTTGGAGGAGGCGAATGAATGTCGGTCTCCTCAGCCGGAAGCGGCTCGAACGCCATGGTGAAAACCGCGCCGCCGCTTGGCGCATCGTCCACGGAGATCGTCCCGCCATGGGCGACGACCGTCCGCGCGGCGATATCGAGACCAAGGCCTGCACCGCCTTTCTGGTCGCGGTCGCCTTGCCAGAAGCGGCGGAAAATCGCCTCCCGCCGCTCCTGCTGCACGCCGGGGCCATGGTCGATGACCCTGATCGATGGCGGATCCGCAGAGACCACGATCGAGACCGTCGTGCCGCTCTTGGTGTGCCTCAAGGCATTCTCCACCAGGTTGCGCAGCGCCATGAACAGGTAGTCGTGCGCACCCCTGATGCGGACGGGTTTGTCGGGCGCCAACACCTCGATCGACCGGTCGGCATTGATCGCCGTGGGCCCGAGAAGGGATGCGACCTCCGTCGCAACGCCAGTGAGGTCGGCAATGTCTTTCGGCTCGAGCTGCAAGACCTCGAGCCGCGCCATGTCGAGCAATTGATTGACCAACCGCTCCAGGCTGCTGATCTCCTCGACGAGCTCCGCATGGCCTTCAAACTTGGAAAGGATGCTCAGATGCGCCTTGAGCACTGCGACCGGCGTGCGTAGCTCATGGGCGGCGTCGGCGATGAAACGGCGCTGCGCATCGAATGCCGTTTCCAGCCGGTCCAAGCCGTGATTGACGGCGCTCACCAGCTGATACACGTCGCGCGGCAGCCCGTTCTCGCTGAGCCGCGTAGACACCGCCGCAGGTCCGATCGCCGCGGCCTGCTTTGCAGCGACACGTAGCGGCTCGAGGCCGATCCGGGCCACGATGAGATTGACGGCAAGGAGGACGATGACGAAGGGGATCCAAATCCAGGCGATGTCCTGGACGAACTCCGCGAGCACGCTGTCGTAGACAATATTGCCGGTATGAAAGGCGACCTGGACCCACACGGGCGTATCGTCGAAGAACGTCCGCATCGACAGTCCGTAATAGGGTGGTTCGCTCTCGTCGGGCTGGAGGACGAAGTAGTCGCGGCTTTCCACGGGGTTGAGTGCGGCAAGTGGCGCGTTCACATCAGGGGAGGCGGCGATCAATGTTCCGTTGGGGCGCGCCACCGCATAGCGGCCGTTATTGGTCTTGAACTGTTCCGTGACGAAGGAGGGCAGTTCGAGCGGGCCAGGCGGGGCCTTCTTCACATAGTCGGCGATGAGGCTCGCCTGATTGCGCAGCGTCTGCTCGCGGAACTCGGAGTTCTTGGCCTTGAATCGCACATAGAGCGCGCCGCTTGCCGCACCGACGGCAAGCAAGCTCACGGTCACGAGCCCGACAATCAGTCTGAGCCACAGCGAAGGTGTGGTTTTTTGCGGGTTAGGACGCACCGCCGGCTTTATCTGAGAGCACATACCCCACGCCACGCAGCGTGTGGATGTGCATGTCTGCCCCTGCCTCTTGCAAGCGCTTGCGAATTCTGTGGACCAGCACTTCGATGGCATTGGAGGCAAGGTCCTCTCCAAACGAATAGATTGCATCCTCGATGGCCGACTTCGGCACGACCCGCCCGAGCCGTCGCATCAGGAGTTCGAGCCCGTCCATCTCGCGGCGCCCGAACTCGACGGGCACACCGTCGACGGCGATCTCCCGGCAGCTGGTATCGAAAGTCATGTTGCCAGCCGTAAGCGTGACGCCCAGCGCCTCGCCGGGCCGGCGGAGGAGCGCGCGCACGCGCGCGATGAGCTCGTCAAGCTCGAACGGCTTGCGCAAATAGTCGTCGGCGCCCTGGTTCAGGCCTGCCACGAGGTCTTCAAGACTGTCCCGGGCCGTGAGCACCAGGACTGGACGTGTCATCTGGCGCCGGCGCTGCTCGGCGAGCCAGACGAGACCGTCCTTGTCCGGCAGGCCGAGATCGAGAAGAAGCGTGTCGTAATGCATGGTCGCAAGCGCGCCGTCGGCATCCGCCGTGCTGCCGACATGGTCGACAGCGAAACCGCCGTTCTGCAAGGCGGTCGTCAGATAATCGGCTAGCCTTTGATTATCCTCGATGAGCAAGAGGCGCATCCGCTCCCCCTATCCCAGCTCAAGAAACGATGGCGGGGCCGTCAGGTTCGACGTGCCCCTTGGTCCACCGCTCCGAGCCCGAGTGCTTGAACCGGTAACCGGCAATAAGGGGCTTTTTGATGGCGACGTTTGTCGAGGTCTGGGCCAGCAGGACACAGGTCGCCATGACCATCCCCAAGCATTCTCAATGCTCGAGAAGGTCGGGATCGACCTTACGTCAACGTTACGGCTGCGGATTTCTTCGCCGGCCCGAACTATTCCGCCTTCTTGTCGCCGTCCCCCGACGGTGGGACAAATTTGCCGGGGATCACCTTCTCCGGCGGGTTGGTGCCGGGAGGATTGATCGAGCGAATGAAAGAGATGATGTGCCAAAGATGGTCCGCGGTCTTGATGGTATGGCCCATCGGCGGCATCGGCGCATGGACGGTGCCGTACTGATAGCGCACGAAGCCCTCCGCCTGGATCGCCGCGGAGCCCTGGGTGATCAGCCGGAACAGCACATCGTCGGTGTTGCCCCAGAACCAGACGCCTTGGGAGAGCGCCGGGCAGAAGCCGCCGCCGCCGGTGCCGCCATGGCACTCGTTGCAGCCCGGCAGCCGGAACTGCTTCACGAGGTTCGGGTCCTCCTTGACGAGCTCTTTCCAATCGTAGGGATTGTGCAGCCCGCCCGGAGGCACCTGACCCACGAGCACGAGCGGCGGGGTCTGATCGCCTTTCTTGCAGCACTCGCCACCCGCATCGGCGGCCGCTTCCTTCTCGGGCGTGGCTTCCTCGTCCGCCGGCGGTGCGCTCGCCGCGTCCTCCAATGCCGCGCTGCCACTGTCCGCGGCGGCTGCGGGCTTGTCCGTGGAGGGCGCTTCGTTCTCGGCGATGGCCGGCTTCGCGGTCTCGGAGGCCGTTTCGCTCGCTCCCTCGCTCTTGGCAAATCTCTCCTGGAACGGCTTGCTCGTCACCACGGCCAGCCCGACGATCACAGCGCCGGCGATCACCAGGCCGATCAGGGTCGTACGCGAACTACGCTTTTCGTGATCCATTCATCCCTCCCTTAGTCAGTGCTTTTGGACCCCGATCGGGCTTCTTGTACGACCCCTAATCCTGGACCACAGGACGGCAGTTTCCCCCACCCGGGAAAATCGAGCAAGTCCG
>CAZHCN010000097.1:0-8887 GCA_964530895.1 uncultured Methyloceanibacter sp. | reverse complement strand
CTTTGCCGGGAGAGATCGAAGCGGCCAGCGCCTCGATCGCAAGCTCGTAGCCCAACCCTCCGAACCCGCAGATCACGCCCTTGGCGGCCTTGGAGATATAGGACCGATGGCGGAATGGTTCGCGGGCGAAGATATTCGATAGGTGCACCTCGACGGAAGGAACCTGACAGGCGAGCAATGCATCGAGCATGGCGATCGATGTGTGGGTGAGGGCGCCGGCATTAACGATGAGGCCCGCGGCCTCCGTCCTCGCCTCCTGAATCCACGTCACGAGTTCGCCTTCGACATTGCTCTGCCGAAACTCCACCGAAAAGCCGAGCGTCTTGGCCTTCCGCTCGCACCTTAGGCGCAGATCGTCCAGCGTCTCCTTGCCATAGACCTCCGGCTCGCGTGTGCCGAGCAGATTGAGATTGGGACCGTTGAGGACGTAGATCGGTTTGGCCATGAGCGATAGGACGATGGGCGATGCGGGGCGCTTCTTCTAGGCCGCGTCCGCCCTCGAGGACCGAGGCGCGGCGCGGCAAACGGGCCCCTTTAACAGCTTTTCCGCCGTTCGGCAAAAGGCGCCGCTTCGAGGAGATCGGCTTGATTGCCCCCGGGTTAAGGCCTCAGCACGTGGCCTTGCAGCCCTTCTCCCGTACTTGGGTCACCTTTTCGACCAACTCATCGTAGAGGTCGTCGGGGGCCCCCGGGATGGTTTGGTCACCGACCAGGTAGAGCGGCGTGCCTTGCAGGCCGAGCTTCTGGGCAAGCTCCTTGGCCTCGTCGAGCGACTTTTGGATGTCGTCGCTTTGCATGTCCTTTTCGAGCTGCGGAATATCGAGGCCGAGCTCATTGGCGATGCGCAGGACCTTGTCCTTGTTGGCCTTGCCGGGTTCGCTGAACAGCTTCTGGTGCATCTCGAAATACTTGCCCTGCTTCTCGGCCGCCAGCGCGCCCTTGGCCGCATCCTCGGAGTCGTCACCGAAGATCGGAAGCTCCTTCAACACGAGCTTCACCTTGGGATCGTTTTCGACGAGCTTGACGACGCTCGGCATGGCCCGGCGGCAGAATCCGCAATTGTAGTCGAAGAACTCGACCACGGTGACGTCACCGTCGGGATTGCCGACGGCGAAGGCATGCGGGGAGCGGAACAGGGCATCGGCGTTTTCGCTAATGGATTTTTCCTGCTGCTTGGCCTGCTCCGCCTGCTGGCGCTTGTCGAGTTCGGTCGTCATCTCGACCAGGATTTCGGGGTTCTTAGTGAGGTAGTCGCGCATGATGGCGATGACCTGCTTCTTCTGGAAGCCCGAGCTCGCATCGACCACCCCTGGCGCCGCGCGCCAGATAACAAGGATGGTGGCGGCGCTGACGACGGCGGCCACCACGGCAGCCACCACGGCGGTGGCAAGGCCAGACTTAGGGGTCATGCTGAGGTCTCCGGGGGCTAGAGTTATTTGTTGTTAGGCACTTGGAAGGCGAGGATGTCGTCGGCCCTGATCCAGTTCGGCGTGCCGCTCGGCAATCCGGCTTTCGCCCGCTTGGCTTGCTCTTTAGCGAGATTTAAGCGTCCTTCATAGAAATAGGCTTCCGCCGACGCAAGTGAAGCCTGCGCCATGAAATTCCGCTTTGCCCCCTCCGCGTGCGCCTGGTCGGCCTTTCGGGCGTAGGCCACGGCGATCTGGCGATAGCCCATGGCCGAGGTGGTCTCCCGCGCCAATGCGTTACGCAAGTTGCGAATAGCGTCGTCGACATATTGCGGGTCCTCGGTTCCGAGCATCGCCTGCGCCAGCATGATGCGGATCAGGGGCTCGTTCGGCCCAAGCTCCACAGCCTTGCGCAAAGGCTCGATCGCCGCCTTGCCCCTACCGCTCTCGAATAGGAACTGGCCCTTGATCTCGTAGAAATAGGGCCAGTTGGGCTGCGCGGCGATGAGTTGATCGATCAAGGGCATGGCGGTGTCGACGCCGTCGCGCCGATAAACGGCTATGGCATGCGCATAGGTCGCCGGGAGGGAGGTGTTGTCCTTCGGGTAGCGGTTGAACACGATCTCGGGCTTTTCAAGAAAGCCGGAGAGCTTGGCGCGCACGAGCTCATGACGGAGCTGGAGCTCGGGAGGATCGGTGTTGTTGTAATAAGGGCTCGCGGTGACGAGCTCCTGGAGGTGCGAGATACGCTCTGGCGGTAATGGATGAGTCATCAGATAGGGGTCGATGCCCTGGACGGCGCGAAACTTGTCTGCGAGCCGCTCGAAGGCCGTGAGCATGCCCTTGCCGGACTGCTTGGTGGCGTTGAGGAAAGTAACGGCGGCTTGATCTGCCGAAGACTCCTCAGTCCGCCGATAGGCGAGCAGAGAGCGCATCGTCATGTCGGTGCCGCCCATGGCCGCGCCCATGCCAACCTGGCCCGCGTTCGGCACGCCGGCAATCGCGCCGCCCGCCGCCGCCGCGAGACCGAGAAGCTGCAGCATGAGAGCCGCCGACTTCGCCTTAGAGACCTGACTGCGAAACGCCGCGAGATGTCCGCCGGTGATATGGCCGCACTCATGGGCGATGACGCCGATGACCTCGTTCGGCGTTTGCGCCATCATCAAGGTGCCGGCATGCATGAACATGTTGTGCCCGTCGACGACGAAGGCGTTGAAGTTGAGGTCGTTGACGATATGGATCTGGATATTCTGCGAGCCGAGGCCGGCAGCGTGGAAAATGGGTTTGGCGTAGTCGCGGAGCAGCGCCTCTGTCTCTGCGTCGCGGATGAGGCCCTGAGCATGGGCACTCGTCGAGACGATGAGCGCGCCGAACAGCCCCGCGATGAGGCCCGTGCGAAGCCGCAACGGCGGTCGAGAGGATCGAAATTGGGCCAGGGCAAGCATGGTCGCTTGATCGTAAAGGCTTCGTGCAGAGCCGGCAAAGACGCCTGTTTTCTTTTGCCTTGTTAGGGCGTTAGGTTGGCACGCCCGCTCCCGTCCCCGTTATTGCCAACCTTGATTTGCTTGACTTTTGATTGAGGCGACAACGTGACGGACGGCCACGGCGAAGATCAAGAATGCGCGAGGACAAAGCCCCCCGTGAACGCTAGACCGAAACTGCCGGGGCTTCCGCGCGCGCTCGCCCAAAGTCGTACCATCGATCCGTTCATCGTCATGGACGTCATGCGCGAGGCTAATCAGCGCGAGGCGAGGGGAGAGGACATCATCCATATGGAGGTGGGGCAGCCGGCCACGCCCGCGCCGCGCGCCGCGCGCGAGCGGGCGCAGCGCGCGCTCGCCGAGGATCGCCTGGGCTATACCGAGGCGCTCGGCATGCCGGCCTTGCGTGAGCGCATCGCCCGCTATGTGAAGGAGCGCTATGGCGTTGCGCTCGGCCCGGAGCGCGTCGTGGTGACGGCGGGGTCCTCGGCAGGCTTCGTGCTCGCCTTCCTCGCGACCCTCGATCCGGGCACAGCCCTCGGCCTGCCGTCGCCCGGTTATCCCTGCTATCGCCAGATCCTGAAGGCGCTCGGCGTCCGGCCGCATCTGGTCGAGACCTCCGGGCAGGGGCGCTGGATGCCGACCGTGGCCGATGTCGACCGTCTCGCTGCCGAAGGTTCGGCGGGCCTCCTCTTGGCGAGCCCCAACAACCCGACGGGAACCATGGTGCAAGACGCACGTCTCGCCGAGCTCGCCGAGGCGTGCCGGCAGCGTGGCCTGTGGCTCATTTCAGATGAGATCTATCACGGGTTGGAATACACGACGCCGGCCGAGACCGCGCTCGCGCATTCCGACGAAGCCATCGTCGTCAACAGCTTCTCGAAATATTTCAGCATGACCGGCTGGCGCATCGGCTGGCTGGTCGTGCCAGAGGCGCTCACCCGCACGATCGAGCGGCTCGCGCAGAATCTCTACATCTCGCCGCCCTCCATTTCACAAGTTGCGGCGCTCGGAGCTTTCGATGGGCTGGAGGAGCTCGAAGAAATCAAGGGGCGCTACGCGCGGAACCGGGCGATGTTGCTCGAGGAGCTGCCGCATGCCGGGCTCGACGCGCTTCTTCCGGCGGATGGCGCTTTCTATCTCTACGCTGATATCAGCCGCTACACCGGTGACAGCGCGGCCTTCGCCAAAGCCATGCTGCGCGATATCGGCGTGGCGGCGACGCCCGGCATCGATTTCGATCCCGACCGGGGCGGGAGCTATCTCAGGCTCTGCTATGCCGGGGCGGAAGCGGAGATGCGCGAAGCCGCCCGCCGTATCGGCGCCTGGCTCAAGGCGAAATAAAAGAGGCGCGCCGGGGGCGCGCCTCTAAGTAAGTCCTCTTTGGGGAACCGCTAGCCGCGCGACCACCAGCCTCTCCGGCGGGTCGCGGGCTCTTCGCTGCTTTCGCTTTCGACTCTGATTTCTGAGGGAGCTGCCTCCTCACGCACCGAGGCCACGCTGAAGGCGGGCTCGGTCTCCCGAGACTTCGGCACGGCGGGTTCGCCGCCGAACGCGTCCTCCCCATGTGGCGTTGGCTCACGATGCTTGCCGTTCGGCCGGTCCTCGTGGGGCGCTGGCGCCTCCTCTTCCGCGGAAGCGTCCGTTGGGGATGCGTCCCCGGCCTCATGCTGGGACTCCTGACCGCCTTCACGACGCTGGCCGCGGCCACGCCGTCCGCCGCGCCGTCCGCGCCGGCGCGATTTGCGGGGCTGTGTCTCCTCGGTGGCCTCCGCAGCCTCCTCGGCGGCACCCTCAGTCACTACATCTTCGTCATCTGCCTCGGCATCTTCGGCGTTCGCGGCAAAGGCCGGCCGCTCCGCCTCCGGGCCGCCCTCTCCGGGACGCTTACGCCGGCGGCGCCGCGAGCGGCGCTTGCCTTGCTCGCCTTCCGTCTCGGCGGCGGCAGGTTGAGGCGCCTCGTCGGGGTGATGCGCCCAATCCATCTGCACCACGGCGCTCTCGCCGTGGAGCATGGCGCCTTCGGCGCCGCGCTCGATCACGAATTGCGAGATGTGCATTTCCTTATCGGCGGTTACCGTGATCGGCACCTGGTAGCGGGCCTCGATGTCTTTGAGATGCGCCCGCTTCTGATTGAGGATGTAGAGGGCGACATCCACGGAGGTGGTGGCCGCGAGCGGCATCACGCCATCGGTGATGAGCCGGTCCTCGACGGAGCGCAGGATGTCGAGCGCGATCGATTCCACGGAGCGCACGATGCCGGTGCCTTGGCACATCGGACAAGATGTGGTGGAGCCTTCGAGCATGCCCGTGCGCAAGCGCTGGCGCGACATTTCCATCAGGCCGAAATGGCTGATGCGGCCCACTTGGATGCGGGCGCGGTCGTTGCGCAGCGCGTCTTTGAGGCGCTTTTCGACGAGCCGGTTGTTGCGCCGCTCGTCCATATCGATGAAGTCGATGACGATCAGCCCGGCGAGGTCGCGCAGGCGAAGCTGCCGGGCGATCTCGTCCGACGCTTCGAGATTGGTCTTGAGGGCAGTGTCCTCGATATTGTGCTCGCGGGTCGCCTTGCCCGAGTTCACGTCAACGGAGACGAGCGCCTCGGTCTGGTTGATGACGATGTAGCCGCCCGATTTGAGCGTCACTTGGGGCGAGAACATCGCGCCCAGTTGCCGTTCCACCTGGAAACGGATGAAGACCGGCTCCGGCTCCTTGTACGGCTTCACATTCTTCGCATGGCTCGGCATCAGCATGCGCATGAAGTCCTTGGCCTCGCGGTATGCGTCGTCGCCGGCGACCAGCACCTCGTCGATGTCCTTGTTGTAGAGGTCGCGGATCGAGCGCTTGATCAGGCTGCCTTCCTCGTAGACGAGGGCGGGGGCCGTCGATTTCAGCGTGAGATCGCGGACGTTCTCCCACAGCCTGAGCAGATAGTCGTAGTCGCGCTTGATCTCGGTCTTGGTGCGCTGGGCGCCCGCCGTGCGGATGATGAGCCCCATGCCCTCGGGCACTTCGAGCTCGCCGGCGATCTCCCGCAAGCGTTTGCGGTCGGTGGGCTGCGTGATCTTGCGCGAGATGCCGCCGCCGCGCGCCGTGTTCGGCATCAGCACCGTATAGCGGCCGGCGAGCGAGAGATAGGTGGTGAGCGCCGCACCCTTGTTGCCGCGCTCTTCCTTGACGACTTGCACGAGGATGATCTGGCGTCGCCGGATCACCTCTTGGATCTTGTAGGCCCGGCGACCTTTGCGGCGCGGCGTGCGCTCGGGCACTTCTTCCAGCGCATCTTCGGAGCCGACCGACTCGATCCGCTCCTCGCCATTGCCCTCCTTCGTCGAGGCTGCTTCGTCGTGCTCCTCGTCCTCGTCCTCGTCGTCATCCTCGGCATGTGCTTGGGCGACGGTTTCGTGTGCCTCGTCTTCGTCGTGATCGTCCTCGTCAGACACCTCGGCGGCGCCTTCCTCTTCGTGCGCCTCCTTGTCTTCGGCCGGCTCGGACACTTCGCGCACGAGGTCGCTCGCCTCCATGACCACGCCCGGCGTCTCGTCGTCGTCACGCGGCGTGGTGTCGATCTCGTCCTCTTCGTCGAGCTCGAACTTGGCGATCGGGAGAGCCTCGGGGGCTTCCGCCTCCACCTCTTTGTGGGGCGCCTCTTTCCTCGTATCGGGCCGACCACGGCCACGCCGGCCGCGACGGCGACGGCGCCCGGCGGCCGCGTCGTCCTCGGCGGCTTCCTCGGCGGACGCGCGGCTTTGCTCCGCCGCCTCTTCCTCGAGCAAGGCCTGCCGGTCCGCGACCGGGATCTGGTAATAGTCTGGATGAATTTCGGTAAAGGCTAAGAAGCCGTGCCTATTGCCACCGTAATCAACAAATGCCGCCTGGAGCGACGGCTCTACGCGTGTGACTTTGGCGAGATAAATATTCCCTCTAAGCTGCTTCTTATTTGCGGACTCGTAATCAAATTCCTCGACACGATTGCCCTTTACGACGACGACCCGGGTCTCCTCCGGATGCGCCGCATCGATCAGCATTTTGCTTGCCATTTTGTGTGTTCTCCGCCGCACGGGCCGGGAAGGGCGGCATCGAAAGCCGCCTCGCCGGGCGTGAGCCTGAGGCCCGCGCGCGCCAATGACCAATAGACCATGATTCGTTGCGACGACCCACGTCGAGCCGGGTCTCCCGGCCGAGGGGTTCGGCCATCCAGGGCCGCCAGGCGATCAAAGGCATCAGGCAAGCCGGGCTATGCCCGCAACTTAGCTGAAAACCCTGATTCTGCATCGCATCCTCACTCGCCGCGCAACCGCGGCGACGTTTCAATCTGGGCAGCCGTCTGTCACTTGGCCGCCGCCATTCTGCGTCTTGGCCGGATTGATGAAGCCTGACGCGGTAAAACAATTCGCCCGTCTCGCCATGGGGCGTCCAAGGGCTCGGACTCAAAACGAATTGAGTCTGATCCTTATTACGGGCTTGACGAGAGATTTGGCAAGTGCCGAAGACCCCGCCGCCAAAGGGTCACAACGGTCGCTTAACCAAGCGTGGTTAACAATTAGGGGCGATTCCGAGCCTATTTGGCGCATCGCGGCCGGAGGAACGACCAGGCCGGACCGCCTGGCATTTACAATGAAGTGGCGCGAAGCCCGACGAGTGGAGCGTAATGCGAGTTTTGCGTGCCTTGGTTGCCTTCGCACCGCCATGGGTTGTGGCGCTCGCACTGTTGGCAGGGCCGGCCGGGCTACTCCTCGACAAGCCGGCGCATGCCGAGCCCAGTGCCACGATCGCAAAGGACGCGCGGCTCGCCGGTGATCGCGAGCGCACTCGTTTCATCGCCGACCTGTCGAAGAAGGTCGACGTCCACGTCTTCGCCATGGGCAATCCTTACCGTGTCATCGTCGATGCCGCGGACGTGAGTTTCCAGATGCCGCCAGGCATCGGCAAGCAGCCCCGGGGCCTCGTCACTGCCTTCCGCTACGGCCTGTTTGCGCCGGGCAAGTCGCGCATCGTCCTCGACGTGAGCGGTCCGTTTCTCATCGACAAGTCGTTCGTGCTCGAGGCGCGCGACGATCAACCCGCGCGGCTTGTGATCGATCTCGTCCCCACCGACGAGAAGACGTTTCAAGCCGCGCTTCAGAAGGCGCGACAGGCCGTCGTGGAGAAAGCCTCTCTGCCGATTCCGCAAGCGCCGGTACGCCCCGCCGACGCCAAACCGGTCGTCGTGCTCGATCCCGGTCACGGTGGCGTCGATCCCGGTACGAGCAGCGCGAACGGCGTGACCGAGAAGGAGATCGTGCTTCAGTTCGCCAAGGAGCTGAAAGCGAAGCTCTTGGCAACCGGCCGCTACGAGGTCTACCTGACGCGCGAGGACGATACGTTCCTGCCCTTGAGAGACCGCGTGGCCTTCGCCCAGAAGAAGGGAGCGTCGCTCTTCCTGTCCATTCATGCCGACTACTTCCCGAGCAAGATCGACGATGCGCGCGGCGCGACCGTCTATACCCTGTCGGAGGAGGCGAGCGACGATGAGGCGCAGGAACTCGCCGCCAAGGAGAACTTTTCCGACGCGATCGCCGGCGTTGCGCTACCGGATGAATCGGATGGGGTCGTGGCCAACATCCTCATCGATCTTGCCCAGCGCGAGACCCAGAACCGGTCGGTCGTGTTCGCGCGGTCCATCGTCGGCGAGTTGGCCGGCAAGAATGTCCTGCACACGAAGCGCATGAGATCGGCGGGTTTTCGGGTGCTGAAGTCACCGGATGTCCCCTCGGTGCTCCTCGAACTCGGCTTCTTGAGCAACCCCGACGACGAGAAAGAGCTCACCTCCGAGCAATGGCGGGACCGCATGGCCGATTCCGTCACCCAGGCCATTGACAGCTATTTTGCCAAGCGCCTCGCGCGCAATCCGTTCTGATCTTAACGCTTGCGCCGATTTAATACCGGGGTGGACCCAAAATCCGGGCGACTCCAGCGTTTTGTTGCCATATTCTTGGTTAGGGTTGGCTCGGGTGCCCC
>CAZHCN010000096.1:0-8900 GCA_964530895.1 uncultured Methyloceanibacter sp. | reverse complement strand
GGACCAGCGCCCCGTGGAAAGCCGATGATCGGCACGTGCGGCGCTTCCGCCTTTACCCGGTTCACGATCGCCCTGGTCGGGGCGATGCACCAACGGGCAAAGCCATCCTCAGGCAGGCTCCCGGCCCAGCTATCGAAGATCTGAAGCACGCGGGCGCCAGCCTTGACCTGGCCGGTTAGATAGCGGGCGGAAGTCTCGACCAGGAGGTCGATGAGGCGCTGGAAGGTCTCGGGCTCCCTGTAGGCAAGCGCCCGGGCACCAGCCTGGTCCTTGCTGCCACCTCCCTCGACCATGTAGGTGGCCACGGTCCACGGCGCGCCGCAAAATCCGATCAGCGGGACATTCTCCGGCAGCTCGGCGACGACGCGCTCCACGGTCTCGTAGACAGGGGCCAGGCGCCCGCTCGCTCCCGTGTCCGCCAGTTTGGCGATCGCAGCCCCATCGTTCAACGGCTCAAGCTTGGGCCCTTCCCCTTCCACGAATTGGACGCTTTGGCCAAGCGCGTAAGGGACGATGAGGATGTCCGAGAAGACGATGCCCGCATCGAACGGAAAGCGCCGCAAAGGCTGGAGCGTCACCTCGGCCGCGAGCTTAGGCGTGAGGCATAGATCAAGGAAGGACGGCACTCTGGACCGCACCTCACGGTATTCGGGCAGATAGCGCCCCGCCTGACGCATCAGCCACATGGGTGGCGGTGTGCTCGGCTGGCCGTCAAGGGACCGAAGCAGCGTGCTCTGTGAGGAGGAAGCCCGGGACATATGCCTCTCTAAAACACTAATAGAGAGAATCTCTAAAAAGGTTTCTGTTGTTATTATTGGCCCGTGGATAGCGGACATTCATATTCATCACCAGTCTCTCTACAGGGCGCGTGCGGCCTTTCTTGACAGTTTGGCGATAAAGAGCCGCGGCTGTGGCTCGATTGCCCTGAAAAGCGCGCTAAGTCGCGGGTGTCTCTAGCCTTCCGAGCCGCATCCCGACCTGGACGATGGCTGGACGGCTTGTGGGTATGTCCCCTTTAGAGCTGGGGATCAAAAAGGGTATTGTGGCCCCTACGGTAAAAGCCGTCATGTTTTCGACACAGGCGAATCTGTGAAGAACTCGGCAGGCAACTTTAGGGTCAGCGGGGAGAGTTTAGGCAGCAGCGATGTTGCTCCGTTAATCCCAGCCGGTTATCCAAAGGCCATACATGACTATCCAACACCGCACGTTTCACCTGCACATGATCTCAGACGCGACCGGCGAGACGCTTGTCACCCTCGCCAAGGCCGTGCGTGTGCAGTACGCGCAAGTGCGCGCCATCGAGCATCTCCATCCCTTGGTGCGCAGCCGGCGCGAGCTCGACCGTGTGCTGAAAGATGTCGAGAACGCGCCGGGCATCGTGCTGTACACGTTGTTCAATCGCGAGCTCGCCGATGCCCTGGAGCAGTCCTGCAAGAAGATGAACATCCCTTGTGTCGCGCCGCTGAAGCATGTGCTGCAAGTCTTCGAGTCCTATCTTGGCATGGCGTCGACGCCGACCGTCGGCGGTCAGCACGTGCTCGACGCCGACTATTTCCGCCGCATCGAGGCGCTGAACTTCTCCATGGTCCATGACGACGGACATTTGCCGGACAATCTCAACGACGCGGACATCATCCTGCTCGGCATCAGCCGGACGTCGAAGACGCCGACGAGCATCTATCTTGCGAATCGCGGTTTCAAGACCGCCAACGTGCCGCTCGTGCCGGGCATGGCATTGCCGGCGCCGCTCGAGCAAAAGACGAAGGCCTTCGTGGTGGCGCTGGTGGCGAGCCCGGAGCGCATCGCGCAGGTGCGCCAGAACCGCGTCATCGAGCAGGCCCACGGGCATTTGGAGGAATATGTCGACCGGGATGCGATCGCCGCCGAGATCGCCCAGACGCGGCAGCTCTGCGCCCGCCATGGCTGGCCGATCATCGACGTGACCCGCCGGTCCATCGAGGAGACGGCCGCGGCCATCATCCGCCTCTATCACGACCGCGAAGCCCCGGCGCTCGAAGCATGACCGGAATTCTGCAATCGGGCCGTCCGCCGCTGATCCTGGCTTCAACCAGCCAGACGCGGGCACGGATGTTGGAATCGGCGGGTCTTGCCTTCATCGCCGAGGCGCCGGGGCTGGATGAGACCGCCATGCGTGAGGCGATCAGCGGCGAGCAGGCGCTCGGTCCCTATGACGTGGCGGAGGTGTTGGCCCGCGCCAAGGCGGAGGCGGTGAGCGATCTTGCCCCGGGGGCCTTCGTCATCGGCGCCGATCAGGTGCTCGCTCTCGACGATCAGATCATCTCCAAGCCGCCGAACATGGAAGCCGCGCGCAAGCAGCTGCTCGACCTCAACGGCAGGACGCATCAGCTGCACACCGCGGTCGCGGTCGCCACCGACGGCGAGGCGAAGTGGGCGCTGACGGAGGTCGCGACCCTCACCATGCGGAAGCTTTCGCCGGAATTCATCGGCCATTACCTTGCGGCCGCAGGCGAAAAGGTACTCGCTTCCGTCGGCGCTTATCAGATCGAATCCATCGGCATTCAGCTCTTCGAGAAAATCGAAGGCGACTTCTTCTCCATCCTCGGCCTGCCGCTCCTGCCGCTCCTCGACACGCTTCGGCGCGAGGGCGTGATCGAGGGTTGAGGATGGCCCGCGCCTGCGTCATTGGCTGGCCTGTCGCGCATTCGCGCTCGCCCCTCATCCACCGCTATTGGCTCCAGCACTACGGGATTGACGGCGCCTACGAGAAGGAGGCGGTGCGGCCCGAGGACTTTGCCGGGTTTGTGGGCGCGCTGGCGGATCACGGCTATGTCGGGGCGAATGTGACCTTGCCGCACAAGGAGGCGGCGTTGCGTTTGGCGCGCACCGCCGACGCGGCGGCCATCGCCATTGGCGCGGCCAACACGTTGTGGCTCGACGGGGACGGGGCCTTGCACGCGAGCAACACCGACGCCTACGGCTTCATGACAAATCTCGATGCCGAAGCCCCGGCATGGAACGAGGGACTCGGGGCGGCGATGGTGCTCGGCGCCGGCGGTGCCGCGCGCGCGATCCTCTATGGCCTGATCAAGGCGACCGATGCCAAGATCCTCCTCGCCAACCGCACATGGGCACGCGCAAAGAGCCTGGCCCACCGATTCGGGGCGCGAGTGGAGGTCATCGACTGGGAGACGCGGAACGCGGCGCTTGCCACATGCGGGCTCCTCGTCAACACGACCAGTCTCGGCATGACGCGCCAGGCGCCGCTTGACATCGATCTCGGCGCGCTGCCCCGGGAGGCCGTCGTCACCGACATCGTCTACAACCCGTTGCTCACGCCGCTTCTCGTGACGGCGGCGAAACGCGGCAACCCCACGGTCGACGGGCTCGGCATGCTGCTGCATCAGGCAGTGCCGGGCTTCGAGCGCTGGTTCGGCGTGCGGCCCGAGGTGACGCCCGCGCTCAGAGCCCATGTCGTGGCGAGCTTGAAACCGGAGCCGGCCTGATGCTGGTGGTGGGACTCACCGGCGGCATGGGCATGGGCAAAAGTGCGGCGGCCGCACATCTCAGGCACCGCGGCGTCGCCGTGTTCGACGCCGACGCTTATGTGCATTGGCTCTACGAGGACGCGGCCGTGCCGGCGATCGCCGCGGTGTTTCCCGGCGTCGTCCGCGAGGGCCGCGTCGACCGCGCGCTGCTCGCCAGGGAGGTGGCCGGCAAGCCCGAGCGCTTGCGCGCGCTCGAGGCGATCGTGCATCCCATGGTGATCAAGGCCGAGATCGATTTCCTGCGCGCACAAGAAGAGCAGGGCGCGAAGCTCGCAGTGCTGGAGATCCCGCTCCTGTTCGAGACCGGTGCCGAGGACCGCACGGACGTGACAATTGCGGTCAGCGCGTCCGAGGCCGTGCAGCGGGAGCGCGTGCTGGCGCGGCCCGGCATGACAGAAGAGAAATTCGAGGCTTTGCGCGCCCGCCAGCATTCCGACGCGGAACGGCGCGCGGCGGCGGACTTTGTCATCGACAGTGGAACGGCGCTGGAAAACATGCACGCACAACTCGATCAAGTGATCGAATCGTTGCAAACTCGCGAAGGCACGGTCATGGACCGTTTGCGCCATCAACCTCTAAGCTAGCGGGGAGCTTGGGCGTTGCGCGAGATCATTCTCGATACGGAGACGACGGGGCTCGATCCTTTCGAGGGTCACCGCGTTGTCGAGATTGGCTGCGTCGAGCTCGTCAACACCATCGCCACGGGCCGCACCTGGCACTGCTACCTGAACCCCGAGCGCGACGTGCCATATCAGGCCTTCGAGGTGCATGGCCTCTCGACTGAGTTCTTGCGCGACAAGCCACGCTTCGCCGAGCGCGCGGAAGAGCTGCTGGGCTTCATCGAAGGCGCCATGCTCGTGATGCACAACGCGGCGTTCGATTTCGGCTTTCTCAATGCGGAGCTCGAACGGGCGGACCTGCCGCTGCTGCGCTGGGACCGCGTGGTGGACACGTTGGCGCTCGCGAGGCGGCGCCACCCCGGCTCGCCCGCCAATCTCGATGCGCTGTGCCGCCGCTACGGCATCGACTTGGCCGAGCGCGAGAAACACGGCGCGCTGCTCGACTGTCGCCTCCTCGCCGGGGTTTATGTGGAACTGGTGGGCGGCCACCAGGCCCGGCTCGAATTCGCCACCAACGGCGCGCAGGCCGCGATCCTGCAAGCGAGCGATGTGGCGCTGCGCCCGCGACCCGCGCCGCTCCGTTCCCGCATCAGTACGGCCGAGCGTGAGGCACACCGCGCTTTCATCGCAACACTGGGTGCCGGCGCGCTGTGGCAGCGCTACGCGTAAGCCGCTGGCCGCTAATTCGGTTGGGTTTGCTCAGGCTGCTGGCCGCGCGCGAGGTTCTGGGCGTAGAGCCTGCCGAAATCGATCGGGTCGAGCATCAGCGGCGGGAAGCCGCCATCGCGCACCACGTCGGCGAGAACACGACGCACGAACGGGAACAGGATCGTCGGGCAATCGACGAATAGCACCGGCTGGAGCACATCCTGGGGAATGTTGCTCAGGCGGAAGACCCCGCCATAGGCGATCTCGACATTGTAGATGACGCCAGCGTCGCTTCTCGCGTGCGCCTCGAAGTTCAACACGACCTCGTAGAGGTCTTCGCCGCGCGGACCTCCACTCACGTTGACGCCCACTTTCAACTGCGGATTTTCGCCGGGCCCTTGCAGCGTCTCGGGTGCGCCGGGGCTCTCGAATGACAGATCCTTGACATATTGGGCGAGGATGGCGAGTTGCGCATCAGGTCCGGGCCGGGCACCGGGCTTCGATTGTGACGCAGCCACTCCGGCGGGCGCGGCCTCCGGTGCGGGCCCATCGCCGTTCGTCTTCTTCGCCTGATCGTCCTTCTTGGCCATGAAAATGCCCTCCGCGCGGCTTCAACCTGCTGGCTAGCACGGGATGATAGGGGCTGCAATTCGGAGGCTGCCAAGGTTTGAGCCTAAATTAAGTGCAAAGGTGTTTAGGGTTGGCTTCGCATCGGGGAATGCCGTAAGTTGGGCCGGAAATGCTGCGGTCGGGATGAAATTTTCTGCCTGCGGCACAGGGCTCCCGCTGGCAAATCTCTAGGCGCGCAACAATATCCACCCCTAGAGCGTTCCGCATTCCAGAGGCGGGTGGCAGCAAGGCATGAGTGAAGCTTTCGATATCTATACGCTGCTGTTCTTAGTGCTCGCGGTCGTGATCTTTATCCGGCTGCGCAGCGTGCTCGGCCGTCGCACGGGCAACGAACGGCCGCCTTACGATCCCTATACGCGTCCCGATGCCAAGCAGGCCGGCGCGCCTGAAGGGACCGTGGTGGCGCTGCCTCAAGGCCGTTCCGGCCAGCCGGCTCCGGTCGAGATGGCGGGGCCGTCGCCCGAGGACATCGAGGAGCGGCTCGAGCGCTACGCGGCCAAGGACAGCCCGCTCGGCAAGTCGCTCACCGCGCTGATCAAGGCAGATCCCGGCTTCGATCCCGGCCAGTTCCTCGATGGCGCCAAGATGGCCTACGAGATGATCGTGGCGGCGTTCGCCGACGGCGACGAGAAGGCGCTGGCGCAGCTGCTCGGCAAGGACGTTCTCGATGGTTTCGAGCGCGCGATCACCGAGCGCGAGCAGCGCGGCGAGACATTGCAATCGACGCTGGTCGGCATCGACAAGGCCGACATCATCGAGGCCGAGGTCAAGGACAAGCAGGCCTTCGTCACGGTGAAGTTCGTGAGCGAGCTGATCTCGGTGACGCGCGATGCGGACGGCGAGGTGGTCGAGGGCGACCCCAAGAAGGTCCGCGAGGTCACCGACATCTGGACGTTCTGCCGCGAGACCGCGTCCCGGAACCCCAACTGGAAGCTGGTCGCCACCGAGGCGGCCAACTAGCCTGCCACGTCATTGGACCGCGCGCCGGTCACCTTCAAGCCTGTTGCGTTCGCTGAGCTCGACGGCTGGGCCGGCGACGACTGCGCGGCGGCGTTTCGCGCCTATCTCAACTCATGCCGCAAGGCGCCGCGCCGTGATGCTGCCTGCACCGCGGCGCTTGCGCTCGGCGATGAAGCCGGGTGCGAAGCCGCGCGCGCTTTCTTCGAGAAATATTTCGTGCCGCATGCGGTCGAGGGCGGCGCGCCCGGTTTCGTCACCGGCTATTACGAGCCGGAGGTGAACGGTGCGCGGACGCGCGGCGCGCAATTCTGCGTTCCTGTCTACGGACGGCCCGACGATCTCGTCACGGTCGCAAGCGAGACGGAGCGAGCCCGCTTCAACGACCGCGTCACAGGCTTCCGCGAGACGGCCGAAGGCCGCGTTCCCTACTACACACGCGCCGAGATCTGGGCGGGCGCTCTCGAGGGCCGCGAGCTCGCGCTGCTCTATCTCGATGACGCGATCGAGCTGTTCTACATGCAGGTGCAAGGCTCGGGCCTCGTGCATCTCGACGACGGGTCGAACGTGCGCCTGACCTACGCGGGCAAGAACGGGTATCCCTACACGTCGATCGGCAAGGTGCTCATCGCGCGCGGCGAGATGACGCCCGACGAGATCGACATGGACACGGTCAAAGCCTGGCTTCGCGCCGACCAGATGCGCGGGCGCGCGCTGATGGAGGAGAACAAATCCTATGTGTTCTTCCGGACCCTGAGCGCGGATGAGGCGCGCGACGGCCCTCTCGGGCCGGAGGGCGTGCCGCTCACGCCGGGGCGGAGCCTCGCCATCGACACCGAGTACATTCCGCTGGGAACGCCGGTCTTCGTCACGGTGGCCGACCTCGAGATGCCGGACGGGTGCCCCTTCCGGCGTCTGATGGTCGGCCAGGACGTGGGCTCCGCGATCCGCGGGCCCCAGCGCGGCGACATTTTCTGGGGCACGGGGGAAGCCGCCGGCGCGATTGCCGGGCGTACCCGCCACGCGGCTCGGTTCCACGTGTTTCTCCCGAAGCCTTAAGACGTTCGCGCTATGGTCCGGGCATGGGCAAGCGGGACAGCGACAAACGCGGTTCGGACATCGAGAACGATGCCGCGCTCTGGGCGCGGATCGCCCAGACCGCGACGCCGCTCAAGAAGAAGAACCGCATCACGCGGGTGGCCACCCCGCCGAAGCCCGCGCTGCAACCTAAGGCGAAGGCAGCGAAGGCCGGCGCCAAATCGGCGCCGGCGCCGAAGCTCGCACGGCCCAGTCACGCCCCGCATACCGGCGGGCTCGACCGGCAGACGGCGCGGAAGCTCGAAAAGGGCGCGCTCGCGGTGGAAGCGCGGCTCGACCTTCACGGCATGCGCCAGCGGGACGCGCATGTCGCGCTCCGCAAGTTCCTCAAATGGGCGCAAGGCAAGGACTACCGCCACGTGCTGGTCATCACCGGCAAAGGGTCGCTTCGCGAGGAGGAGGGGACGAGCTTCTACGAAAGCGAGGCGCGGGGCGTGCTGCGCCAGGTGGTGCCGCATTGGCTCAGCCACGGCGACCTCGCGCCGCTGATCGTCAGCTTCTCGGAGGCGCCGCGGCGGCTCGGCGGCGAAGGCGCGCTCTACGTACGATTACGGAGGGTAGCAAGCAGCGGCCGCTAACAGCGCTTTCGCAGGGGACGGCATCAGGGGGCGCCGGATACGAACTTTGAGAGTTCCGCATCGCTCACCACGGCACCGGCGAGCGCGCCGACGGGTTCCCCGTTCCGATAAGCGATAAGAACGGGAATTGCAGTGATGCGTATCCCCGACAGCACCTCCAACTGCGTGTCGATGTCGACGAGAACGATCGGAATCTTTTTCTCGCGCGCGGCGATCTTCACCAGCGGGCCGAGGAGCTTCCGGCACGGATCGCACCAAGCCGCCCAGGCCATCACGATCACCCGACGTTCGTACGACGGCGTGAGCACGAACGAGTCAAAGTCCGCCACGGAGGGGAGCTTTACATTCGTCGGCGCTTCGGTGTCCTCCGCGGACGCCGGCGCAATGGCAAGGATCGCGAACGCGATGAGCATGGCAGCAAGGCGAGCAGTCATGGCGGGTCCCGCTATCGACGCCAGGGGAGCACGGCCATCACACCCCGAAGGAGATGTCGTCGAGAATGCCGAACCAGAGGCGTCCGTGACAAAAACGTGTAACGAATCTACACTACTCGTCAGAGGTTGTGGAGACCACGATGGTTTCTGCGCGCGTAGCATCGCGAGATTGGATCCCAAGGGCCTTCTCGATGGCACTTTCATGTGCAGCGTTGCGGACATCGAGGCCGCGCGCGCCGGCGACATCGAGCCCGCGACGACCGCAGATCAGCGCAGCGCGTGGCAGATCGATGAGATCATCGCGCTCGTGGCGCTGCAAAACGGCTCAGGTGAGACAGACGATCGGCTTCTTCTTCAAACAGAGGAACAAGGTCTCGTCGGCATTTGCCGACAAAGTCGGCGGCCAGG
>CAZHCN010000095.1:0-8942 GCA_964530895.1 uncultured Methyloceanibacter sp. | reverse complement strand
GGATGGCGTCGCAGCAGGCTTTGCTCGCCGCGATATAACCGCCCATGACGCCAAAGCCCTTGGCCAGCGTGCCGTTGATGATGTCGACGCGGTCCATGACGCCGTCCCGCTCGGCGATGCCGCCGCCACGCGGGCCATAGAGGCCGACCGCGTGCACCTCATCGAGATAGGTCAGCGCGTTGTACCTCTCCGCGAGATCGCAGATCGCACCGATCGGGGCGATATTGCCGTCCATGGAGTAGACGCTCTCGAAGGCGATGATCTTGGGCGTCTCGAGCGGCACCTTCTTGAGCAGCTCCTCGAGATGGCCGATGTCGTTGTTGCGGAAGATGTGCTTTGGGCCCCCGCCATGGCGGATGCCTTCGATCATCGAGGCATGGTTCTTCTCGTCGGAGAAGATCACGAGGCCCGGCATCAGGCGGGCGAGCGTGGAAAGCGTCGCGTCGTTGGCGATATACGCGCTCGTGAACAGCAGCGCCGCCTCCTTGCCGTGGAGGTCGGCGAGCTCGGCCTCGAGCTCGACGTGGTAGTGAGTCGTGCCGGAGATGTTGCGGGTGCCGCCGGAGCCGGCGCCAACCGTGTCGATCGCCTCATGCATGGCGGCGCGCACCTTGGGATGCTGGCTCATGCCGAGATAATCGTTGGAGCACCAGACCGTGACGCCGCGGACGCCGCTTTCCGTGAAGTGATCGGCCGTCGGATAGGCTCCGCAGCGCCGCTTCAGGTCGGCAAATACGCGATACCGGCCTTCGCTGTGCAGCGACTCAAGATGCCGACGGAAGCGATCCTCGTAATCCATCTGTCTCCGTTCCCCTAGACCATTGGCGTCCGCCAACGGCACCCAGCTATTGGCTGAACAGGATGGATATGGCTCTTCATACCCGGATTGCGCAAGTTCTTGTGCCGCTTGCTTAAAAGTTCACACCGTACCGGGTCCTACCCAGCTAGTTAGCCCAAGAGAGCGGCGGTCACAAGGACTGGTGGGCAATCTTGGGCCAGTTCTATTGTCGCATACCGCTCATCTGGCCGTCCGAACCTTGACCTGGCTCAATGGTGACCGCTTCTCGATCGGCTGTGGCGGGCCTGAGGGCATTTTACGAAACCAAAAGGAGTCTTTGGTAGTTATTGCTCTGCCGGCCGTTAGAGCCGGTACAAGAACAGTAATGGGGAAAAGGTGTCCATGTTCCCGAACCGATCCCACGATTCTGCCCGGAGTTCTGCTTCGTGCTTTCTACTCGGCGCCGGTTGCGCCGCACTCTTGGTACTGTCTTTTGCCGGGGCGAGTCTCACCCTGTCGCAAGGCAGTGGTGGGGCTTGGAAGCCTGGCTTGAACGAACTGCGTCTGGGCCGCGTGCCGCAGCCTGCGCCGACTTTAGGCGGCTTGGCCTAGGCTCGCCGGCGCTCCTATTGCTCCCGCAGAGTGTCGAGAATCGCCCGCAGGAGCTCGCGCCGGGCAAAGGGCTTCTCCAGGACCGGGCGCCTGCGATAAGGCTCGGTTAGGCCCGATGCGCCGTATCCGGTGACGAAAATATAAGGCAAACCACGGTTCTTGAGCGCATCGGCGACGGGATAGACCAGCTCGCCGGCGATATTGACGTCGAGCACCGCGGCCTCCACTGGCTCCCCGTCGAGAAGTTCGAGCGCCTGGCCCACGCGGCTGGCTGGGCCGATAACGGCACAGCCCAATTCCGTCAGCATGTCCTCGAGCTGGAGCGCGATAAGCGCCTCGTCCTCGACGACGAGGACCCGAAGGTCCTTGAGCCGTGGGTTGTGCTCAGAATCGTTCACCGTCTGTTCGCTCCGGCGGCAATTCGCGACTCACGTGTCTCGGCCGAAAACGCCGACCCGCCCGAAGACAAACCCGACCGCGGACGGCGCTTTTTAGACCAGGATAGGGGTCTCCGCGAGCCCCAATTCGTATGGGAACGCTCTAACGCGCTAGGGCACAAGGGAGAATCGGAACTTTGCATGATTAATGCGCGCGGCCCTGTTTACGGATTGGGCAGGAAGGGGGCGAAGGGAAGGACGTATGCCTCTTATCGAGGCTGAAACAGCGTCGTCTGCCAGGCGCCGGGCGTTCCCGCTAATCCATTGACAATGCGCTGCTTTTTGGCATTGTAGCCGTCGGGATCGAGGGCCTTTCGGGGGCGCAAAGTTCGTGGCGGAAATGTCACAAGAAGGCCAAAAACGTCCACGCCCGCTTTGATAGCAATTTACCTTCCTGCGGGAACGCGTATAAGCAGAACTAGAACTCTCTGTCGGGGGATTTCTGACCGCTTTCGATGGGATTTCACCGATGCAGGGCCGAAAGGCGAATTCGAAGCGAGAGTTTGGTTTAGGCAATTTATCAGGGAAGGTGGAGATGGAAATGTTTGGGGGACTGACAAAAACATCCAGCCGCATCGCCATCGCAGCCGCACTTGGCATGACTTTCTGGGGCTATGCGATGAGCACCCCGGTCAAGGCTGCTGATTTGGGTGGGGACTGCTGCGCGGATCTTGAAGAGCGGGTGGCCGAGCTTGAGGCGACGACCGTCCGTAAGGGCAACAAGAAGGTGTCGGTGACGATCTCCGGTTGGGTCGTCAAGACCATGAACTGGTACGACAGCGGTGCGGGCAACGGCTTTGCCGTTGGCGACAAGGACTATGACCTTGGCTCGCGCTTCGCCATCACCGGTTCGGCGACGATCGCTCCCGGGTGGACCGGCGGTTACAACATCACCGTCACGATCCCTGGCAGCACGTATGGCATCAACAGCAACGCCACCGACGAGTACGCGGGTGTGAATCAGCGGCTCTACGGCAGCTCCTACGGCACGATCAACACGCTCTACTCGTACATGTACATCAAGAGCGACAAGTACGGCACGTTGAACTGGGGTCATCTGAGCCCGGCTTCTGACAACCCCGCCGTTCTGGCCGACATCTCCGGCAGCGTGATCGAGTCGAACTCGGTGCTCTTCGAAGGCGGCGGGTTGGGCCTGAAGGCTAAGGGTGGTGGACTTGCCGGCGCCTACAACGACCTCCTGCTTTGCTCGTCGGCTGTCGCACCTGGTGCCGACTGCTTCGGCGCGGCAGAGCCTGCGGTTCGCTACGACTCGCCGACGTGGGGCGGCTTCCGCTTCGAGACGTCATACGGCACGGCGGACGTTGTTCCGGCCATCCTGAATGACGACTTTGCTCGGACGGGTATTGGGGCGTTACTGATCCATCCGAACACGTCGGACTCCAACTTCTGGGATATCGCCGCGTTCTACAACAAGGATTGGGGCAACTTCAAAGTGTCGTTGGCCTATGCCTACACCTATCTCGAGTCCAACCCGCTGAACGGCAATCAAGAGAGCTACCATCAGGCTGGCGGCACGATCATGCATGTGCCCTCAGGTTTGGGTATCTACGCCACGGGTAACTGGGAAGATGTCAGCGCGAATGCTGCGAACTGCCCCGGTGCCGGCGGTAATCTCTGCCTGAGCCAGCTGACTGGCGCTGCTCTGCCGGATACCAACAGCTGGGGCCTGAAGCCCTTCATCAAGCGGACCTGGAACCCGCTCGGTGCGACCGTGCTGTACGGCGAGTTCTATGAGTACAACGACATGTACGGCCTTGGGAATATCGACGGTGTCGCCAGCTTTACTCCGGCCTGCCCGGGCGGCAACTGCTCGATCTACAACTCTCAGGTTCAGCGTTGGGGTCTCGGTGCTGTGCAGGAAATCGACTCCGCTGCGATGCATGTGTTCGCCCGCTGGCAGCACATGAACGTGACCGAGTTCGACTTCGTGAACAACGACAACGGCACGAGAAATCATAGCGCTGGCTTTGACGACAACGATATCTTCCAGCTTGGTGGCATCATCTTCTTCTAATCCACACTCTGGAAGTTCGAAGACAACGGAAGCCGCCCTTCGGGGCGGCTTCTTTTTTTGCCAAGCCTCTCGCCTTGCTTAGTTAAGCAAACAGTGTTGCCAAGGTTGGTACCCCTGAGGCTTGTGAAAGGGGCGGAGCGGCGCTATCTGTGGGGCGAGGAAACGAGCCTTCAAGGAGCGGAGCGTCAGCTCCCATTTGTCCTAAAGACCCATGCAAAAAGAAGCTCCCAGCGATGGATCCGACCGCGTTCCGGTCCTGTCGGTCAAGGACGTGTCCTACTGGTACGGCTCAAAGCACGCGCTCGATGACGTGAGCTTCGATGTCTATCCGGGCAAAGTCACCGCCTTGCTCGGCCCGAACGGTGCCGGCAAGACCACTCTCTTTTCGCTGATTACCCGGCTCTTCGATGCGCCGACGGGCCGTATCGAGATCGATGGCCGTTCTGCTTCAGAGTCGGGCTTCAAGGCGCTTGGACCGCTCGGTGTTGTGTTCCAGCAGCCGACCCTCGATCTCGACCTCACGGTTAGGCAGAACTTGCGCTACTTCGCGGCGCTCAGAGGCTTGAAGCGTAAAGAGGCGGATGAGCGCATGAACCGTGCCCTGGACGCGCTCGATATGAAGGAGCGGATCGCGGAGAAGGTGCGATCGCTCAATGGCGGGCATCGTCGGCGGGTCGAGATCGCCCGCGCGCTCCTGCATGGCCCGAAGCTCCTTCTTCTGGACGAGCCCACGATCGGTCTTGACGACCCAACGCGGTCGGCGATCGTGAGGCACATCCATGCGCTGGCGCGCAGTGACAATATCGGCGTGTTGTGGGCGACCCATCTCTTCGACGAGATCGAGCCAGACGACGATCTGCTCGTGCTCGATCGCGGGCGGATCGTGGCGCGTGGCGAGGCGAAGGAGGTGGTGGCGGAAACCGGCGCCAAGACCCTCGGCGGCGCGTTTAAGCTTCTCATCGGGGGCGACGCCGAGGAGGATGTCGCCGCGTGAGCTTCATGCACTACCTGCGCGCCTTCTACGGCATCGTGTGGCGGGAACTCTTGCGCTTCCTGCAGCAGCGGGAGCGGCTCCTGGCCGCGCTAGTCCGGCCGCTGATCTGGCTTATTATCTTCGCTGCTGGCTTCCGTGCGGCGCTTGGCATCTCGATTATCCCGCCCTACGAGACGTACATCACTTACGACGTCTACATCACGCCTGGCCTACTCGCCATGATCCAGCTCTTTCAGGGCATGCAGAGTTCGCTCTCCATGGTTTACGACCGCGAGATGGGATCGATGCGCGTGCTGCTGACCACGCCCTTGCCGCGCTGGTTCCTGCTGGTGTCGCGCCTCTTCGCCGGCGTGCTGGTGTCGTTGGCCCAGGTCTATACTTTCCTTCTTGTCGCGTGGCTGTGCGGCGTTGAGCTGCCGGTCTGGGGCTATCTGGTGGCGCTGCCGGCGCTCGTGCTGACCGGCATGATGTTCGGCGCGCTCGGCATGCTGCTGTCATCGACCATCAAGCAACTCGAGAACTTCGCCGGTATCATGAACTTCGTGATCTTTCCGATGTTCTTCGCCTCGTCGGCGCTCTATCCGCTGTGGAAGATGCGTGAGGGCAGCCTGACCCTCTATTATGTGTGCCTCTACAACCCCTTCACCTGGGCTGTCGAGCTGATCCGCTTCGCGTTCTATATGAAGATGAATTGGGAAGCGCTCGGCATCGTGGCTGGCTGCACGCTGGTGTTCCTCGCGCTGTCCGTCTGGGCCTACGACCCCTCACGCGGCATCCAGCAGCGGAAGGTCGCGGCGCCGGCCTAAGGGTGCGGGCGGCCGCTGCCGTCAGACGTTCGAGAAGTTCGCCGGGTAGCGCTCCAACAGGTCGTCATGGATCTTGTCGACGGTCTTGTGGTCTCGCTTGGCTTGCGGGATCTCGATGGTCTCGACGGCGATCACGTGAGTGGGCCGCGGCGCGAGCAGCACGAGCTGATCGGCAAGCTGGATGGCCTCGCGCGCGTTATGTGTCACGAGGACCGCCGTGGTCGGCCGTGCTGACCAGACGTCGAGCAGGAGACGCCGCAAGCGGTCGGCGGTCTTCTCGTCGAGCGAGACGAAAGGCTCGTCCAGAAGAAGAAGATCTGGCCTGGTGGAAAAGGCGCGGGCGAGTGCCACACGCCGCGCTAGGCCGAGCGACAGCTCCTGCGGATAGCGCGGCAACATGTCGGCGATGCCGACACCGTGCGCGAGCCTGTCGAGGTCCTCCTCGGTGAAACCCAGTGCCGCGACGAGCTCGATATTCTGCCTCACCGTGCGCCAGGGCAGTAGCCGCGGCTCCTGGAACATGAAGCCGAGGCGCGCGCTGGCGGGCATCTGAATCTCACCATCGAACTGGTCGTCGAGCTGAGCGACGATCCTGAGCAGCGTGGTCTTGCCGCAGCCCGACGGCCCCATGAGCACGGTCATGCTCTCAGGCTCGAGATCGAGGACGAAATCGCGGATCGCTGTCAGCCTGGTGCCGTCAGCCCCGATATGCGTCTTCTCCGCGATGCGGATCTTAAACTGGCTTGTTACGCCAGCGTGTTGAATATCGTTCAAGGGGCTGCACCAACAGGTATTCGATCGCGAGCATGACGGCCACAAAGGCCAGCGTATAGCCGAGGATCGCGGTCACATTGAAAAGTTGAAAGTTGAGATGAAGCTCGAAGCCGACGCCGTTCGGCCGGCCGAGCAGCTCGACCACCAGCACGATCTTCCAGATCAGCGAAATGCCGGTGCGTGAGGCGGCGGCGAAATAGGGTTGAAGCTGCGGCAGCGTGACATTGCGGAACTTGCTCCAGGGCGTCATCCGGTAAGCCCGGGCCATCTCGTTCAAGCCCGGATCGAGGGAGCGCGCGCCTTCGCGCAAGGTCACGATCACGTTCGGAATCTTGTTCAGCGCAACCGCGCCGATCGCGGCGGCCTCGTTCAGGCCGAACCACACATAAGCGAGAATGATGATGACAAGGGCCGGCAAGTTCAGGAGCACGATCAACCAAGGATCGAGCGCCCGGTTGAGCGCCGGCATCTGGCCCATGGCCAGGCCGAAGGCGCTGCCGATGATCATGGCGACGACGAAAGAGGCGACCACTCGCCACAGTGTGATGCCGAGTTCGGCTAGGAGCACGCCCTGCACCGTCTCCTCGTAGATGTATTGCACGACAGCAACGGGGCCCGGCAGCAGGCGGCTCTGAGCGATCTCGGCGGCGACGTACCACACGAGCAGGAAGCCCAAGACCGAAATGATCGAGACCCAAGGGCCGCGCAGCAGGCGCATGCCTGGACCAGTTTCGGCGCGGGCGAAGGTAATGCTCACTGCTCGGCCCCGTGCCAGAAGGTTCCGGGCGCGAGCTCGGTACCCGAGCCCACCAGCTTCTTGCCGCCAAGCTCGCGCAGGAACTGATAGAGGACCTTCGCATCGGCCTCATCGGCAGCACTGGCGCGTTCGGGAATGCCTTCGCGATAACGCCGCCGCAACGCTTCGAAGGTCGCCTCGGTGAAGGCGGGATCGTTGGCCGACATTAGCGGCTTCAGCCTGTCCCACTCCGCATTCGAGGTGGCGAGCAACTCGTCGGCCTTAGCCGCGGCGCGTAGAAAGCCTTGAACTGCCTCGCGATTTTCGTTCGCCCAATGGTCGCTGAAGACGAAGCCGACCATGGAGACCTCGCCTTTGGCGCCGAGTTCGCGCGCGACATCCTCAAGGCTGATCAGCTGCTTGAAGCCCTCCGCTTCCAGGCGCGCCGCGTAAGGCCAGAAGTTGAGCACGGCATCGATCTCGCCCTGCTTGGCTCTTTCGTTGAGGAGAGGGGGCGCGCCGTACTCTTGGGTCGTCTCGGTGCGGAGATCGAGATTGGCGGTCCGCAGCGCGTAGGCGACGATCAATAGCCAGCTCTTGTCGAGCGGTCCGCCGGCGATGCCAAGCGTCTTCCCCTTGAGATCGGCGAGCGTCTTGATGGGAGAATCGGGAGGCACCATGATCGCGCCGAGCGCGGTGGTGAAGGGAACGAAGGAGAAATCAGCGCCATTGGTGCGCTCGCGCGACACCCACAGCCAATCGGTGGCCACGATGTCGAGCGAGCCAGCCTGCAGCCCCACGGTGGTGGCTTGCGTGCTCGCCAGGGGCACGATGTCGAGCTCGATCCCTTCCGCCTTGTCGAGGCCGTTGGCTTGGATGGTGTCGAGCAGCCAGCTGACCGTTCCAAACTTCAGAACGCCTATCTTGATCTTGTTCGCAGCTTGCGCGCCATGCACGACGGCCAGGCTCGCCACAGCGAAGAGCACAAAAGCTAACAGACGTGACCGCAACGGGGCTCCTCCACGTTGGTTATGTTTCTAATCCAAGCTCTTTGGGACTTGCCACCCGGCGCGCCTTCGGAGTCCTGTCGCCGCGGACGGGCAAGCGCAACCGTGGCCCTGTGGCGAGGCCCGGATGGGTTATGGCGCGCAATCGGCGAGAGTGGCGGAGCATAATCTACCGATCTGACTCCACATAGCAAGTTTCCATTCCGTGGCTGCCCGGTTTGCGCCGGCCGTCCTTGAACGTATGAGGCGAGGCCGATCTGCATCAGGTCGGCGCCTTAAGCCGGTATCCGTGGCCACGCACCGTCTCGATCAAGTGCTCGCGGCCTTCGGTGTCGATCTTGCGCCGGAGCCGCGCGATATAGACGTCGACGACGTTCGTCAGCGGGTCCTCGCTGTAGCCCCAGACCTGGTTGAGGATTCTGGTGCGCGAGAACACCCGGCCAGGCGCTCCCATGAGAAGCTCCAGGATGGCTAGCTCCTTGGCCGTGAGCTTGATGGGCTCGCCGCCACGGGTCACCTCGAGGAGATCTCGGTCGAGCTCGAGATCGGCCACTTTGAGGACGTTCGAGCTCTGGGCAAAATGGTGTGAGCGGCGCACCAGCGCCTCGATGCGGACGAGGAGCTCGTCGAAGTCGAAGGGCTTGGTAAGGTAGTCGTCGGCGCCGAGCTTGATGCCCTTGATCTTGTCCTCCAGCGCATCCATGGCGGTCAGCATGAGGATTGGCGTGTGCTGGCCATCCTGGCGGAGGCGCTGACACACGTC
>CAZHCN010000094.1:0-8978 GCA_964530895.1 uncultured Methyloceanibacter sp. | reverse complement strand
CCTCTTCCTCGACCGACGACGTCACGGCGGAGTTGCCGATATTGGCGTTGATCTTCGTGAGGAAGTTGCGGCCGATGATCATCGGCTCCGACTCGGGGTGATTGATGTTGGCCGGGATGATGGCGCGGCCGCGCGCCACCTCGTCGCGCACGAAGTCCGGCGTGACGAAGGCCGGCAGATCTGCGCCGAAACTCTCGCCATCGTCGAGGCGGCTTTGCGCTGCTTCGGCGGCGGCTTGGCGCCCGAGAGTCTCGCGGTGGGCGATATAGACCATCTCGGCCGTGACGATGCCGGCGCGGGCCAGCTCGAGCTGGGTCACCGGCTTGCCGGGAAGCCCGCGCAACGGCGCCCGCGTGCCTTCAAAGCCTTGCGCGCGATGTGCCTCGCCCACATCGCCGTTGTCCTCGGGTCGAACCGCGCGGCCTTCGTAAGACTCAACGCCGCCGCGGGCCTCGATCCAAGGCGTGCGCAAAGGAGCAAGTCCCTTCTTCACGTCGATGGTGGCATCGGTGTCGGTATACGGCCCCGACGGGTCGTAGACCCGGAACGTGCTTCCGTTTGAAAGACCGATCTCGCGGAACGGCACGCGGATGGTGTCGTGGCCTTGGGGCGCGGAGTAGACCTTGCGGCTTCCGGCCAGCGGACCCGTCGTGACCTCCGGCGCGGTCATTGTCTTGTCGCGAAGCGTCTTGTCGTGGAGAGTCATGGTCTCAAACTCCTTGGGCGCGAAGCGCCGACGGTCAAGCCGGACAAAGGAGAAGGAGGCAAGTTCCCGTCCCTTCGCCGGCATGATCCGGATCAGGTTCGAAGGGTCTCCGCACCGGTCTTGGCAAATTGCCAGACAACGGACTCTCAGCCCCTGCCTGGGGCTCCCCTCGGAACACATTCAATGTAGACCCGCGCGCCCCGCTCCGAAAGGGGGCCGCGTGTACCGTCTCAGCTGCGTTTGCGCGGGGCCCGCTTCGTGGTCTTCCGCGCAGGCGCCGCGCGCTTCGCGGTCTTCCGGACGCGCGCCGCGGTCTTCGGCGCCGCGGCCGTCTTGCGCGCCGCCCGCGTCCGGGCGGGCTTGGCCGTGGCTTGCGAGGCCGGCTGTTCCTGCCAAAGATCCTCGTAGCCCACCCACGCGAGAAAAGCGCCCAGCACCACGATGATCACCGCCCCGACGACCGGCCCCGTGGGACTTGCCATCATGTGCTCGGCCACGGACTGAAGTCTCAACGGAAACAGCAGGCTGACGATGCCGCGAATGACCGCGACCCACCCGAGAACGGTGATAATGACGCGCCAGTCCGCGACCCAGAGATTATGCGCGTTGACGATGGCGAGGCCGGCGACCAGCGCCAGCATGCCGAGAACGAAGACGAAGCCTGGCGTCCCCGTGAACTGCTTCATCATTTCCAGATAGGCGTGGGGGGACGCCGCAAGCCCGAACGCCATGCCGAGCCCCAAGATCAGCAGCAGCGGACCGATCAGTCGCGCGATGTATTTGGATGTGCTCATAGTGCCCCCTTCCTCGTTCTACGCCTGTTTCCATGAACAAAGAACCGCTCAAGCCGGCGGTCTGAAAAGCGGAAGATCTGCCGGCCCCGATGCCGGCGGATGTGGGAGCGCCCTGGATTTGGCCCAATTTGAAGCCGATCAAGCAGGAACGCAAGTCGAGCCGGGTCGAGGCCAAGAATGAAACGCGGCGGGCAAAGGATTGGGCTTGAGGCGACGGTCACAGCGCGGTTTCTTGCCGCCGGAAACCTGCCTCACCCGCCGAAAGCCAAGGAATTCTTGCGGGTGTCGTCCAAGCGGTTTATGGCTCGTCATCATTCTGCCGCGCTTCACCTTGATTTGCCGGTCCTGAAACTTCTCCGATCCTCCATCCGACAGCCGCAACCGAGGTAGACAACGACGTGAATCAGGACGCTACGATTTCCACGCAAGCTCCCGCGAAGTCATCGAACCGGAACCGCTGGTTTGCGCTGTTGGCCCTGTTGGTCGTGACGGTCGGCGGCGTGCTGGGCTATTGGCGCTACGCCGCGATCTACCCCTCGACCGACAACGCCTATACCGGCGCCGATATCGTGCGCGTCGCGCCGCTGGTCACGGGCCCCGTCACCTACGTCTACGCCGCGGATGACGACAAAGTGGCCACGGACGATCCCCTCTTCGACATCGATTCAACGCCCTACGAGGCGGCGCTGCGCAATGCCCGCGCCCAGTTCGACGCGGCCGCCTCGGCCGCCGGCACGGCGGGCGACGACCTGAAGAATGCCGCGACGACCCTCGAAGCCAAGCGCAGCGCTCTAGGAGATGCAATCGCGAAATACCGCGACGCCAAAACCGCGCAAAACAAGGGCGATGCGCCGTCGCAAGAGCTCACTGACGCCTTGAAGGGGTGGCACGACGCGCTCACCGCCTACACCGACGCCCACACCGCCTTCAGCGCGGCACAAGACAAGAAGATCACGGTGACGACGCCGACCACCCAGCTTCGCGGCGCGGCGGCCCAGCTCGACAAGACCACCGAGGACTGGGTCAGGACCCATGTCGTTGCGCCCGGTACCGGCTGGCTCGCGAATGTGACCCTGCGGCCCGGCACCGTCGTTCAGGCGGGCCATCCTGTCTTCGCCCTTATCGAGGGCGACACGTGGTGGGTCGATGCCAACTTCAAGGAGACCGACCTCGCCCGCATCAAGCCGGGCCAGCCGGCGACCATCACCCTCGACATGTATCCGGGCCTCAAGCTCGACGGCACGGTGGAGAGCATCAGCGCCGGCTCCGGCGCTATCTTCTCGGTGCTGCCGCCGGAGAATGCGACCGGGAACTGGGTCAAGGTCACCCAACGCTTCCCCGTGCGCATCAAGATCACGACCCCGCCTAATCCGGACAAGCCCTTGCGCGTCGGCGCCAGCGCCGACGTGACCGTCGATACCACCGCAGAAAATACCGAAGGGAAGCAATGAGCCGCCAACAGGGTGCTGGCGGTAAAGGTCGGGGCGGCAAGCCGCCCACCAAGCGGAAGCAGCCGCCTCCCCCGCCCCCGCCGCGTCTTGAGTCCGAGCGCCCGCCGATCCCGCTCGTCATCGCGGTGGTGCTCACGGCGATCCTCGAAGTGCTGGACATCACGATCGTCAACGTGGCGATGCCCCACATGCTCGGGGCGTTCGGTGCCACGCCCGATCAGATCACCTGGGTCCTCACCTCGTATATCGTGGCGGCTGCCGTCGTCATGCCGCTCACCGGCTACCTGTCCAACTGGCTCGGGCGAAGGCGGCTGCTCCTGTTCGCCATCACCGGCTTCGTCGTGTCGTCGATGCTGTGCGGCCTGTCCTGGAACCTCGAGAGCATCGTCTTCTTCCGCTTGGCCCAGGGCGTCTTTGGCGCACCGCTCGTGCCGTTGAGCCAGGCGATCCTGCTCGATGCCTTCCCGCGCAACAAAGCAGGTCAAGCCCTTGCCATCTTCGGCCTCGGCATCATGGTGGCGCCGGTCATCGGCCCGGCGCTCGGCGGCTACCTGACCGAGACCTATTCGTGGCGGATGGTGTTCTACATCAACATCCCGATCGGCGCCGTCGCCCTGCTGTTATCGGTCGGCTTCCTGCCGCAGCGCGCCATCAGGGACATCAAGACGGACTGGGTCGGCATGGCGCTTCTCGTGATCGCTGTCGGAGCGCTGCAGTTCGTTCTCGACCAGGGTCACACGCGTGACTGGTTCAACTCGAAGGTGATCGTCGTCGGCACGATCATCGCGGTGTTCGGCACGGCTGCATTCTTCCTTAGGGGCTGGAACAAGCCCGACAACATCATCGACCTGTCTCTGCTGAAAGACCGCAACTTCGTCGCGGGCACCCTCGCCATCACCCTCTACGGCATCAGCCTGTTCGGGGTCATGGCGCTCATGCCGCTGTTCACCCAAAGTCTGCTGGGCTACCCGGCATCGACCTCCGGCACGCTGTTCATTCCGCGGGCCCTTGTCAGCGCCCTGACGCTAGCCATCACCGGCGGCCTTCTGATCCGCATCTTCGATGCGCGCTATCTGGTCGCCGGCGGCCTCGTGCTCACGGCCATCGGCACGTTGCTGATGTCCCACTTCACGCTGTACGTGGACTTTTGGGGCATCGCCTCGCCGGGCATCGTCGCGGGCGTCGGCACCGGGCTCTTCTTCGTGCCCCTCACGGCAATCGCCTTCGCCGACATTCCCAACGCCAAATATGACGAGGCGTCCGGCGTCTATTCGCTGATGCGCGGTATCGGTGGCTCGGCTGCGATCGCCGTGGTGAGCTGGCTATACGTCCGCCAGGTGCACATCCATTTCGCCGAGCTGACCGCCCACGTCACGCCCTTTAACCAGAACCTCCTGCCCTATCTCGCCGAGCGGGGGCTCACGCCATACTCGCCCGAGGCGGCGCCGGCCGTCGCCTACGAGATCAGCCGTCAGGCCCAGATGCTCGCCTTCAACGACCTATGGTGGTTCATCGGCATCGCCACGCTGGCCATGCTCCCCTTGCTCTTCCTCATGACGCGGCCGCAGAAAGTCTCGCTCGTCGCCGCGCACTAACGGCGCGCACAAGAAAGCGCTCCGGAAGCCTACGCTCCCAGAGCCGCTTTGGATCGAAGCAAAGTTTAAGTTACCAGCAGACCTTGGCGCCCGAGGTGCACACGGACGGCGAGATCACGCCGGCCCAGCAGATCGTGTAGGACTTCGAGGTCACGATGTCCGGCTTCTGGTAGAGGTTGGAGCTGACACTATCGCGCCAATAGGGCTGCGGCTTGGCGCGCATCGCACTGACGCTGACCCTGCTCACGCGCTTTTGCGTTTTGAGATCGGAGATGGCCTCCGCAAGAGCGGCTTGGGCCCGGTCGACCGCGGTCTGGTGATCGAATCCATCTGCGGTGCCCGATAGCCCGACACAGCCCGCCTGCGCGGTCGCGCCTTGAGCAAAGCAAAGTCCCGCGGTAACCAATGCTAGCGCAAAGCCACGAATCTTCGACATCGAAACGCCTCCTTCAGCCGAGCCAGAGTGCTAAGATTATCCCGGCGGCGTGAGCCGATTCCAGCATCTTACGGCTGCCGAGGATGGTTCCGTCGCGCCCTGTTACCTTTGTGCCACAGTCGGGCGACAATTTGGCGTGCGCATGAAAATCCACAGCCGGCGCCGCTTCTGTGAGAAGGACGGGGGATGGCGTCCAAACTGGTCGTGATCACAGGCGCGTCGAGCGGCATCGGCGAAGCTACGGCCAAGCATTATGGCGCGGCCGGCGCCCACGTCCTGCTGCTCGCCCGCAATGCCGAGCGCCTCTATGGCGTGGCCCACGCGATTCGCGAGGCCGGCGGCACGGCGACGGCCTTCCCCGTCGACCTCGTGGGCTCCGAGGCCGTCAAGGCGCTGGCCGCACGAATCGAAGGTGAGATCGGCACGCCGGACCTCCTCATCAACAACGCCGGCGCCGGGCGCTGGCTGCCGCTCCTGAAGACGAGCCCCGACGAGGCCCGGACCGCGATCGACGTGCCCTATCTTGCCGCCTTCAATGTGACCTGGGCCTTCGCGCCTGCCATGATCGCGAAGAGAAGCGGCGGCATCGTGTTCATCACCTCGCCGGCCTCCTACATGGCTTGGCCCAACGCCTCCACCTATATCGCCGCCCGCCGGGCCTTGGCCGGCTTCGCCGAGGCGCTGCAAACCGAGCTCAAGCCTACCGGCCTCTTCGTCACCCTCGTCGTGCTCGGCAACGTCACGGGAACCGCCTACTGGGAGCACAATCCCGGCAGCCGCGAGCACCTGCTCAGCACCAATCCCACCCTTATCCCGGATCTCACGGCGGAGCAGGCCGCGAAGGTCATCTTTGACGGCGCCGAAGGAAGGAGGCGCTACATCGTCGCCCCCTGGCCGTACCGCGTGTTGTTCTTGCTCAACGCGCTGTTCCCCAACGCGACGGCGAGCCAGATCCGCCGCATCGCCAAGAAGGCGAGAGAAGACGCCCGCTGATCGGACGCGCGGCACGCCGTCAGCCAAACAGGCCTGCCCGTTTCAGAAGCCAGAAGACGAAGACCGAGGCCGCACCCAGCAGCAGCATGGCCCACACGAAGCCTGCGTGGCTCGACACGAACGGCAAGCCGCCGACATTCATGCCGAAGATACCCGTGATCAGCGTCGCCGGCAGGAACACGGTGGTCACGATGGCGAGCACCTGAAGATTGCGATTGGTCTGGTCGGCCATCTTCAGCGAGACCTCCTCTTGCAGGAGATGCGCGCGGTCGCGCAAGCCGATCATCTCCTGGTCGAGCCAGTCCAGGCGTTGCGCCAGCTTGCTCGTCTCGACCCGGAGCGCCGTGTCCTTCGGCTGGACCGTGTCGCGCTCGAAGCGGTGGATCAACGACCGCTGGGTCGAAAGCAGCCGGTGCAGGCGCACCGCAAGACGGCGCGCCCGGGTGAGCGAAGGCTGCTGGTTGCTGAGCCCCTGGGCGACAAGCCGCTCTTCGACGTCGTCGAGCGCCTCGGCCAGCGCGTCGGCATGATCCTCGACCGCAATGGCGACATTCTCGACGATGGTCTCCAGCAAGGCCGCCGGGCTCGTGAGCTTGCATCCCGTCTGGAGCAGGCGGCGTGTCGCCTCCACGGCATTGAGCCGCTCACGGCGCCCGGTCACGCACAGCCTCTCGGTCATGGCGAAATGCAGACAGCCGATCTCGTCGGTCACGCCGCCGAGCCCCCGGACGAGATCGGTGAAGACGCCGTAGAGGCAGGAGCACTTCCCGTGGAACTGCTGGTGCGGATCGGGGGTCGTGAGGAGCTCGGTCGCCGCCGGAGGAAGTGCAAGCTCTGCCTTTAAATACCGGCAGGCCCGGGCGTCGGCGAGGTTGAAATGGAGCCACAGCCAGCCACGACCCGCCTCGATCGGCGCGCCCGGGGCAAGCTCTTCCGCGGTCCCGTCAGCCTCGAACCGAAAGGCCCACACGAGTCCGGGCAAGGCTTGCGCCTCGGAGTCCGGAACGGTCGCGACGGCTTGCGACAAAGACTGCACGGGTTAGCCCCTTCTCAACCAAAGGCGAGCAAAGGACGGCTTTGTTACGGTCTTGTGACAGTCGAGCGCCGCCCTCAGGGCGAAAGGGCGAGAAGTGATTGGAGTGCACTCCGCGGCCGCACCAGATCCGCCAGCGTGTAGCCGTCAAGCACGTCGAGGAACGCATCGCCTGCCCGTTTGAGGGCCTTCCGGAGCACGCAACACCGCTCGATCGCGCAATCGGCATCGATGGGCGCGAAACAGGGCACCAGCGCCATGTCGGGCTCGGTGTGCCGGACCACCGCGCCGAGCGAGATGGCCTCGCGTGGGCGGGCCAGCCGCAAGCCCCCGCCCCGCCCCCGCACGGTCTCCACGTAGCCGGCGACGCCGAGCTCATGCGCCACCTTCATGAGGTGGGTGCGCGAGATGCCGTAGGCATCGGCGATCTCGGCGATGGTGGCGAGCCCGTCCGTCTTGACGGCGAGATACATCAAGAGGCGCAGCGCGTAGTCGCTGTAGACCGTGAGCCGCACGGGACTCTCCTTCCATTCCTTCCGTCAAAAGCTATATTTTATATATTGCTTTTTGGCAATCGGCATGGAAACATATACTGAGGATATATGTTTGTTCCGGAGGTCTCATGGACGCCCACCGCCAAACCGCGTTAGAGCCCGGTCCCGCCTGCTGCGCCAGTTGCGCGGCCGAGGAGCCGGCGTGTTTCGACCGTATTACCGAGCCGGCCATTCGCCTTCTTGTCGACCGCTTCTACGCCAGAGTGCGCAAGGACGCAGATCTCGGACCGATCTTCGCGCGTGCCATCAAGGACTGGGATCCCCATCTTGCCACCATGCGGGATTTCTGGTCCTCGATCATGCTGACCTCCGGGCGCTATCACGGCAACCCGGTCGCCGCCCACCGCAAGCTCGAAGGCCTCACGCCGCAATTGTTCGAGCGCTGGCTCACACTGTTCGCCGAGACCTGCGGCGAGCTGTTCGAGGAGGCGCTTGCCGCCAACTTCATGGACAAGGCAAGGCGCATCGCCACGAGCCTCCAGCTCGCCCTGTTCTACCGGCCGGAGCACGACCGCCCGAGGAGCGCGCCGTGACCTACGTCGTCACCGAGAACTGCATCAAGTGCAAATACATGGACTGCGTGGAGGTCTGCCCGGTCGACTGCTTCTACGCGGGCGAGAACATGCTCGTCATCCACCCGGACGAATGCATCGATTGCGGCGTATGCGAGCCCGAATGCCCGGCCGAGGCGATCGTCCCCGACACCGCGCCCGGTCTCGACAAATGGCTGAAGCTGAACGCCGAGTATGCGCAGATCTGGCCGAACATCGTGGCGAAGGGCACGCCGCCCGCGGACGCAGAAGCGTTCGACGGCCAGCCGGACAAGTTCGAGAAATACTTTTCGTCCCAACCCGGCGAAGACGACACGGCACGCGCCCCGGACGAAGCCGCGGCGAACCCCTAGCGATGCTCTTCGACGCTCGCGGCAATGAGCTCCTTGTTGAACAGATGAAGCGCCCGCACCTGGTTCGCCCAACCGACCATCTTGCTCCGGTCATGGGGATCGACCACGGGAAGCCGTTCGGCGCCGAGCGCGTCGAAGGCGCGCAGCGCCGTCTCCAGCGTCTCGTCCGACCGCAGCGCGCGCTCGCGCTCCGCTTCGGGGAGCGTGCTGGTCTCCCCCTCGCCAAGCGGCCGCATGAAGTCGCACACGCGGATCTCCTTCATCACCATGCGGTACGGCCCCTCGTGCAATACGATGCCGCGCGATTCGAGCTGCATCTGGAAGAAGGACCGGCCGAGGATCGCCTGTGAGATGCCGTTGGCAATCGCCACGGTGAGGAGCAGCGCCAGGCTGAGCGCAAAGCCGCCGGTCAGCTCGAACACCATGACCGTGGTCGAGATGGGCGCGCCGAGCACGGCGGCCGTGACCGCGCCCATGCCGAGGATGGCGTAAAGCCCCTCGCTCGACCCCAA
>CAZHCN010000093.1:0-9042 GCA_964530895.1 uncultured Methyloceanibacter sp. | reverse complement strand
TTGAGCGCCTTCTTGAAGTTCTGGGGCGCCGTCGGCAGGTATTCCTGCATCTCCACATGGATGATGGGATGCTTGCCCACCAAGGCGACGGCGGATTTGCGCATCGGCCCATAGGCGATGAGCTGCGCCTGCTCCGCGAGCCGCTGGGGCGACGTGGCGAAGCTGATGAAGCGCATGGCTTCTTCCTTGTTGTTCGACGTCTTGGGGATCGCCCAGGCATCGATATCGTAGATCTGGCCGTCCCACAGGATGCCGATATGGTGGTCGCCGACCGCGGCACGGAAGATGCGGCCGCTATAGCCGGCGGCCATCGACACCTTTTCCTCGATCAGCCAGGTGATCGGCTGCTCGGCTTTGCTCCAAAACAGAATGTCATCCTTGATCTTGTCCAGCGCGGCAAAGGCGCGGTCGGCACCTTCCGGGGTCGCGAGCTCACTATAGACGTTCTCCGGCGGTACGCCGTCCGCGAGCAGCGCAAGCTCGATTGTGTAACGTGGGTTTTTCGGCAGGGCCCGCTTGCCGGGGAAGCGGGCGGTGTCTAGGAGCGCGCTGATCTCGGTCGGCTCGCCTTTGCGAAAGGCCTGGCGGTCGTAGGCGATCGCTGTCGACCAGGCGACGCTTGCCACCCCGCAAGGTGAGAGGCCTCCGTCCATGAAGTCGTCCGCGATGCTTCCGCCGTCGGGCGGAGCGCCGAGCGAGGCGGTCTCGATTGTCTCAAGCAAGCCGTCGCTGCAAAGCTTGCTTAGGTTACCGCCCGAGACATCGATGACATCGACCGGCGTACCGCTGCCGTCGATCATGCCTTTGAGCTTGGCAAGGCTGCCGTCATAGGTCTCCGTGGCGATTACCGTGCCGGTCTCCTTCGCGAAGGGCTCGAACAGGGCAATTTCCTGCGACTGCCCATAGGCGCCACCCCATGTCGCCACGCTCAACGTGCTTTGTGCGGCGCAGACGCCGGGCGCAACGCCGATCGCCGCCGCAAGCAGGACGGCCCGACAGCACCTTGCGGTGACGGCTTGGAAGAATTCTCTGTGGCGTTGCGCAATCACGGCGATGGTCTCGGTCGAGTTTCGTTCCGGCGGGTGCTTAGCGGGGCGAGGCAGAGCTCGTCCCTGGGGTGGCCTGCGTTGATTCGTCTCCAAGGGTGGGGCGATTCGCTCTCTGGATCAGGGGTTGCGTTAGAGGGCCGCGCACGATCACCTGCGGCGGTGTTTCCATGACGAGCTGCGAAGCGCTCAAAGGGGCCACAGGATTGGCGATCAGGAAGTCCCAATCAAGCGTTTGCTTTCCCACATCCACGCCGCCGGAGCCTGAAACCACGCCGGAGGGTGTCTCCATGCTGAAAGATTGACACCAAATGTGGCCAGCAGAGAGGCGGCAATCGGCATCAAGCGTCTGGAAAGGGGTGACGCTCTTCTGGCTCCAGCCGTCTCCCTTGGGATCGGCTCCGGCCATGAGTTGGGGCAAATCAACAGGGACGGCCCCGTCTTGAGCGGTGACTTGGAATCGCCCGACGAGCCCTCGGATGAGTTCGTCCCGCGTTTTGCCCCCGGTCGAGACGTCGAGCCTCAGATTGCCGACGCCCTTAAGCGGGACTCCGAGATCGAAGGGCTGAAGGCAGGTCTCAAGGGTGATATCCGAGAGGTCGCCGACCAAGGACGCCCTGATTCTATCGCCGGAGAGGTCGAGGCCCATACGCCCAGCGGCCTCGCCACCGCACAGCGCAAGCTCGCCCACCTCGGTCGAGATCACGCCACCCTTGGCGGAGATCGTGAACCCGCCGGGCCCAAGCTCCAGGGAGGAAGCGGCGACCACGCCGGCCGAGATACGCAAATCCGCATCGAAATATTTGAAAAGCGCCCAATCGAAGAGCGATCCTTGAGACGCGCTCTCCGCTCTGCCGCCGAGATAAGGGTCGAGAACGAGGCGCTCGAAGGCGAGCGTTCCCTCAACCCGCGGCCGCTCACCGATGGTCAGAGCGAGGAGCCCGTCAGCCCCGTTCCCATCGAGAGAGAAAGTGCCGTCGTCGAAGGTCAATGTGGAGCCGCTCCAATGGGCGCTCCCTGACGCCGAAAGGTGCTTGAGGCTCTCACCTTCGGGGAGGGCGATCCCGACCCAATTCAAGAACCGGCGGGCGTCCTCCATCTGGGCCTTGACGTTCCCATCCAGCTCAAGTCCCTCGGCGTATTGCGCGGTTCCCGAGAACCTGGCCGTCATGGGTTTGGACGTTACGCTGATTGTCACAGGCGCACTCGGTTTCCCTTCTGTGTCCGAGAGCGCGTCGCTATCCATGGCTAAGGCGACAGTTTCGCCCCGAAAGTCCATAGACCCCATGGCCGTCAGCGCACCGCCGCCGCTTGTGGCGAGCCGGACGTCGAGGTCGCTGACGAGAGTCTCGCCGGAGGCCGTCTTGATCGTGCCGCGGCGGATACGGACGGCGCCGACCGGGACGTCGGTAAGCGCGTTGGCAATCAGCGCGGCGGACGCAGCGTTCGCCTTCAGGGTGATGCTCGGCTCTACGAGCCGCAGTCCATCGATCTTGATGCGTCCCATCAAGAGCTCAAGCGGGTCCAACGAGATCTTGACGTCCCGCGCGGTGATTGCGCTGACCGAAGGCAGCTTGGCGGCGTTGGTGAGCACCAACCCTCCGCGCAACGACAGCGGCGGGTAATACCGCACGCTCAACGGCTCCGTTAGGGTGACTGTCGCGCCCGACCATTCCGAGAGGACGGCAGCGATGCGGTCGCGGACGGAGGACGGCGGCGCGAATTCGCGGGGAAGCAGCAGGAGGCCCGCGATAACGATCACGACGAGGGCGAGGAGAAGCCATTTCCACGGACGTTGGCGAGGCTTCATGCCGGCCTTTCCACTCAAGTTTCGGCGGGAGGGCTCCAGGGACCGAGCCCGGCACCCCGTGCGACCGCCGCACGGATCGCTTCTTCTAGCCCAAATGGATGGTGCTGAGCGAGCCCAACCCTCGCATTCTCTTGGGTTATCAAGAGATCCGCAACGCCCATTCGGACCTTGTTTGAGTTCCGGACCGCAGGCTCGTCGAAGCGCCCGGACGGCTCCTCGCTATGATCCCGTGAAGCAAGAGCACCGGGGCCAAGCTGACCACGACGATGGTGAGCGCCGAGAGCCCCGCCTCCTCGTAGCGGTAGAGGGAGGCGAGCGTGAAGACCTGGGTCGCAAGCGTGTCGAAGTTGAAGGGCCGCAGCAGCAGCGTGGCCGGCAGTTCCTTCATGGAATCCACGAACACGAGCATCGCCGCCGCGCCGAGAGCCGGTCGCAGCAAGGGGAGATGCACAGTCCACAGCATCTCGCTGACTGTGGCGCCGAGCGTGCGCCCGGCAGCGTCGATGTTGCGGGATATCTTGCTCAAGCCCGCCTCCACTGCTCCGAGCGAGGCGGCGAGGAAGCGGATCGTGTAGGCGAGAACGATGGCGAAGGCGGTGCCCGAGAGCAGGAGCCCGGTTGAGAGGCCGAACAAAGAGCGCATCGCCGCATCGATACTGTTGTCGAGGCCGGCCAACGGAATGAGGAGGCCGATCGCCAGCACGGTACCCGGAACGGCATAGCTGATGGCGGGAACGAGGCTTGCCGCCTGGACGAGCTGCGAGCGCGTCTGCCGCCGCCCATAGGCGAGGACCACGGCGAAGGCGACGCCGAGCGTCGCGGCGGCGAGCGCGAGCAAGAGACTGTTGAGGGCCGCTTGCCAGAAGGCCGGTGAAAGGCCCGATGAAACATGAGCGATGGCGTCGCTGACCAGCACGCCGGCCGGCAGTACGAAGCCCACGACCAGGGGCAGCACGCAGGCGAGCACGGCGAGGACGCCGTGCAGACCGGACAGCTTGCCCTCCGGCAGATCGCGGTATTTGCCGGTGGTGTGGTGGAACCGGCGTCCGGCGCGGAGCGCCCGCTCGAGCAGGAGCAATGCGAACACGAACAGCAGCATCACGCAGGCAATCTGCGTGGCGCCGGCGAGGCTGCCGCGGTCGAGCCAGGTATCGTAGACGGCGACGGTGAGCGTCCGCACCCCGAAGAACTCGACCGCGCCGATGTCGTTCAACGTCTCCATTAGCGCAAGCGCCACGCCCGCTGCGAGCGCCGGCCGGGCGAGCGGCAACGCAACCTGCCAAAACGTCTCCGAGGCGCTTCGTCCGAGCGTGCGGCTCACCTCGATGACGCACACCGACTGCGCAATGAAGCTCGCGCGTGCCGTGACATAGACATATGGGTAGAGTACCGCGCTCATGACGAAGATCGCACCGCCCAGGGTGCGGATGTCCGGAAACCAATAGTCTTGCGCGTTGCGCCAGCCGAGCAGGCCGCGCAAGCCTGTCTGCACGATACCTGAATAGTCGAGTAGCTCCAGATAGCAGTAGGCGATGATGTAGGTTGGCATCGCCATCGGCAGGAGCAAAAGCCACTGGAAATAGCGGCGCCCGGGGAACCGGTACATGGTGACCAGCCAGGCGGTGCCGGTGCCAATAAGGAGTGTGAGCAGGCCCACGCCGAGCATCAGGCCGGCGGTACGGCGCACCGCGCCAGGCAGCACGTTTTCGATGAGGTGTGGCCAGGTGTCGCCGCTGGGCTGGAAGGCGATCACAGCGATGGCAATGATCGGCGCGAGGGCGATGAGCGACAACACAAGCGCGGCCACCGACCAGCCGAGATTGCCGCTTTCGGTCAGGCGGGCGAGCTTGCGGCGGAAGGGGACGGTCTTCCCGCGGGCGATGTCTTGGTTAGCGCCGGCCAGCGAAGCCGTCCCCGCCACCTTCGCGCTTGCCCGACGTGAGCGCCGCGACTGCCTCGTGCGACAAGCGCTGATTGGCCTCTTCGAGGGCGTCGGCGAAGGCGTTGGCCGCATCGATCACCGGATCGACCAGATCGGAACTGGTCAGCGCCAACGCGCAAGCGCGCATGGCCGGGCAGCGATGATGCTGTGACGCGGCGATCAAGGAGATCGCCATGCATTCGTCGGGGCAAAAGCCTGAACAGCCGAACGGGTAATACTCGATCTTGCGCGAGGCTGTGGACCGCAGGGCCCTGACCCAGCAGGCAAGCTCGGTCACGGCCCGCTTCGCTCGCGACGGGCCGAGCACACGGTTATATTCGTTCCAGCCGTTCTCCCAGCAGGCGATGTCGCCCGTGTCGTAGCCGGCAAGCCAGCACCTGAATCCGACGCCCACCAGCCACTCGGCGCCGCTACGCGCAGGGACGAATGGCGGATGCCCAGTTGCGCCGGCTTTGTCGCTTCTCTTGTGGAAGCTCATCGTTGTCCCCTCATGAGCTCGGCCCTTCGTCGAAGCCGACCTTGTCGACCATTTCGCTTGCCGTCTTGCGCAAAGCCGCGATCTCGTTGAGCGAGATCGGGTCCGGCTTGAACGTGCCCCAGGACTTGACCAGCTCCGACCAAGGGACACCATTCTTCACCGGATATTCGTTGTTCACTTCCGCATACATCTCTTGGCCTTTGTCCGAGGCCAGAAACTCGAGCAGCTTCATCGCATTCTCTTTATGCGGCGCGTTCTTCGCCAGCACTGCACCCGAGACGTTCACATGCGTGCCGCGATCGTGCGTGTTGGGGAACAGCATGTTCACCGAGTCGGCCCATTCCCTCTGCTCAGGGTGTTTCTTGTCCCGAAGCATGGCGCCCATATAGTAGGTGTTGCCGACGGCGATATCGCATTCGCCGGAATAGACGCCCTTGACCTGAAGCCGGTCGTCGCCCGCAGGCTTGCGCGCAAGATTGGCCTTCACGCCGCGCAGCCACTGCTCGGTCCATTCCTCGCCGTGCGCGGCGATCATCGAAGCGATAAGCGCGACGTTATAGACGTGCTGGCCCGAGCGGATGCAGATCTTGCCGCGCCATTTCGGATCGGCGAGCTCTTCGTAGGTGATGGTCTTCTGCGTCACCCGGTCCTTGGAGGCATAGACAACGCGCGCCCGGCGGGTGAGCCCGATCCATGCGTCGTCCGTGGCGCGATACTCTTGCGGGATTGCCGCGTCGATCGTCTCGGATTCGATTGGTTGGGCGATCCCCGCATCCGTGGCCTGGGTGAGATTGCCGACGTCGACGGTGAGGAGGAGGTCAGCCGGGCTGTTGCGCCCTTCGGCCTGAATACGCTCGATCAGTCCCTTCTCGGCGAAGATCACGTTGGCCTTGACGCCGGTCTCCTTGGTGAATTCCTCGAGCAGCGGATTGATGAGATAAGGCTGCCGATAGGAATAGATGTTCACCTCGCCGAGATCCTCGGCATGGGCGGCGGGAAGCGCGCAGGCAGGGAAGATGAGGATTGCGATTGCTGCGGCGCGCGCAGATGTCCAGCGCATCAATGACCTCCAATGGCCGGGGTTCAAGGTCCCGGTATCGGACCGAAAGACTTTCGCTTCTCAGGCAAGAGCCAAAGAGCTATTGACTCGCTTAAGGCTTGCACTCGACCAATGTCAATAAGAATATCGTAATGGAACTAATCTTAGAAGTCTTCTAACCTATGACGATACATTAGAATTGTTCAAGAGACATGGTATTGAAATCAGAAAATAGAGTAATTTTTGGTTTGTCACTGCAACTAAGCTAGATTAAAGCGCGGATTTCGCAGTTGCGAGAATGCTTTCGCGGGCAGAGGTGTGGAATCCGAAGGCGCCACGTTTAAGATCTGAACAACCGCTCGGCGGGAAAGATCACATCGGCCGATGTGCCGACGCCGGGCTCGCTCGAAAGCTCGAGACGCGCACGGTTGGCATCGGCGAGCGCCTTGGTGAGAGGGAGCCCGAGTCCCGTCCCCGATTGTCGCCGAGGCGCCGTATCGAGCTGATGGAAGGGCTGCATGGCGTAAGCGATCTCGTTCTTGGTCATGCCCACGCCGCTGTCGCGAACCCGCAGGCGGAGCTCACCGTTGACCAGCGTCCCCGACACGATCACCTGACCGCCTTCCTTGGTGAACTTGATCGCGTTGGTGAGCAGGTTGAGCAGGATCTGCTTGAGCCGCCGCGGATCGGCGACGACGACCGGCAGGTCGTCGGCGAGCGAGGTCCTGAGCACGATCCGCGAGCGCTTGGCGAGGGGCTGCAAGCTCGTGACACAGGACTCGACGATCTCGGCGACGTCGACCGCGGTGAAATCGAGCTCGAACTTGCCAGCCTCGATCTTGGAGATGTCGAGCAGGTCGTTGAGCAGGCTGAGCGCGTAGAGCCCGCTCTGATGGATGTCCTCGGCGTAGCCTTTGTAGCGCGCATTGGCGATCGGCCCGAACCGCTCCTGGAGCATCAGCTCGGTGAAACCGATGATTGAGTTGAGCGGCGTGCGCACCTCGTGGCTCACCTTGGCCAGGAAGTCGAGCCGGCGAGTCGCGGCGTCCACATCGAAGAATGGGCTCGCCTGCGGCGCAGGCGCCGCTTGGATTTCGGGGGCCGGCACCGGCGCTTCGGTCTGGGGGGGTGGTGCCTCGAGATCCGCCTGATCGATGAGCCTAAGGAGCGTGGTGTCGGACCCAGCGTCGAGGGAACTGAGTGCAAAGACGACTTTGAGGCGGCGGCGCGAGCGCGTCAGCGCGTCGACTTCGCCAGTTTGCCCGCTACCGTCTTTGCATTGGAGCAGGCTTGAGCCGCCAGGAAGGATGGCGTCGATGCCGCCCGCTTCCATCAGCTCTGCCGGCGAACGGTAGCCGAAGGCATAGGCAAACGCGCTGTTGAGATAGATGAGCGTCCCACCCTGAAGGAGGCCGATCGCCGCGGGCATCGCTTCGAGCAGCAGCCGCAAAGCCTCCGGCTGAAGCGCAAGTGGACGAGGCGTGTTCGTGGCTTGCGCGGTGTCGGTCGGCTCTTGGGGAAGGGGCTTCGCGCCCGGACCGAACAGAACCCGGCCTTCGAGGGCGCGGGCAATATGCTCAAGCGCCTCGCGGTCGCCGTCTTCAATGCGCCGCTGCGGTCTGAGGTCGGCCATGGTCGGCCCCAATTCAGTACAAAAGAGCTCGCTCCGGCGCTTCAAAGCGCAAGGTCCGGCTCGGCCACGTCACCCCGGCTTGGGGCGTCGACTCAACCACCAAATTTAGGCGAATTCGCTCTATTGCATAGCGCGAAAGCGAGAATTTCGTCCACAGGTCAAAAAAGACGCGTCTTTGGGCAAATGCCGCTTGAAGCATCGCATTGCACCATTTATATTGCAGTGCAACAAAATAAGCGGTCGCAGCGGAGCAAACCGCGCTTATTCCCCGAGAGGCGAATCGAGGAGATTCATCAAAGAGGTGCCACTATGACCGAGACAGCTACCATCCCCCAGACCCCGCAAGAAGCCGTCGAGAAAATCACCGAGACGTTCGAGAAGGCTGCCAAGGAATTCGAGCCTCTCAAGCTCGACACCACCGTGCCGGAGAGCGTTCGCGCGCTCGCCGAGAAGACGGTGAACCAGGCCCGCGAAGCGTATGAGCGCGGCAAAGAATCCATGGAAGAGTCCATCGATGCGCTAGAGCGTTCCTTCGATGCCGCCGGTCAGGGGGCCACCGCCTTCAACCGCAAGCTCATCGACATTGCCCAGCGCAACCTCAATTCGATTTTCGACCTCGCCAAGGGCATGGCCGGCGCCAAGAACCTGGCCGAGATCGTCGAGCTTCAGTCCTCCTTCATCCGCGGCCAGTTCGACGTGTTTGCAAGCCAGGCCGGCGAGATCCGGGCCCTGACGAGCAAGATCGCTGCCGATACCACCGAGCCGATCAAGGATCAGGTTTCGCGTTCCTTCGAGGCCGTTCGCAAGGCGTCGTAATGCGCCGGCGAGAGTGCCGTGACGTGCAGTTGCGTATCGAGTTTGGCGTTTCAGGGAGTGCCTTTGTGCGAGTGTAGGGCCCGGGATTAGTCCCGGGCCTTTCGCTTATCTGCCTCTTGATTTTCCGTCCCCGTCGTGAAATCAGCCTCACCCTGGCGCGCAGGACTTGCCCCGCTTGCAACGGGTCGTGCCTACCCTTAGGTTCCGGGACTTGAGGCTGCCTGTGCCGCTGTAGCTCAGTTGGTTAGAGCGCTTGACTGTGGATCAAGAGGTCGGTG
>CAZHCN010000092.1:0-9118 GCA_964530895.1 uncultured Methyloceanibacter sp. | reverse complement strand
CGGCCTTGATGCCCTGGCGGTCGCGCCGCACCGAGCCGAGAATGACGGGGAACAGTAGCGGCACGAGACCTCCTTGCTTCGCGTCCTTGTCAGAGGGGACGAGTATAGACGGTTCGGAAGTCTCCGCCTCAAAGCGTGAGAGGCTGAAGCGCCTAGGCGTTCAACGGGGGCGCGAGAGCTTTCTCCAGCCTGACTTCAGCTTGGTCCGCGTTGGGTTGCGGGGCCGAGACCCGGACGCCGACGGCCGAGCCATCGGCCCAGGTGAGGTCGATAAAGTTCTGCGGCGTCGACAGGACCGCACGCTTGCGAATGAAGCGGGGGTCTCCGGGGCAGACCGCGCTTCCCTGCACGAGCCCCAAATCCTCGAAGATCTGCCACACCACGACCGCGCCCATGCCGAGCGGGCCGTCATAGTTCTCGAAATTGGCTTTTCCCGGATACCGGTTCTCGATGATGAAATATTCGCGCGCGACGCGGTTCACGTCGTGAAGGAGCAGAATCTCGTGATGCTTCTCGACCGACCCGAGGGTGAACGTTGCCGTCGGCTGGGTCGTCAACTCGATGGCGCGCGGCTGGACCATGCCGTTCTTCATCTTTTCGAATGGGTCGAGATGGGTCGCCTTCCAGTGGGAGTCCATGATGCTGTAATAGCCCGAGCCGATATCGGAGCACACGCCGTACATGTCGACCGCGCCGCAGATCAGATGGCACAGCTCGTGACAGGTCACGCCGACGCCGGTGCGGAAGCTTTGCGGCAGGGCCGATAGATATATGTCGAGTATCGGCACGGTGAGAGGTTTGGGTTCGCCGTCGAGGACCGCGGTGGTCTGCCTTTGCGTGCCGTAGGGGTCGTTCTGCGGGCGCACGATGGCAACCAGCAGATCGTCGGTCTCGAGGCGGTCGTTGTGATCGGTGTCGTAGCCGTGGAAATTCACCTCGCCGTCGGCCGCCGCCAAAGCGTCCTTCCACATCTGCTCGAAGGCCCCGGTGTTCCAGTACCAATAGCCCTGCCGCCCGGGCGGTGCCTCATACCAGCCGGAATCGCGGCAGCCGACGTAACGCACCTCGCCCAGTCTCCTGACGCCATTGGAATTTTCATGGAGCCAATCGCGCACGTTCGGGACGTCGAAAATGCCTCCAGGGGCCATAGCGGCGGAGAGACCGATGACCGGGGGGTCGCTCGGAGAGAAGCCGGCGCCTTCGAAGGTCGCCTTGATCGTGGCGAAGGGAGGACGCTGGTGATCGGGACGAATGGGATCGAACCCGATCACCAGCATGCGATAGGTCCTGACCAGGGGCGTCATGCCCAAGAACGGCTGCACGAAATCGGAGCCCGAGCGGCGCTTCCACAGGGCTCGGGTTGCTCTGCGGCGAACTTGCGCCTTGGTGGAGGGATCCACCATTCCCTGAACGGTGATCAGGTGCCGTCCGGCCGGGAGATTCTTCACGACGAAGGTGTGCGAGGCCGCCCGCCATTTCTTCCCGCCTTCGATGAGCGTCACGTCGCTCGGGGACGCGGGCACGCCGTCGACCAGAGCGCGTAGAAACAGCCGTCCCTTGTCGGATTGCACCTCGGCACAGAACGTAATCGCCAGCGAGGACACGGGATCGGATGCGACGATCCGGGTGGATTGCAGGTCGGTCCACGTGCCCGGCGTCTTGAGAACCTGGGCGGTCGAGCGCGAATCCTCCGCGGCGCGCTGCGCGGCGCTGGTGGCGGTCGACACGGCCATGGTCCGGTCGCCGAGCCGGCACGTGCCGCCGGTCGACTTCCACTGCAACCTGACCTCATGGGTTCCGGCCGCAACCGATTCTTCGGCGAAGGTGAAAGAGCGCGTGCCGCCGCGATTGGGATCGCCGCCTTCGCAGAAGATCGCCTCTCCGATCTGCGTGCCGTCGAGGAGCGCACGGACCATGAGGCGCCCCGAACTGGCGGTGGCTTCGGCGCTGAACACCGCGGCAAGCGCGGCCCGCGATGGCGCGCTGATCGTGGCCGCCATGCCCGGTATGTCCTCGTAGCTCGAGGTCTTCTTCAGGATATCGGGCCCGCTCGGCGCAGCCGCCACGGCGAGGTGATCGCGCCCGGTGAACGGCGAGGCCGAATAGACCGTCAGCGTGCGGTCCCTGATCTTTGCGGTGGTGCCCGTTCGCCACTGGATCTCGACGAGGTGCTGACCGGCCGTTACCGCCGGCTTGACGAAAGTGAAAGTGCGCACGCCGTCGAACTCGACCGAGCCCGACTTGAACACGACGTCCGAGGGCGCGGCGACCTCACCGTCAACGAGCGCCCTGAACCAAACAGCCCCACCCTTTTGATACATCTCGCCACTGACGGTGATCTCGAGATTGTCGCCCTCGAGAGAGGCGACACCACTGCTCAAACCCGGCACGGCGTTCCAAATATCGAGGCGGGCGGGGCGGGGCGCGGCTTCCGGCGGGGCCACCGCGCTCATGCTGCCGAGGCTCGTGGCGCGCGGCGGCAAGGGCGGCACGATGCGCGTCGGACGCTTGGGCGCCGGACGCTTGGGCGCCGAACGCTTGGGCGCCGCGCGCGCCGACCGCTTGGTCGCCTTCGGCTTTGGTCGCTTGGGTTTCTTGGCAGCCACCGCGCCAGCCTAGGCCGGTAGATGACGAAGTCAGACGGCCCCCTCTGGACACCCTCAACGATCGGTAAAGACGAAAGTTCCAGAACGAGTCGAGATCGTGTCGAAATCCGATCCGGGGTCCGGCGCGGGCCTCTAGAGCGCCTCGGTCTCGAACAGGCGATCGATGTCGCCGCTCCAGGGCCCCTCGTAAGCCGCGAGCAGGCGATCGGCTTCCGTGCGCCCCTCCTCGACGATCTTCATCAAAGGCAGAAGAGCGCGCGTCTCGTCCGCGCCCTCGTTGTTGAGGCGGGCGCGCCGGAGCAATCCGCCTTCGGCGAGCGCCAGCACCTCGCGGGCGATCTCGCGTAGCGTGCGCCCGCGGAACGGGGTCCTCAGCCCGAGCCGGGGGACGGCATCGCGCATCGCCTGCCGCTCCTCCGCCGTCCAGCTGGCGACGAGGCTCGCGGCGCCGTCGAGCGCCGTGCGGTCGTAGAGGAGCCCGGCCCACAGAGCCGGCAGCGCCAAGAGATGCGTGAACGGACCCGAATCGGCGCCGCGCATTTCGAGGAAGCGCTTCAGCCGCACATCCGGAAACAGCGTGGTGAGATGATCGGCCCAGTCGTCGAGCGTGGGCCTCACGCCGGGCAGCTTTTCGAGTCGCCCCGCGAGAAAATCCCGGAACGAGGCGCCGGCGACGTCGATATAGCGGCCGTCGCGATAGACGAAGTACATCGGCACATCGAGCGCATAGTCCACGTAGCGCTCGAAGCCCATGCCATCCTCGAAGGCGAACGGCAGCATGCCGGTGCGGTCAGGATCGGTGTCGCGCCACACTTCCGCGCGATAGGACTGAAAGCCGTTGGGCTTACCTTCGGTGAAGGGCGAGTTGGCAAAGAGCGCGGTGGCGACCGGCTGGAGCGCGAGCCCGACGCGGAGCTTCTGCACCATGTCCGCCTCGTCGCCGAAATCCATGTTCACCTGCACCGTCGCGGTGCGGAACATCATGTCGAGGCCGAGGCGCCCGCGGGTCGGCATGTAGCGCAACATGATGCGGTAGCGCTCCTTGGGCATGAGCGGCAGCTCTTCAAGCGTCCATTTCGGCGAAAAACCGAGCCCGAGAAAGCCGATGCCGAGCGCGCGCGCCACGCCGCCCACCTCGGAGAGGTGCTGACGCAATTCCTGCTCGGTCTCGTGGATGGTCTTGAGCGGCGCGCCGGACAGTTCGAGCTGGCCGCCCGGCTCCAGGCTGATCGCGCCGCCGATGGGGCAGTCCGTGCAGGAGAGCGCGATGATGTTGCCGTTCTCGCGGACGGCGTCCCAGCAATAGCAATTGTGGTGCGCTTCGAGCAGCGCACGGATGCCGTGCGGACCCTCGTAGGGGACCGGCGTGTTGTCCTTGACGTTGAAGCCGAACTTTTCGTGCTCGGTGCCGATGCGCCAATCGCTTTCCGGCTTCGAGCCTGCCTCGAGATAGGCCACAAGCTCGTCCCGCGACTCGACGGCCGGGCTCTGCGGCCCACTTACCCGTGTCGACATCGAGAGAACTCCGCTTGGATCTAGGGGAAAATTGGCCTCGGGCGCGAGCCTAGCCCCCGAGGGTAAAGGGGAACTCTATATTGCGCGCGGCGCTTTCCCCGGCAAGTGGCACAACAGCACAATCACGAAAGCCTGACGGCCCCAATAGGTTCCGCGTCACACCATCATGCGGTGGTAGAGGTCGAACATGATCCACAGGCTGCCGCCGACCATGAGGAAAATCAGGACGGCGGCGAAGGCGAGCGCGACCAAGTTCTCCCGCGGCTTGGCTTCCAGGCCGATATGCAGGAAGAAGCGCAAATGCACCAGGATCTGCACGACGGCGAACGCCGCGATAATCACGAGCGTCGTCTCGCGGGGGAGTGCCCCCGTGGCGACGAGGCCGAAGGGGATCGCCGTTAGAATCAGCGCGGCAACGATGCCGATGATGTACGGCCTGGCGGTCCGTTCGACCGGAATTCCCGAAGAAACATCCATCACAACAGCCCTGGCAGATAGACGACCGAAAAGATCACGACCCAGATGATGTCGAGGAAGTGCCAGAAGAGCCCGAGCCGCATCAGCCGCGAGGCGACCGGTGCCGTCAGACCTTTGAACAGGACCTGGCCGATCATCACGAGGATCCACAGAAGCCCGACGCTCACATGGAGGCCGTGGGTGCCGACCAGCGTAAAGAAGCCCGAGAGGAAGCCGCTGCGCTCGGGTCCCGCGCCCTGGGCGATCATGCCGCGGAACTCGCCGATCTCGAGAAAGATGAAGCAGGCGCCGAGGAGGAAGGTGACGGCGAGCCAGATGAGGACCTTGGACCTGTCGGCCGCGGACAGCGCCACGGCGGCGAGGCCGAACGTGGTGCTGCTCAACAGAAGCGCCAGCGTCTCGCCGGAGGCCCGCTCGATGCTGAAGAGCTCCTTGCCTGTCGGGCCACCCGCCGTGTTCCCGACCATCACCAGATAGGTGGCGAACAGAAGCGAGAAGATGATGGCGTCGCTCATGAGATAGAGCCAGAAGCCGAACTCCTTCTCCTCGTATCGCTCGGCATCCCGCGGGCTGATGCCGGTCATGGCGGCGGCTTCGGCGGTCATGTGGAGGCCTCCGGCGCAGGGAAGCCGGCAAAGCCGGGTTCGTCTTCCATCTCGTTCTTCGGCGCCTTGGCGAGCTGGGCGAAGCGCGCATCCTCGATGGCCTTCACCTCATCTGCCGAGAGCGTGTAGTCGCTGTCGTCATCGGAGGCGCGGACGATGATGGCGCCGGCGATCAGCACGAGGCAGAGGACGGCGAGCCACCAGATGTACCAGATCATGGCGAAGCCGAAGACGAAGCCGACGCCGCCGATGAAGGCGCTGATGAACGTGTTCTTCGGCAGCGTGATGGGCTCATAGCGGTCGGGCCGCTGGTAGGCGACGCCGCGCTCTTTCATGTCCCACCAGGCGTCGACCGACTGCACTTGCGGCAGCACGGCGAAATTGTAGGGCGCCGCAGGCGAGGACGTGGCCCATTCCAGCGAGCGTCCGTTCCACGGGTCGCCGGTGAGGTCGAGGAGTTGATTGCGGTCCCTGATGCTGACCCAAAGCTGGACGCCGAGACAGACGATGCCGAGGAAGATAATGAATGCGCCGATCGCGGCGACGATCAGGTGCGGCTGCCAAGCGGCGATGTCGTAATGCTCCATGCGCCGGGGCATGCCCAAGAAGCCGAGCACGTAGAGCGGCATGAAGGCGAGATAGAAGCCGATGATCCAGCACCAGAAGGACCACGCGCCCCATTTGTCGTTCAGCTTGAAGCCGAACGCCTTGGGGAACCAGAACATGTAGCCGGCGAGATAGCCGAACAGCACGCCGGGGATGATCACGTTGTGGAAATGCGCGATCAGAAACGTCGTGTTGTGCATCAGATAGTCGACCGGCGGCAGCGCCAGCAGCACGCCGGACAACCCGCCGATGGTGAAGGTCACGAGGAAGCCGAGCGTGAACAGCATCGGCGTCTTGAAGATGATGCGCCCGCGGAAAATGGTGAACAGCCAGTCGAACACCTTCACGCCCGTGGGCACGGCGATGATCGTGGTCATGGTGCCGAAGAAGGAGTTCACCTTGGCGCTCGACCCCATGGTGAAGAAGTGATGCAGCCAGACGGTAAAGGACAAAAGCCCGATGGCCATGGTGGCGAGCACCAGCGAGATGTAGCCGAACAGCCGTTTCTGGCTGAACACGGCGACCACCTCGGAGAACACGCCGAAGGCCGGCAGGATGAGGATGTAGACCTCGGGATGACCCCACAACCAGAACAGGTTGATGTAGTTCATCATGTTGCCGCCCATGGCGTTGGTGAAGAAGTGGAAGCCCAAGGTGCGGTCGAGCACCAGCATGCCGCAGGCGACAGTGAGCGCCGGGAAGGCGAAAATCATCAGGATGGAGGTGACGAACACCGTCCAGGTGAAGAGCGGCATGCGGGTGAGATACATGCCCGGCGCCCGGCACTTGATGATGGTGACCAGGAAATTGATTCCGGTCATGGTCGAGCCGATACCCGAGATGAGCACCGCCCACAGCCAATAGTCGACGCCGACGCCGGGCGTGAACTGGCTTTCCGAGTAAGGCGGGTACCCGGTCCAGCCGGCGGTGGAGAACTTGCCGATCACCAGCGAGATCAGCACGAGGCCGGCCCCCGCCGTGGTCAGCCACAGGCTGATCGAGTTCATGAATGGGAAGGCAACGTCGCGCGAGCCGATCTGCTGCGGCATGACGAGATTGATCAGACCGGAGAGGAACGGCATGGCCATGAAGAAGATCATGATCGTGCCATGTGAAGAGAAGATCTGGTCGAAATGGCTGGGCGGCAGATAGCCGTCGTTGTTGAAGGCGATGGCTTGCTGGCTACGCATCATGGCCGCGTCGATGAAGCCGCGCATCAGCATGACGAGCGCGACCATGATGTACATGATGCCGATCTTCTTGTGGTCGAGGCTCGAGACCCAATCGAACAGCACGAGGCGCCAAGCGCCGAAATAGGTGATGACGCCCGCGACCGACAGCGCACCGAGCACGGTGATGGCCGCGCCGGAGGCGGCGATGGCGCTGTAGAACGGCAATGAATCGATCGTCAGCCTACCGAAGATAATATCCATTGCTCATTCCGCTGGTTCCGCTCGCGCGGTGCTCGGGGTGAGTTTGGCGTCGTTACGGGCGTATTTGTCGATGATCTTGTCGAATAGGTTGGGCTCGACGCCTGAGTAATAGGTCACCGGCACCTTTTGGCTCGGCTTGGCGAGCTTCTCGTAGGTGGCGGCGTCGAGCGTGCCGGAGGACTGCTTCGCCTTGTCCACCCACGCGTCGAAATCCTCCTTCGAGCCGGCGATGACCCGGAACTGCTGATTGGCGAAACCGGCGCCGCTATACTGAGCGTTCCGTCCCCAGAACTCTCCGGGCTTGTCGGCAAGAACGTGGAGCTCGGTCCGCATGCCTGCCATGGCGTAGATCTGGCCTGCCAGCGCCGGGATGAGCAGCGAGTTCATCACCGTATCCGAGGTGATCTGGATGCTGACCGGCGTGTTTACCGGCAGGGCGAGCTCGTTGACGACGGCGATGTTCTGCTCGGGATAGATGAAGAGCCATTTCCAGTCTTGGGCGACCGCCTCGACCTTGAGCGGCTCCACACCGGGATCGATCGCGCTATAGGGATCGAGCTTGTAGGTGTAGTGCCACAGATGCAGTCCGAGCCAGACGATGATGGCCGCGGGCACGCCCCAGACGAGGATCTCGACCGGCCAATAATAAGCGAGGTTCGGGGTGTAACGGGCGCTGCGGTTGGTGCCGCGATAGCGCCATATGAAGAGTGCCGCCATCACCCAGACCGGGAGGATCACGATCAACATGATCGCGACGCCTTTGAACAACAGGTCCCGCTCGGTGAGCGTGATAGGCCCGTTGGGCTCCATGACCGGGCTCGTCAGGAGCCCGCAACCCGCACAGAGGAGAGCCGCGGCAATGGCCGACGCGACGCCTCTGAATCGATAGGCAAGCGTTTGTCTCACGATCACGCCTTGCGGTTCGATTGAGCAGTTGCGGGTGCTCGATGTCGTCTCCCTAATTCCACATCGTTCTACCCGATTCGGCCCGCCTCAGGCGGCCAATTTGGGCGCCAGCGTGAAAATTGCGTCAAGCTTATCCCGGCGATTGTCTCAGCGCCAATCACCGAGCGCCGCGTTCACCAAGGCAAGGCACGCAACGGCCGCCGTGTCGGCGCGCATGACGCGCGGGCCGAGTGACAGGGGAATGACATAGGTCTGCTTCAAAAGATGCGCGCGCTCTTCAGGCTCGAAGCCGCCCTCGGGTCCGATCAACACGGCGAGCGGATGTGCGCTTTGGCCTGCGAGCGTTTGCAGCGGCGATGCGGTTGGCGCGGCCTCGTCGGCGAAGATCAGAAGCCGCGCCTTGTCCCACTGCTTGAGCAGGGTTTCGAGCTTCAGTGGCGCACGGACCTCGGGCACGCGCAGGATCCCGCATTGCTCGGCCGCTTCGACGGCATTGGCGTGGAGGCGGTCGGTGTTGACGCGCTCGGCCACGGTGCGGCGGGTGATCACCGGCTGGATCACGCTCACACCCATCTCCGTCGCTTTCTGCGCCATATAATCGAGGCGTGCGCGCTTGATGGGCGCGAAGAGATAATGGAGGTCGGGACCGTCCTCTTGAGGACGCGTCTGGTGCTCGGGCGTCGCTTCCGCCTTCTTCTTGCCGAGCGCGGCAAGACGCGCGCACCATTCGCCGTCCGCACCGTTGAAGAGAAGGACCTGATCGCCCGGCTTCATGCGCAGCACGTTTCCGAGATAATGCGCCTGCTCGGGACCAAGCGCGATCTCGGCGCCGTGGCGCAACTGAGACTTGACGAAGAGCCGGGGAAGTTTAGAGGGCATGGGCGAGACCGGGCGAAGCGGAGAGAGGCGAGCGAGACGAGACATGCCACGTCCCGTATCCCAAGGCAAAGCGCCGGGCGTCGCCGACGCG
>CAZHCN010000091.1:0-9425 GCA_964530895.1 uncultured Methyloceanibacter sp. | reverse complement strand
CGACCGCCACCAAATCACCGCGGGATTCATACCGCTGCTCGACAGCGCGCTGCTGGTCGTTGCCAAGGAGAAAGGTTTTGCCGAGGCGGAGGGGATCGATCTCACCCTGATGCGCGAGACGTCCTGGGCGAATATTCGTGACCGCCTCGCCGTCGGCCATTTTCAGGTGGCCCACATGCTGGCGCCGATGCCGATCGCCTGCAATCTGGGACTGACGCCGCTTGCCTCACGCACGATCGCGCCGCTCGCGCTCGGTCTCGGCGGCAATGCCGTGACGGTGTCGAATGGGTTGTGGGCCGAGATGGAGATGCATGGCGCCAAGCCAGACCTCGATCCTGCACGCTCCGGTAAGGCGCTTAAGGAGGTGGTCGTCAGCACGGCCAAGGCGGGCAAGAGGCTGCTCCGGTTTGCCGTGGTCCATCCGCATTCGGGGCATAACTACGAGCTGCGCTATTGGCTCGCAGCAAACGGCATCGACCCGGATCGCGACGTCGAGATCGTCATCCTCCCGCCGCCCTTGATGGCGGATGCGCTCGCCGCCGGCACGATCGACGGCTATTGCGTCGGTGAGCCCTGGAATACGGCATCTGTCGTGCTCGGCCTGGGTCGGATCGCCACCGTGAAGGCGGCCATCTGGAGAGGCAGTCCGGAAAAGGTGCTCGGCGCGCAGGCGCAATGGGCCGAGACCCATCCCGAGGCGCTGACCGCGCTTCTGCGTGCGCTTTACCGCGCGGCGATGTGGTGCGCCGACGTTGCGAACCGCGAGGGCCTTGCGGCTCTGCTCGGGAGTCCTGCCTACGTCGACCGTCCGCCCGAGTGGATGTTGCCGGCGCTGTCCGGCGAGATCGGCATTGGCGGGGGGCAGGTCATCGCAGTGGATGAGTTTTTCGTGCCGCTTGCCAAGGCGGCGACCTTTCCGTGGAAGAGTCACGCGCTGTGGTTCTACAGCCAAATGGTGCGCTGGGGACAGATCGGCCACACTCCGCAGAACGAGAAGATCGCGCGTGAGACCTACCGCCCCGACATCTATCGCGCGGCGCTCGAGCCGCTCGGCGTGGCGCTGCCCGGGGCAAATGCCAAGGTCGAGGGTGCGCTTAAGCGGGCGACACCCGTGGGCTCCGCCGGCGCGAGCCTCGTGCTCGGGCCAGATGGGTTCTTCGATGGGGGCCTGTTCGATCCCGACGAGATCGACGCCTATATCACGGCGCAGACCCGGCGGGGCCGAGCCTGAGTCAGGGCCGCGACTTTGCATGCAGTGCACAAAATCTGAGCGCTTGTCCTAGGCAAATGCTCGGAGATTGGTCGCAAACTTTGCCTGCCGCCATCGGTTGGTGATTGGCCAACGCGCTGAAAAATATAATAAATCAGCGCCGCGCCGGTTTTGGCACGCTTCCTGCCTTTTATCCTCCAAGCCGATACAGGCTCTCAGTCAATCCGGCGTCCAATGGCGGGCGCCTCAGGCAAAGCTGCCGATCAGGTCGTCGTGTCTCCGAATGTGCGGAGAGGCGGGGTCCTGGCCGGCAGCTTTTTTGTTGCGCGACTACGCGGAAGCGCGAGCCGAAAGCACCGGTACGGTTCCGGATCAAGAAGGGGTGGAGAATGCATACGAACAAAGTGGAGCAGCTCATCATCGCGACCGTGGGCTTCTTCTGGTGCTTTCTGATGTGGTTTTCGACGGCCGCGTTCAGCCCGAGCATCGCCGCGCATTATCATCTGAGCATCGCGGCGCTTGGCCTGCTCGCCAGCTCCGCCATCTGGATGGCGCCGGTCGGCCGGATTGTTGCGGGTTGGGCATCGGACCGCTACGGCGCGCCGCGCACCTTCGCCGTCATTCTCACCGTCTGCGGTCTGGTCTCGATCGCCTCTGCCTTCACGCAGGATTACACGCTCCTCTTCGCCGAGCGCGTGATCGTCGCCATTGCCGGCGTCTCCTTCGTCGTCGGCATTCAGCATGTCGCGCAATGGTTCGACGCCAATGAGATCGGCACCACTGAGGGTCTCTATGCCGGCACCGGCAATGTCGGTGCCGGCATGGGCGCGCTTCTCCTGCCGCGCATCTTCGGCACCGATTACCATGCGGCCTTCCTGTGGCTCGGCATTATCGCGTTGGCGATCGCAGCCTGGTATCTCGCGCGCGGCCAAGCAGCGCGAACCGTCAAGCAGCGCGATACGGCGCGCGACCGCAGCGATCTGCGCAGCGCCGTCTTCGTCTGGAGCCGTTATATCGCCGTTGCATTGATGCTGGCCTACGCTATGTCGTTCGGCCTCGAAATCGCCTTGAACGCGTGGCTGCCGGGCTATTTCTCGCGGGGATTCCATAACGCGATCCTGGCGCTGGGCTTCACGGGGGTCGCCGGCGTGCAGATCGCTGCCGGTACCTTTGCAGCCGTCCAGTCGTTTTGCGCATCGCTGTTCCGGCCTTTCGCCGGGTTCATGTCGGATATCTTTCAGAGGAAGGGCTGGACACCGCTACCCTTCATCGCCAAGTCGCTGCCCTACGCGCCGCGCCTGCACTGGCTCGGCATTGCTCTGATCCTGATCTCGCTCGCAATGGTCGGGCTCACGCTTGCCGGCCTGTCGGGATCGCTGCACCTGTCCGTGGTGATGCTGGTCGCACTCGGCATCTTCATCTCCTTCGGCACCGGCGGCACCTTCGCGCTTGTGCCGTTACTGTTCCCCGATCGGCCGGGCACGGCAGCGGGCTTCATCGGCGGTGTCTCGACCGCCGCAGCGATCGTCTTTCCGCTGATCTTCGCCGCCAGCACGAACATGCACGTCGGCTATCTCACGGTCGCGGTCTACATGTTCGTGCCCTTCGTCCTCTTCTACTTCTGGGCAGCGCGCTACGAGCGCCATCCCGAAGACCACGGCATCTTCAACCGCGCGCTGGCGGTGGAAGAAGCTTGAACGATCCGATCCTGCCAAACCAAAAAAGCACGAGGTCCCGATTGAGATGAGCACGCAATTCCGCACTGCAGAAGAGGCGTCTTATGAGCCTTGGTACAAATACGGCGTCGCCTTCCTTGCCGTGGAGATGCTGATCGCCGTCGCCGTCAGCGCCTATTCCCTGTTCATGACCTTCCAGGGTCTGGGCGGGTTCCCGGGCAAACATTGAATCCGTGGCATAGACGGAGATCGACGATGACACCGGCAGAAACTGCTCCTCCAGGCTCCCGCGAGCCACAGCGTCTCGTCATCGTCGGCAATGGCATGGCGCCGGGAAGGATGCTCGAGCATCTCTTCGAACGCGCGCCTGGCCGTTTCCAGGTCACCATTTTCAACGCCGAACCGCGCGTGAATTACGACCGCATCATGCTGTCGCCGGTCCTGTCGGGGGAGAAGGACTACGAGGAGATCATCATCCACGGCGACGGCTGGTACATCAAGAACGGCATTGTTCTGTACAAGGGCCATAAGGTCGTCGGCATCGACCGGAAGGCAAAGACGCTCAAGTCGAACCACGGCGTCATCGCGAAGTACGACAAGCTCGTCATCGCCACCGGTTCGCAGCCCTTCATCCTGCCGGTGCCGGGCAACAACCTTCCGGGCGTACTCACCTACCGAGATCTTGACGACGTCAACGCCATGCTGCTCGCGGCACAGTCGACGGCGACGGCGGTGGTAATCGGCGGCGGCCTGCTCGGGCTGGAAGCGGCGGCCGGACTGAAAGCGCGCGGCATGGATGTGACGGTCGTCCATCTCATGCCAACCTTGATGGAACGCCAACTCGATCCGGCGGCGGGCTACCTGCTTCAGAAGGCGGTCGAGGCGCGCGGCATCAAGGTGATCACCAAAGCTGAGACCAAGGCGATCCTTGGCGACGGCAAGGTGGAGGGCGTCGAGCTTGCCGATGGCCGCATCGTGCCGGCGACGCTGGTGGTGATGGCAGCGGGCATCCGGCCCAATGCCGCAATCGCCAAGGAGGCGGAGCTGAAGGTCGATCGCGGCATCGTGGTCGACGACGGCATGCGCAGCTCGGACCCCGACATTTTTGCCATCGGCGAATGCGCGGAGGTCGGCGGTCACGTTTACGGCCTAGTGGCGCCGCTCTACGAGATGGCGCGCGTGGCTGCCGGCCGTCTCGCCGGCGACGACACGGCATCGTTCGTCCACAGCGACACGCCGACCAAGCTCAAGGTGACCGGCATCGATCTGTTCTCGCTTGGCGATTTCGCCGATGGCGACGATCGCGAGGAAATCGTGCTGCGCGACGCCGCGGGAGGTGTCTACAAGCGCCTGATTCTTAAGGACAATCGCATTATCGGCACGGTTTTGTTCGGAGAGACCGCCGACGGCGCTTGGTTCAACGACCTCAAGAAGCGCGGCGTCGATATCTCGACGATGCGTGACACTCTGATTTTCGGTCAAGCCTATCAGGGAGGGACCCCCCTGGACCCTATGGCGGCCGTTGCAGCCTTGCCGGATGATGCGGAGATCTGCGGCTGCAACGGCGTGTGCAAGGGAAAGATCACCGCTGCTATCGCCTCGAAGAAGCTCACATCACTGGACGATGTGCGTTCCCATACCAAAGCCTCAGCCAGTTGCGGCTCCTGTACGGGCCTCGTCGAGCAGCTCCTCAAGCTCTCGCTCGGCGACGCTTACAATCCCGCCGCGGTGCAGCCGATCTGTCCCTGCACCACGCTCGGCCACGACGACGTGCGACGGCTGATCAGGGCGAAGCGGCTCAAGACCATTCCGCATCTCATGCAAGAGCTCGAATGGAAGAGCTCCTGCGGCTGCGCCAAATGCCGGCCGGCGCTCAATTACTATCTCGTGTGCGAATGGCCTGGTGACTACGCCGACGACTACCAGTCGCGCTTTATCAACGAACGGGTGCACGCCAACATTCAGAAGGACGGCACCTACTCGGTCGTTCCGCGCATGTGGGGCGGGGTGACGAGCGCCGCCGAGCTTCGCGCCATCGCCAATGTCGTCGATAAATTCTCGATTCCTACCGTCAAGGTCACCGGCGGGCAGCGCATCGACATGCTCGGCGTGAAGAAGGAGGATTTACCCGCGGTTTGGGAGGACCTTGGAAAGGCAGGATTTGTTTCAGGTCACGCCTATGCCAAGGGCATCCGCACCGTGAAGACCTGCGTCGGCTCGGAATGGTGCCGCTTCGGCACCCAAGATTCGACCAGGCTCGGCGTTCGCATCGAGCGCTTCATGTGGGGATCATGGACGCCGGCGAAGGTGAAGATGGGCGTCTCGGGTTGCCCGCGCAACTGCGCCGAGGCGACGTGCAAGGATGTCGGGGTGATTTGCGTCGACTCCGGCTACGAGATTCACTTCGCCGGCGCCGCCGGACTCGACATCAGGGGCACCGAGGTTCTCGGCCTCGTCAAGACCGAGGACGAGGCGCTCGAGGTCATCGTCGCGCTCGTGCAGATGTACCGCGAGCAGGGACGCTATCTGGAGCGCATCTACAAATGGGCAAAGCGCGTCGGCATCGACGAGATTCGCCGTCAGATTCTCGACGATCTCGACAAGCGGACCGCCTATTACATGCGCTTCATCCATTCGCAGCAATTCGCGCAAGTAGATCCCTGGTCCGAGCGTGTCTCCGGCAAGGACAAGCATGAGTTCAAGCCCCTGGCCGAAGTCGGCCTCGTGCAGGCGGCGGAGTAGGCGATGCGCTGGGTCAAGATCGGCACGCTGAACGATATTCCCCGCCGGGGTGCGCGCTGCGTTGCGACGCCGCGCGGGCGCATCGCCGTGTTTCGCACCAACGAGGATCAGGTTTTCGCTACGGTCGATCGCTGCCCGCACAAAGGCGGCCCCCTCAGCCAGGGCATCGTGCACGGCACCTCGGTGACCTGTCCGCTGCACAATTTGGTGATCTCGCTCGAGACCGGCAAGGCACAGGGGGCCGACGAGGGCGAGGTGCGCACCATCCCGGTCAAGGTCGACGACGGCGAACTGTTCATCGCCGTCGAAGCGGCCACGAGCTGGGCTGCGTGAAATGAATGCCATTCCAGAGCCCTTCGCGGTGAAAACAACCTGCCCCTATTGCGGGGTTGGTTGCGGCGTGCTGGCCAAGCGCGGCATCGACGGGACGATAACCATTCATGGCGACCCCGATCATCCGGCCAATTTTGGCCGGCTCTGTTCCAAGGGCGCCGCCCTCGCCGAGACCATCGGCCTTGAGGGAAGGCTGCTCCGTCCCGAAGTCGACGGCCGGGAATCGAACTGGGACGAAGCTCTCGATCGCGTCGCGGCACGGTTCTCCGAGACCATCGCCGCGCACGGTCCGGATTCGGTCGCCTTCTATGTCTCGGGCCAGATGCTGACCGAAGACTATTATGTCGCCAACAAGCTGATGAAGGGCTTCATTGGCTCGGCCAACATCGACACCAATTCGCGCCTGTGCATGGCATCGGCTGTGGCCGGGCATCGGCGCGCCTTCGGCGCCGATACCGTGCCGGGCACCTACCGCGATCTCGAGCTCGCCGATCTCGTTGTGCTGGTCGGCTCGAACCTCGCCTGGTGTCACCCCGTGCTCTACCAACGCCTCGCGACGGCGAAGAGCGCGAGACCCGAGATGCGCGTCGTGCTGATCGATCCGCGCCGCACCGTGACCGCAGAGCTCGCCGACCTTCATTTGCCGATCAAGGCAGACGGGGACGTTGCGCTCTTCGCAGGACTGCTGTCCCATCTTGCCAAGCAGGGCCGCATCGATCGCGATTATGTCGCGGCGCATACCACGGGCCTCGAAGCCGCGCTGATAGCGACCTCGGCGCTCCGGCCCGAAGACGTTGAGCAACAGACCGGGCTCGACGCCGAATTGCTCGCCGCGTTCTATCGCCTGTTCGGCGAGACCGAGAAGGTCGTTACCGTCTACAGCCAGGGCGTCAATCAATCCTCGCGTGGAACCGACAAGGTCAACGCGATCATCAATTGCCATCTCGCCACGGGACGGATCGGTCGTCCCGGTATGGGGCCGTTCTCGGTCACCGGCCAGCCGAATGCCATGGGTGGTCGAGAGGTTGGCGGCCTCGCCAATATGCTCGCCGCCCATATGGAGATCGACAATGCCGCCGACCGGGCGCGCGTGCAGCGCTTCTGGCGGGCGCCGGTCATCGCCGCCAAGCCGGGCTTGAAAGCCGTCGACCTGTTTCGCGCCGTAAGAAAGGGCCGGGTCAAGGCGTTATGGATCATGGGCACCAATCCCGCCGACTCCATGCCCGAGGCTGGCCTCGTTGAGCAGGCGCTCCGCGCATGCCCCTTCGTCGTGGTTAGTGACGTCGTGCGCGAGAACGACACGATCCGACACGCGCACGTGAAGCTTCCGGCCGCGGCGTGGGGCGAGAAGGACGGCACCACCACCAATTCCGAGCGGCGCATCTCGCGACAACGTCCCTTCCTCAAAACGCCGGGCGAGGCGCGGCCGGATTGGTGGATCCTCTGCGAAGCGGCAAAACGCATGGGCTTCGCTGACGCCTTCACCTACGACTCGCCGGCAGAAATTTTTGCCGAGCATGCGGCGCTCTCGGCATTCGAGAACGACGGTGTGCGTGCCTTCGACATCGGCGCACTAGCCGGGCTCGCCCGCAAGGATTTCGATTGGATGGAGCCGGTCCAATGGCCCCAGCCCAAAGGCAGGCGCCGCACCGAAACCCGGTTTTACGGCACCGGAGGCTTCCACACCGCAGACGGCAAGGGGCGCGTTGTTCCGGTCAGTGCCGATCCGGTGAGCAGAGCGGGGGGAAACTTTCCCTTCGTCCTTAATACGGGCCGCGTGCGCGACCACTGGCACACTATGACGCGCACGGGGATGAGCCCGCGCCTGTCGCAGCATATCGCCGAGCCTTTTGCCGAAATTCATCCCGACGACGCGGCGCGCCTCGGCATCGCCGATGCCGATATCGTGCGCGTGACGACCTCGCGTGGCGAGATTCTTGTGCGCGCGCTGTTGTCGTCGCGTCAGTCGCGGGGGTCGGTCTTCGTACCCATGCATTGGACCGATCAGTTCGCCTCGGCGGCGCGAGTCGACCGTCTCGTTCCTGCGCTCACAGACCCTCATTCCGGTCAGCCCGCGCTCAAGCATGTACCGGCTTCGATCGCGCGCTTCCCCGCCGCGCAATTCGGCTTCGCTGTACTCGCGCACCATCCGCTCGCGCTGACCGCCGACTATTGGGCGCTGGCGCGATGCGAAGGCGGCTGGCGCATTGAGCTCGCCTTCGCGGACGGCGCACGCGACTGGCCTGCTTTCGCCGCTGCCCTGTTCGACGCTCCACCTGAGGCCGATACCGTCGCCTATCACGACCTCGGCGGCGGACGCTGCGGCTTTGCCTGCTTCGACCGCACGCGCCTGGCAGGCGCGCTGTTTCTCGCATCGGCGCCGGTCGGCGTCTCGCGCGACTGGGCTTGCGCGCAGCTTCTGGCGAACCATGAGAACCAGCGCGCGCGCGTGGCCGTGGTCGCCGGCAGGCCCGGAGCGGATCAGGCCGATCGCGGGGCTATCGTTTGCTCCTGCTTCGGAGTCGGAGCGAAGGAGATAGCCACGGCGGCAGCGAAAGGTTGCGGCACGCTCGAAGCTGTGGGCAACGCGCTCCGCGCGGGAACCAATTGCGGTTCGTGCCGCGGCGAGATCACGCGGATCATCAAGCGTGAGCATGCGCAGGTCACGGATCATCGCATCGACGCTGTGCGGGCAGGTTAGAGCGGTGCGCGGCCCGACCAATCAACAACAACCAGATCTTGCGGGGTGAGAATGTCAGCGTGTCTTTGGGATGTTCGCGCGACCGGACGACCGCTTTTAGCTGGCCTGTCTATTGTCGTCGCATTGAGTGCCGGGAGCGAATTGGCTCTAGCCCAAAGCGCCGACTACAATCCCGAGCAGGGGTCTGGCGGCGGGCCATACCACGCCCCGCATACGGGCATCTTGAATGGCCGGTTCTGGACCGATACCCGCTACCGCTTCGAATATGTCGATCAGGCCAACCTGCCGAAGGACGCCCGCGCCTCGACCATCAAGAACAAGACAGGCGTCGAATCCGGCTTCTTCCACGGTTTCCGAGCCGGCGTCGAAGGCGAGTTCGTGCTCGATCTGGGGCCCGAGGACTTCAACAACACGATCAACGGCCGGACCCAGTATCCGGTCGTCGCCGACGTCCAATCCGCCGAAGTGGATCAGGCCTATCTTGAGTCCTTGAGCATTCCCGGCGTGGCGCTGCTCGGCGGGCGCTATCTCGAGAACCTCGACAACCAGCGCTATGTCGGCTCCGTCGCCTGGCGCCAGAACGACCAGACCTTCGATGGCGCCAAGGCCACGGTCACGGCGCTGCCCGGCGTGACCGCGCTCTACGCCTATATCGGCAACGTCAACCGCATCTTCAGCGACGAGTCGCCGGTCGGCAATATCAACTCCAACGTCCATCTGATGCACCTTGAGAGCAAGGAGTTCTCGTTCGGCAAGCTCGCGG
>CAZHCN010000090.1:0-9472 GCA_964530895.1 uncultured Methyloceanibacter sp. | reverse complement strand
CGAAAGAGGGGCTCTTCGCCGAGCGTCTCGATTGGGGCGGCGACCTTGCGCCGCCAGTTCGGATGCTCGTCGATGGTGCCTGGCAGGTTCGCCTGCTCGAGGGCTCCCAAGGCATCGTCGATCTGGACGGAGAACAGGCGGCATGGCGTCCTCGCCAGGAAGCGATGAATGGCGACGAGATCCTCGTCGGTAATTTCTCCGGAGTCGGCTTGCACGGCGTTGGGTGCGAGCGCCTGCGCCTCGACGAGGGCGTCGATGAGAAGCTGTCTGTCGCGCATGCGCTCTTGCCGTTGCATCACGGCCTCCCGCTCGGTGACGCGGCCCGCCTTCAGGCGCCAGGCGATATCGTTGCCGATCCACCAGCCTTTCAAGGTCGGCAGATCGTGGGTCGAGCCGCACACCAGCGCCTCGCGCCGATAGGCATGGGGCGGCATCCACACGCCGTCCTGCTCGGTGAAGTAGAAGACCTGGTAGCTCAGAAGGCCAGCCCGGACCATCGTGTCGGTAAATCCCGGAGGAACCGTACCGAGGTCCTCGCCGATGACGATGGTGCGGGAGATCCACGATTCCTCGACCACGCCCTCCAAGAGTTCGCGGAACGGATAAGCCAGATAGGCGCCGTCGGTCGCCGGGTTGCCTTCCGGAATCCAATAGAGCCGCTGCAAGCCCATGGCGTGGTCGATCCTGAGCGCTCCGGCATGATGCATGTTCGAGCGGATCACGGCGCGGAACGGCTCGAAGCGCTCTTCGGCGAGGCCGACCGGGGAGAAGGGCACGAGGCCCCAATCCTGGCCCGCGGCGCTGAAGGGATCGGGCGGACAGCCGATCCGCGCGTGCCGGGCGATCGCCGGACCGTTGAGCCAGCTCTTGGAGCCGTCGGGCGAGATGCCCACGGCGAGATCGAGATAGAGCCCGATGCGCATGCCCGCGGCAAGCGCGCGCGCTTGCGCCGCGGCGAGCTGCGTATCGGCGACCCATTGCAGCCAGGCGTGAAAGGCGACGCGATGTTTGGCGGCGCGTGCGAAGTCGCGCACGGCGAGATTGTCCGGGTCTTGATACTCTTTGGGCCACGTGCCCCACGCCACGTTCCCGCCTTCGGCCACGAAGCGCTCCGCAAGCGCCTCGTAGAGGGCGTGGCCTTCGAGCGCCGTACCGTGCTCGCGGCAGAATTGCTCGAAGGCGTCCTTCTCGCTGGCGTTGGCGTTCTTCACGAAGTGGCCGAACAGCGCTTCGAGCGCGCGGCGCTTCACGCTGTAAACCGCCGGGTAGTCGATGAGCTCGGTTGCGCGCAAGTCGGGGAGCTCGGCTTCGAGCTCGGTGCGCACCGGCAGGTCGGCAAACCCCGGTATGCGGTCGGGGGCGATCAGAAGCGGATTGAGGAAGTCGCGGGTCGAAGGGCTGTATGGGCTGATGCGCGACGGATCGGAAAAGAACAGCGCGTGCAAGGGGCTCAGTCCGATGAAGTCAGCGCCGAGCCCCGCCGCCAACTCGGCGAGGCGGGCCAAATCCTCGAAATCGCCGATGCCCCAGTTGCGGGCGGAGCGCAAAGCATAGGCCTGGACCGACAAACCCCAGGCGCGGTGTTCCACGAGAAAGGGCGGCCAGAAGGCGCTGGCCGACAGCGACGCCACGTCGTCGAAGGCGGGCGGCTCGGGGACGTGATGCTGCTCGCCGCTGCCGTCCACGGGCACGCCCATGGCCTCGAGCACCTTCGCCTTGGTCTCGCCCGGCGTGGCAACCCACTCGCCCTTTTCGCTGATATAGCCGTCGGCAATACCGAAACGCTCAGCCAGTTCGTCGAGCCGATCCGGCATGGGTTACTCCTGCGCAGAAAGTGAGGCGACCACCGCCCAAGGGGGCAGTGTGCCTTGAGCAAGGCGCGCGCCCGCATCGAGCGGATGGGCGAAGAACGGTACGCCGAACGGCGCAAGATCGGCGGGCGTGTCGGCGAGATTGGCGGCGAGGATGAGCTTGCCGCCGTCCTTGATCTGCCAGCTTACGACGAACGTGTTGCCGTGCAGGGCCTCCACCTTGCCGGCATCGCCGCCGATCGTCGCGAGCTTCGGCACCACATGCGCGAAGCGCGTGGCGATGAGACGTTTCACGAATTCGGTCCGGGGCGATGGTTCGGGCTTGAGCATCGAGGCGGTGAAGGTCGAAACCGCGTTCGGATCGGGAACGAGGGCTTGCTTGAAGGCCTCGGCGAACGCCTTGTTGTTGCGGAACTCCTCGTTGCGCCCTTTGCGCACGGCCTCGGCGAGATCCCCTTTGAAGTCGGTGAAGAACTGAAAGGGACGCTCCTCGCCATACTCCTCGCCCATGAAGAGGAGTGGAATGTGCGGGGACAGCAGAAGCAGCGCAAGCGCGGCCTCCACGGCTTCGGGCTCCGCAAGCGTGGTGATGCGATCGCCTTGCGCGCGGTTGCCGACTTGGTCGTGGTTCTGGAGGAAGTCGATGAAGGCGGTCGGCGGCAGATGGGCGGAAGGCTGCCCGCGCTTGCGGCCGCCGCGAAAGGGCGAGGGTTCGCCCCGATAGCCGAACCCATGCGCCATGGTGTCGGCGACACGGCGCGCCGGCGCATCCGCGTAGTCCTGGTAATAGCCCGTGTCCTCGTGCGTCAGGAGCGCATGCATGGCGTGATGCCAGTCGTCGTTCCATTCGGCGGTGAAGAGGCGGGGCCGATTGTCGGTGTCGAACTGCAAGAGCCTGGTGGAGTTTTCGTCGTCCTCGATGGTGAGGTGGATGTGCCGGTCGGGGAAGCGCGCTCGCGCCTCGCGCGCCATCTCAGCCAGAATCTCCTCCCCCGAGGGATCGTCGATCTGATCGATGGCGTCAAACCGCAACCCGTCGAAGCGGAATTCGTTGAGCCAATAAAGCACGTTGTGGATGAAAAACTCCCGTACCTGTTGGCGCTCGAAGGCGATGGCGCTCCCCCACGGCGTGTGGCGCTTCGGATCGAAGAAGTCCGGCGCATAAAGATGGAGGTAATTCCCCTCGGGCCCGAAATGGTTATAGACCACGTCGAGCAGGATCATCAAACCGCGTGCATGGGCTGCGTCGACGAGACGCTTCAAGCCTTCCGGTCCGCCATAAGCGACGTGGGGTGCATAAAGCAGCACGCCGTCATAGCCCCAGCCGCGATTGCTGGCGAATTGCGCCACCGGTAACAGCTCGATGCAAGTGACGCCGGCATCTGCGAGGCGGTCGAGGTCGCGGGCAACGCCGTCGAAGGTGCCTTCGGGCGAGAAAGTCCCGGTATGCAGTTCGTAGATGACCGCCTCTTCCCACGGGCGGCCCGTCCAGTCCGGCGTCTGCCATTCATAGCTTTGCGGATCGACGAGGCGGCTCATGCCATGTACGTCGCCCATTTGGGCGCGCGACGCGGGATCGGGCACGCGCATGCCGTCGGCGAGGACGAAGTGATAGCCGCCGCCGGGGGCGACCGCATCGGTTGTGACCTCGAACCAGCCCTTATCGGCCTTATGCATCGGAATCGTCGCGCCGCTCTCGGTCAGCAGAGAGACCTTGGCTTGCGCCGGCGCCCAGAGACGGAAGCGGGCGCCGCCGTCGCCGATCTCTGCGCCCCATGGCGATGAATGGGCGTGACGCGGCGCCATCAATCCGTCCTTTCGAAGAGCAGAAGGCCGCGCCCCGGAATCGTCGTCTTGCCGGTGGCGATGGGCGCCGGGTCCGGGCGGATCACGCCGTTGGCCGAATCGCACAGTAGCCGCCAGCGCAAATGCCGCTTGCCAAAATAGGGAAAGATGAAATCGATGGGTTCGGCGTCGGCGTTAAATAGAAGCAGCAGGATCTGCCCGTCGCCGGCGAAGGAGGCGCCGATGCATTTGGCGACCGGGTCTTCCCAGTGCTCGGCCTGCTTCTCCTCGCCGTCCGGCTTGAACCAGGCGATGTTCTTGATGCGCGGCGCCACCGGCTCACCGTGCAGGAACTTTTGGCTGCGCAGAAGCGGATGTTCCTTGCGCAAGCCCACCACGCCGCGCACGAATTCCAGAAACGCTCTGTCGCGCTCGCCGACATCCGTCCAGTTGACCCAGGAAATTTCATTGTCCTGGCAAAAGGCGTTGTTGTTGCCGTCTTGGGTGCGGCCGACCTCGTCGCCCATTTGCAGCATCGGCGTACCGTGGCTGAACAGGAGGCTCGCGGCGAAAGCGCGGCGTACGCGGTCGCGGAGATCGATGATGGCAGGATTATCGGTTGGCCCCTTGGCGCCCCAGTTGTAGCTGCGGTTGTCGTTGTTGCCGTCCTTGTTGCTCTCCTTGTTCGCCTCGTTGTGCTTCTTGTTGTAGGAGACGAGGTCCGTCAGCGTGAAGCCGTCATGGGCGGTGATGAAATTGATGCTGGCCCATGGCTTGCGGCCGCTGCGATCGAAGATCTCCGCCGAGCCGGAGATGCGGCGCGCCAGCGCCGGCAGCATGCCCATGTCGCCCTTCCAGTACGACCTCAACCCGTCGCGCCAGAGATCGTTCCATTCCGCCCAGCCCGGCGGGAAGGCGCCGACCTGATAGCCGTTCTCGCCGAGGTCCCACGGTTCGGCGATCAGCTTTACCCGGCTCAACACGGGATCTTGGCCGACGGTATCGAGGAAGGATGCACTCGGATCGAAGTCGTTGTTGTCGCGGGCGAGCGCCGACGTCAGATCGAAACGGAACCCGTCGACGCCGCATTGCTCGACCCAATAGCGGAGCGAGTCGGTGACCATCTGCAAGACACGGGGATGCCCAAGGTTGACCGTGTTGCCGCAGCCGGTCGTGTCGTAATAGTGCCGGCGATCCTCGGCGAGCTTGTAGTACGAGGCGTTGTCGATACCGCGGAACGATAGCGTCGGGCCGAGCGCGTTTCCTTCGGCGGTGTGGTTGTAGACCACGTCGAGAATGACCTCGATGCCGGCGGCGTGGAGCCGGTCCACCATGTAGCGGAACTGCTCGAGGCCCGCGCCCGCGGATAGATAGCGGTCCGCCGGCGCGAAGAAGCCGATGCTGTTGTAGCCCCAGTAGTTGGTGAGGCCGTTCTCCACGAGATGCCTATCATTGACGAAGGCATGGATGGGGAGAAGCTCGATGGCCGTGACGCCGAGCTTGACGAGATGGTCGACGACCGCAGGCTCGGCGAGGCCGGCGAAGGTCCCGCGCAAATGCTCCGGGACATCGGGATGGCGCACGGTCATGCCCTTCACATGCGCCTCGTAGATCACAGTTTCATGCCACGGACGATTGGGGCGCGGATTGGAGGGGCGGTCCCCGCCGTCCACGATCACGCCTTTCGGCATGAAGGGTGCGCTGTCGGTCTTGCTCATGGGAGGATCGGTGCGCTTGCTGCCGATCTGGTAGCCGAACAGGGCATCGTCCCAAATGATCTGTCCCGCGTAGCGCCGCGCGTAAGGGTCGAGCAGCAGTTTGTTCGGATTGAAGCGATGGCCGTCGCGCGGCGCGTAAGGCCCGTGCACGCGATAGCCGTAGAGCTGTCCCGGCCCGATATCCGGGACGTAGCCGTGCCATACCTCGTCGGTATATTCGGGCAGGTTGATGCGCGCGATCTCTGTCCCGCCCCCGTCGAACAGGCAAAGTTCGACGCGCGTGGCGTGGGCCGAGAACAAGGCGAAGTTCACACCGCGGCCGTCATAGGTCGCGCCGAGCGGCCAGGGGGCCCCGGACTCGAGTTTCGGCGTCATGGTCTAGGGTGTCCCGAGGTAGAAGCGGGCGGTGCAGGGCTGGCGTTTCACTCGTCCTCCTCCTCGCCGGCGCTCTCGACGGGCTCGACCAGCTCGAGGGCCGCACGCAAAGGAAGCGACAGCAAGATGGGCCGGTTCGCCCCTTCATACACGATCTCGAAGAACAGCTTGTCGGCCAGGAACAACGGCAGCAGCTCGCCGCCGGCGAGATGCGATCCGCTCAGAGAATCGTCCCGGGCCATACCGTAAGCGCGCAGGAACCGCCGCTCGGCATGGGAGCGCCAGTTCAAAGCGCGGGCCTCGATCTCCTCGAGCTGGCTCGCGCCGCGCTGCTTCTGACGGTCGGCGGCAGTCCGCGTGGCATAGTCGAAGGACCGCAGCATGGTGGCGATGTCGCGCGACGGCGGTGCCTTCTGCCGCCGCACGTCCACCGGCTGGTCGGGCTCGCCTTCGAAATCGACGATATAGATGTCGTTCGCGGCGACGAGGATCCTGGCGAGGTGGTAGTCGTTGTGCAGGCGGAGCTTGTTGCCCCGGGCGACGTGCGGGACGAGCGCCTCGATGCGCTTTAGGGTGGCGTCGCGGAGGCCGAGCAGCTTGGCGGCAAGCTCCTGGGTTTCCGCATCGGCGGTCTCGGGCAGATGCTCCAGAGAGGTGAGGGCCTGCTCGGCGCGGGCCATGGCGCGCGCGCACCATTCCTCGAGATCGGCGGATGTCACAGGTTCCGGCGCGAAATTCGGATCGCTTGCGTCGGCGGCCGCCAGAGCACGATGGAGCTCGCCGGTGCGGCGCCCGATGGTCTCGATCAAGGACAGCGAGTAGGGAAGACCGTCGCTCCCGCTGCTCAGGCCCGACAGGCTCGCCTCCTCCAATTCGCGATCAAGCGCGTTGACGACGACCGTCCAGGCGTCGCCCTGGTTGCGGATATGCTCGAAGGCGACGGCAAGCGCCGTCGGCACATTGTTGCCGTCGACAAATTCGACGGCGCCGAGATAGCGCGGGCTGTTAGCGAAACCGGCTCTGGTGAGGAAGCGGCCCATCTCGATGCCCGGGTCCATGCCGGGGCGGAGCCGGCGGGCGATCTTAAGGTTCACCCGGTCGCCGAGCGTGCGCGTCGTGTGCGCGTGCTCGCCGGTTCCCACGCGGTACACGCTGAGCTCCTCGGAGAGATCGAGCGCGCGGAGCGCGTCGCTCGCATCGAAGCGGAGCTCGCCGTCCACTGCCGGCAAAGTCTCGTGCTCCATCATCGCCTTGAGCAAGGCTCGCGGGAAGGTCTCGCCGTGGGCGGCGTCGAACACGATGCCGGCCCGCGGGCCGCGCCTGATCTTGGCGAGGAGGTAGGGCAGTAGCGGGCTTTCGGGCCGTAGGTTCTCCTCGCCCCAAGAGAGCGCCATCGGCAAGAAGTAGCGCTGGGTCGATCCATCCTTGAGAACCAGGTTGGCCGCGAGCAGCAGGAAGCTTTCGCGTCCGGCTTGCGGAAGCTCGCCGATGCGCACCGGCGTGGCCGAGGCGATGCTCGCGTCCTTGGGTCCGAACCAGCGCTGACGCGCGATATAGGTGGGCAAGACGTCGTAGACGAAGCGGTCGATGCGTTCGCGGTCGTCGCGCTGGCTTTCGATGATGTTCCAACCCTCGCCGAGAATGAGCGTGTCGAGCTCGGGCAACGACTCCGGCGCTTGCTCCGGCAAGGAGGGGATGCGCGAGGCGTCGGAAAGGGTGAACCAGTAAAAGCCGTAAGCGGGCAACGTCAGCAGATAAGGCAGAGCGCCGATCGACGGAAACACCGACGCGCCGGTTGTCTCGACCGGGACCTTGCCCTTTTGCTCCGCAAGGTCGAGCTCGACGGCTTGCGCCGAACGGGACAGGTTGAAGACGCAGAGCAATACGTCGCCCTCGTACTCGCGCAAATAAGCGAGCACCTTGCGGTTCCGCGGGCGCAGGAAGCGCATGGTGCCGTTGCCGAAGGCTTTGTGCGTCTGGCGCACGGCGATCATGCGCTTGGTCCAGTTGAACAGCGAGCTCGCGTGCTTCTGCTGCGCCTCGACGTTGACGGTCTCGTAGCCGTAGATCGGGTCCATGATCGGCGGCAGATAGAGCTGCTGGGGGTCGGCGCGCGAGAAGCCGCCATTGCGGTCGGCTGACCACTGCATGGGCGTGCGCACGCCGTCGCGGTCGCCGAGATAGATATTGTCGCCCATGCCGAGCTCGTCGCCGTAATAGAGCACCGGCGTGCCGGGCATGGAGAGCAGGAGGCCGGTCAAGAGCTCGATCTTGCGGCGGTCATTGTCGAGGAGCGTCGCGAGCCTGCGCCTTATGCCGAGATTGAGCCGCGCCCGCTGGTCCGTGGCATAGGTCTGCCACAGATAGTCGCGCTCGGTGTCCGTGACCATTTCGAGCGTCAGCTCGTCGTGGTTGCGCAGAAAGATCGCCCATTGGCAGTCTTCGGGGATCGGCGGCGTCTGGCTGATGATGTCGGTGATGGGGTAGCGGTCTTCGCGCGCGAGCCCCATGAAGATGCGCGGCATCAGCGGGAAGTGGAACGCCATGTGGCATTCGTCGCCGTCGCCGAAATAGGGCCGCGTGTCCTCCGGCCATTGATTGGCCTCCGCGAGGAGCATGCGGTCCGGATAGCGCTCGTCGAGCTCGGCGCGGAAGCGCTTCAGGATCTCGTGGGTCTCGGACAGGTTCTCGTTGTTGGTGCCGTCGCGCTCGACCAGATAAGGCACCGCGTCGAGGCGCAGGCCGTCGACCCCCATGTCGAGCCAGAAGCGCATGACGCGCAGAATGTCGGCAAGGACGCGGGGGTTGTCGAAGTTGAGGTCCGGCTGGTGCGAATAGAAGCGGTGCCAGAAATAGGCCTTGGCGGCCGGATCCCACGTCCAGTTCGAGGTCTCGGTGTCGAGGAAGATGATACGGGTGCCGGGATATTTCTGGTCGGTATCGCTCCACACATAATAATCGCGCCACACGGAGCCGGGCTTGGCGGTACGCGCCCGCTGGAACCAGGGGTGTTGGTCGGAGGTGTGGTTGACGACGAGCTCGGTGATGACTCGGATGCCGCGCGCATGGGCCGCCGCCACGAACTGTCGGAAGTCGCGCATGGTCCCGTAAGTGGGATTGATCGCCGTGTAATCGGCGATGTCGTAGCCGTCGTCGCGCAAAGGCGAGGGATAGAACGGCAAGATCCAGATGGCGGTGACGCCGAGCTCATGGAGATAGTCGAGCTTCTGCACCAAACCCGCGAAGTCGCCGACACCATCATTATTGGCATCGAAGAATGCCTTGATATGCAGCTCGTAGATGACAGCGTTCTTGTACCAGTGCCGGTCGGTGCGATCGATCATGGGTGCTCAAGGAGGGGCGAGGGCGGGCGATTGACGTCTCGAAGGGCGCCTTGATAGGCGGAAGCGGGGCAAAAAGTAAGGGGTTTGAGGCGACTAGACCAGGGATCATCGACGTTAACGCCGAAGACGGTGGCCGTTCGGTGCCGGGAAGGCGCCGCGACCGGGGTCAGGCGGCGCCGCGCTTCTTGCGGAACAGATTGACCGGGTCGGTGTCGGAATCGGCGAAGGTCTGGATGAAACTGTCGCGCCAATTGGCGAGGTCGTAGGTCTCGATCCGCTGCCAGAGCCGGTTGTGGCGCGCCCAGCGCTCCTGGCGCGGCATGGTCAGGGCGCGGTCCAGGGCGCGGGCCATCTCGTTGATGTCATGGGGATTGATGAGCAGCGCCTCGCGGAGCTGCTCGGCGGCGCCGGCGAAGCGCGACAGGACGAGAACGCCGGG
>CAZHCN010000089.1:0-9598 GCA_964530895.1 uncultured Methyloceanibacter sp. | reverse complement strand
GCAAGATCATCGACGACTTTGGCGAGGACAAGCTCTATGGCGGCGGCCTGTCGGTTCGCACCACGCTCGACCCGCGGCTGCAGCGCATCGCTCACAAGGCATTGGTGAAGGGTCTCACGGGCTACGACCGCGTCCATGACGGCTGGCGAGGGCCTGTGAAGACCATCGACCTCTCGGCTGGCGAGTGGGGTAAGACGCTCGCCGCCGTTCCGGTGTGGAGCGATATCGATCCGTGGAAGCTTGCCGTCGTGCTCGAGGTGAGCAACAGCCAAGCGAAGATCGGCATTCGACCGGGCCGCGACAAGTACGGCAAGCTGGTGGCCGAGCGTGAGGTCGGCGTCATTCCCGCCGAGGAGGTGAAGTGGACGCGCAAGTCCGTGACCTCCGCGCTCAAGCCAGGCGATGTCATCTACGTTGCACCGCTTGAGCCGAAGACCACGAAGGACGGCACGGAGTCTGCCGATACGGTCAAAGGCCAGTGGTCGCTGCAGCAGGTGCCCAAGATCAGTGGCGCACTCGTGGCTATGGACCCCCATACGGGCCGCGTGCTTGCCATTATGGGAGGCTTCAGCTTCGCCCAGAGTCAGTTCGACCGCGCCACCCAAGCGCTGCGGCAGCCCGGCTCCTCCTTCAAGCCGATCATCTACACGACGGCACTCGATAACGGCTACACGCCATCGAGCATCATCGTCGACGGTCCGATTTGCGTCAGTCAAGGCAAAGGCATGCCGCAGTGGTGCCCCAAGAACTATGAGGGCGGTGGCGCCGGTCCCTCGACCTTGCGGTTCGGCATCGAACATTCTCGCAACTTGATGACCGTGCGGCTCGCCCGCGACATGGGCATGCCGACCATCGCCGAATATGCGCGCCGCTTCGGCGTCTACGATAATTTGATGCCGGCGCTGTCGATGGCGTTGGGCGCCGGTGAGACCACGCTGCTCCGCATGGTCACCGCCTATGCCATGATCGACAACGGCGGCAAGAAGATCGAGTCGACCTTCATCGATCGCATTCAGGATCGCTACGGGCGCACCGTTTGGCGGCATGACGACCGCGACTGCACCAAATGCGTCGCCCGCGAGTGGACGGGTCAGCAGGAGCCCGAGCTCGTCGACAAGCGCGAGCAGATCGTCGATCCGATCTCGGCATTCCAGATGGTCGGCATCCAGGAAGGCGTGGTTCTGTACGGCACGGGGCGCAAGCTCGCGAGTTTGGGCCGGCCGCTCGCCGGCAAGACCGGCACCACCAACGATTACAAGGATGCCTGGTTCATCGGCTATACGCCCGACCTCGTCGTCGGCGCCTATGTCGGCTACGACCAGCCGAAGACGATGGGGCGCAGCTCGACCGGTGGCGGCCTTGCCGCCCCGATCGTGAAGGACTTCTTCGAGGCGGCCTTGAAGGACGTTCCGCCGGTCCCGTTCCGCGCGCCGCCCGGAGCCGTGCTGGTGCGTGTCAATCACAAGACCGGCCTGCCGGCGCGGCCTGGCGACTCGAACGTGATCGTGGAAACCTTCAAGTCCGGTCAGTTGCCCACCGGCGCCACCGGCGAGGTGGTCGAGGACGATACCAGCGGGGCCGCTCAGGGCGAGGATTTCCCCGACTATCCCGATGCCGCTCAGGCGGGCCCGCCGCCGGGCTTCCCGCCGGCACCCGGCCAATACCAGCCGCCGCCGCGATCCGGCTTCCCGGGCGGTCCGCCGAGCAACGACCGGGCTTTGACATCGGGCACGGGCGGCCTCTACTAGACCAAATTCCGCAAGCGTGATTCAGGTGGGGCTTGCCCGCCTGAAACGCGATCTATTTCGACCAACCACGATCAGAGGAAAGAATGCGCGCCGAAACGGAGACGGTCGTCGACGAGATCAAAGAGTCCCTGTCCCTGCTCAGGAGGCATCTTTGACCCCGACCAGGCAAAGGCGAGGCTGACCGAGCTCGACCGCGAGGCGGAGGCGCCTAACTTTTGGAACGACGCACTCCGCGCCCAAGGCTTGATGCGCGAGCGTCAGCACATCGAGACGGCGCTCAGCACCTATGACCGTCTCACCCGCGAGCTCGACGACAATCTAGCTCTCGTCGCCCTTGGCGAGGAGGAGGGCGACGAAGGCATCGTCGCCGAGGCGGAGGCGGCGCTGCGCAAACTGAGGGCGGAGGCCCATACCCGCGAGGTGGAAGCGCTCCTGTCCGGCGAGGCGGACGCCAACGATGCCTATATCGAGATTCACGCGGGTGCCGGCGGCACCGAGAGCCAGGACTGGGCGCAGATGCTGGAGCGCATGTATATGCGTTGGGCGGAAGGCCGCGACTACAAGGTCGAGCTGATCGGCGAGCATTACGGCGAGGAGGCGGGCATCAAGTCCGCCACGGTCCTCGTCAAGGGCGCAAACGCCTATGGCTGGCTCAAGACGGAGTCGGGGGTGCACCGTCTGGTTCGTATCTCGCCCTTCGATTCCAACGCGCGGCGCCACACGAGCTTCGCCTCGGTGTGGGTCTACCCCGCCATCGACGACAGCATCGAGATCGAGATCGACGACAAGGACGTGCGGATCGATACGTACCGTGCCTCAGGCGCCGGCGGTCAGCACGTCAACACGACGGACAGCGCGGTCCGTATCACCCACGTGCCAACGGGCATCGTCGTCCAGTGCCAGAACGAGCGGTCACAGCACAAGAACCGGGCCACCGCGTGGGCCATGTTGCGCGCGCGCCTCTATGAGGCCGAGCTCAAGCGGCGGGAGGAGGAGGCGCTCACCACGGCGGCCTCAAAGTCCGAGATCGGGTGGGGCCACCAGATCCGGTCCTACGTGCTGCAGCCGTATCAGCTCGTGAAGGATTTGCGGACGGGCGTCGAAAGCACCAACCCGAGCGCCGTGCTCGATGGCGATATCGATGCATTTATCGAGGCTGCGCTGGCCGAGCGCATCCACGCCGACGCCAAGGCCTAGTCGGCCTCTCGCCCGTTCGCTCCTCCGAAGTCAGGTCTGTCGGCTACTCGGCGGCCCGGCTCGAGAAGGGGTTGCCCGAGTCGCTCGACTTTTCCGAGCGGGGGGCAGGCGACTGCACGTCGGCCATGGGATCGTCCGACCGGCGCGACTTCCCTTCGAAATACGCCCCCTGTTCGATGGCAAGGCTCTGATGGAAGATGTCGCCCTCGACATGGGATTGCGCCTGCAAGGTAACCCGCAAGCCCCGGATCGAACCCACCACCTTGCCGCGCACCACGACGTCCTCGGCGATGACCGAGCCCTGGACCTTCGATTTATCGCCGAGCAGGAGGGAGCCGCAATGGATATCCCCCTGAATCTCGCCGTCGACCTGGATCTCGCCCTTGGAGGTGACGTTGCCAATAATCGTCAGGTCCTCACCGATGATGGACGGCACCATCTTGCTGGCGCTGGCGCTCGGGCTAGGCCCTTTGGCAAAGGTGGCCGGACGCTCGGTGAACGGTGACGACGACTTAGGTTCCGGGCTACTCGGCCGCTCGCCCATTTTGGTTATCGTCTCACCAGGCTCAGGTTTCTTCGTGAACATACTGGGTACCTCCCCATCCGATACGAGTGACGCAGCGCGAAACGTACTCGGCACCAGGTCCCGCGACACGAGACAGTAAATCCGTCCCGATAAATTGTCGCGTAGCTTCTCGCCCGATGGCAGATACCCCAGCGCCCAACTCCTGACGTGACAATATCTCGTCGCCCCAACGTTGTCATGAGGGTTCTCCCGGGGACCAGTCCCGGGCTGGGGCGGCCGGCCAGCAAGGGCGTTTCTGCCTTGAATCGCCTTCGTTTAGCCGATTTTCGTGCCTCATATGCCAGGAGGCCTTAGCCTCGCGTTGCGCACCGTGGTAACGATGCGCCGGCGGGTCGTTAAGGGTGCGCCTTGGGGGGTGCCAACAAGAACCATGAGCAGGCCAGGCGTCGCGGTGCAAGTCTATGGCGAGGCCGGTCGTTGCGCGTGGCTGCGCGTGTGGATCCCCGGACAAGGCATGGTGAAGCGGAACTTGGCCGGACCTCTTTGGGGCCTGTGACTGAATGGACGAACCGATCACAGGGGCATTGGCCAAGCTGACCACCGAGGGCAGCAAAGCCATACGCGCTTTGCCTGAACGCGGCCGGGAATTGGTAAAGCGCGTTCCCCCGCCGGTTCAAATCCAGCTCGTCAAGCTCTCCTCGCGCGGCGCCCATGTCTGCCGCGAGATTTTCGCCGGGGTTCTCGTTATCGGTCTCATCGCGGTCGTCGGCGGTTATGGACGTTTGGCAAGCGGTCCGATTTCCCTGCCGAGCCTCGTGCCCCCCATCGAGGCGGCGATCAACGACCAGCTCACCGATCTGCATGTGAAGATCGACGATGCCGTGCTCCAGCGGAGCGCCGATGGGCCGGGCGTGCTGTTCCGCCTCCGCAATATTCGTCTCATCGACAAGGACGGAGAGATCGTGGCGCAGGCGCCGCTCGCCGCCATCGGCATGAGCGGCAGCGCGCTTCTGTCGGGCCGGCTCGCGCCGGGAAGCGTCGACTTCATCGGCCCAAGGGTGCTGATGTCCTACAATTCCGATCAGGGTTTGTCGCTCGCCTTTTCCAAGCCAGGGGAGGACAGCGATGCCTTGATGCGCGGCGCGCTCACCCCCGGCGAGGCTTCGAGCGAAACACCGAAGCAGGCCGCGCCAACCAACAAGCGGCCCCCGGCGGAGCCGGGGTCTACGCGCAAGTTCAATCTCACCAACACGATGACCGAGGTCTTCGAGCGCTCGCGGCGCGGCGACACATCCTATCTCACGCGGTTCGGCTTCAAGGATGCGATAGTCGTCTTGAACCAGGACGGCGCGCAGACCCTCTGGCAAGTGCCTGATTTCGCGATCGATCTGGAGCATCTCGACAAGCGCAGCATTCTTCTCGGCCAAGCCAATGTCGCTTCGAGCCGTGGCGACTGGCAGCTCGAGGTGCGTACCGAGCAGCGCTCCAAGAACAACAGCCTCGGGATCACCGCGCTGATTGAAAACCTCGTGCCTTCGGGGATCGCCGGCAACTTCCCGACGGTCGGCATTCTCAAGGCGCTCGACATGGCGGTCGACGGCGAGACCAATTTCGAACTCTCGCACTCTGGCGACTTCTTGTCAGGCGAGGCCAGGGTCAAACTGGCGCCGGGCCAGATCACGCCGCCATGGGATCGCGATACGCCGGTGCGGATCGATCATGGTGACTTCACCGTTCGCTATATCGAAGATACCGACGTCATCGAGATCGACCCGTCGACTCTGCGCTGGGGCAAGAGCCAGGCAACGTTCAGCGGCGAGCTTCGCCCGGTTCGCGACGAGCGGCGCCGCGTAGTCTCCTGGGACTTCAACTTGAAGGCTGACAATGCAGCCCTCGGCGTCGAGGAGTTCGGTATCCCCCCGCTCAAGATCGACGAGTGGACCGCGAAAGGAAACGTCTCACCCAAGGACGGGCGCGTGACGCTCTCGCGCTTCGTGATTCGCGCAGGCGACGCTTTCATCGCGGTGTCGGGCAACGTGGCGGACGCGCCGCAATCGCCGGCGGTCACGCTTGCGGGTGAAGTAAGCCCAATGCCGATCGACACGCTGAAACGGCTCTGGCCGAAATTCCTTGCCGGCAAGGCGCGGCAATGGGTCCTGGAGCGCCTGGCCGGCGGTCAGGTCCTCGGCGGGAAATTCAACGTCGCGCTGCCGGCCGGCGCGCTTGCCGCTATCGAGCAGGGGGGCGATGCGCCGGAGGGTGCCGTAAATGTGGAGATCGACTTCACCGGCGCGAGTATCGCCTATATCCCGAAGCTGCCGCCGGTGGTGACCGGCGACGCCAAGCTCACCATCTCGGGCACGGAGTTCACCGTAGACATTCCCACGGCGAAGATCGTCGTCGCCGAAGGACAAGAGGTCGCTCTCACCGGCGGGCGCTTCTTCATCCCCGACCTTCGCCAGGATCCCCAGCAAGGGGTGATCACGTTCCGCGCGGCTGCCACCACGCCTACGGTGTTGCAGCTTCTCGATCACGAGCCGCTCGGCTACATCCGCGAGGTCGGCATGAAGCCCGACTTCCTCGGTGGCACGGCCATGGGCGAGTTCACTTTGTCGATGCCGCTCAAGGCCGCGCTGGATTTCAAAGAGATCAAGATGAACGGCCTGGCGCGTCTTGAAGACGCGATTGCGCCGAACCTCGGCGGCGACATGGACTTCAAAGGGGGCGCGCTCGATGTGATGCTCTCCGATGAGGGTGTCACGGCGAAGGGCGCGATCACGGTCAAGGATGTGCCGGCCGAGATCTATTGGCAGCGCGTGTTCTATACGCCCGAAGAAGAGCAGCCCCCGGTCAGGGTCACGGCCATGCTCGATGCGGGCTTGCGCGAGAAGCTCGGCATCAAGGTCAACCATCTGGTCCTGGGTCCGACTCCGCTGACCTTGCTCATCAGCAATTTCGGGCAACCCAAGCAGACGATGAGCATGGAAGCCGATCTGACCAATGCCGAGCTTCTATTCGGCAGCATGGGCTGGACCAAGCCTCCGGGGAAGGCGGCGAAGATCAGCTTCGACATCGACAAGCACGAAGATGGTTCCGTCGATCTCAAGAACCTGAGGCTCGCCGGAGATGAAATTGCGGTCGACGGCGAGATCGCGCTCGATGCCAACCAGCACCTCAAGAGCTTCCACTTCGCGGATTTCTCGGTGGACCCGCAGACGCACGTGGAGATCACGGCGCAGGTGCGTGACGACCAGGTGCTCGATATCAAGGCGGAAGGCCCGAGCTATGACGGCAAGCAGTTCTTCCGCTCTTTGTTCTCGGCCGGTCAATTCGCCGGGGTCAAATCGACCGAGCCCGCCGATCCGTTTGGCATCGACCTGACGGCGAAGATCGACCGGGTGATCGGCTTCTATGATACGACCGCCACCGGCGTCGACGTCATGATGAAGAAGCGCGACGGGCGGTTGGTGGCGCTCGATGCCAAGGCGAAGCTCAACGGCAAAGAGTCGGCGGCCGTCGAACTGGCCACGCTGAACGGTAGCCGCGTACTCAAGGCCGAGGCGCTCGATGCCGGCGCCGCCTTCCGCCTGGTGGGCTTTTACCGCAGCGTCGAGGGCGGCCAGGCCTCGCTCCAGGTCAACATGGACGCCGGCGCCCCCGGCACCAAATCAGGAACCCTGTGGGCGCGTGATTTCTCCGTGGTGGGAGACAGCGTCGTGGCGGATGTCCTGACCGATCCGAGTTCCGCGGCCGTGCTGGGTCAGAACAAGAGACAGGTCGTCCGATCGATTGCTTTCAAGCGCCTGCGTGCGCCGTTCATCGTCGGCGCCGGCAAGTTCCGCCTGCGCGATGCCTATATCAATGGGCCTGCGCTTGGCGCCACCTTGCGCGGCACCGTGGACTTCAAATCGCAGACCGTCGAGCTCGGCGGCACCTACGTGCCCCTCTACGGCCTGAACTCGGCCCTGGGCAACATTCCGATTCTTGGCAAGGTGTTCGTCGGCCGTCAGGGCGAGGGCGTGGTCGGCATCACCTTCGCCATCAAGGGCAAGCTCGACGACCCCACGGTGCTCGTCAATCCGATGTCGGTGATGGCGCCGGGCATCTTCCGGCAGATCTTCGACTTCACCGGCTCCGTGCCGGATTCGGCTGCGGCCGCAAACACGCCGAGCTCCGGCGGCGTTGGACCGTATCAGGCGCGCTAGACTCGCGAGCTCAGATGGGGCGGATGAGCGCGTGCCTCTTTTTGCCGAGCGACAGCTTGATCACCCCTTCCTCGGTCAGGTCCGATAGCGTCAGCGTCTGCCGCTCATCCGTGACGGCCACATCGTTGACCTTGATCCCGCCGCCCTTGATCTGACGCCGCGCCTCGCCGGTCGACTTCACGAAGCCGACATGGACGTTGGCGCTCAGCACGCCATAGCCCTTTTCGAGCTCGGCGCGCGGAATCTCGAAGGTCGGCAGACTTTGCGCGAGCTGTCCTTCCTCGAAGGTCGTCCGTGCCGTCTCCGCGGCGCGGTCGGCGGCATCGCGCCCATGCACCAGCGCCGTTGCCTCGGTGGCAAGGATCTTCTTCGCCTCGTTGAGCTCGGCGCCTTGAAGCGCGGCGAGCTTGCCGATCTCCGATAGCGGCAGCTCGGTGAACAGCTTGAGGAACCGCGGCACGTCGGCATCCTCGGCGTTCCGCCAATACTGCCAGTAGTCGTAAGGGGAGAGCATGTCGGGGTTGAGCCATACCGCGCCCGCCGCCGTCTTGCCCATCTTCGCGCCGGAGGCGGTGGTGAGGAGCGGCGAGGTGAGCCCGAACAATTCGACGCTCTCGGTGCGTCGCCCAAGCTCGATGCCGCCGACGATATTGCCCCATTGGTCCGAGCCGCCCATCTGGAGCCGGCAGCCTTCGCGCCGGTAGAGCTCCACGAAGTCGTAGGCCTGGAGCACCATGTAGTTGAACTCGATGAAGCTCAAAGGTTGCTCCCGCTCCAGCCTCAGCTTTACGGAATCCTGGCTCAGCATGCGGTTGACGCTGAAATGGCGCCCGTAGTCGCGCAGGAAGTCGATGTAGTTCAAGGCATCGAGCCAATCGGCGTTGTTCACGAGAAGTCCGTCGGTCTCGCCGTGACCGAAAGTCAGGAACTTGGAGAACACCGTCTCGATGCCGGCGATGTTGGCGCCGATCTCGGCCTCGGTCAGAAGCTTGCGCGCTTCGTCCTTGCCGGATGGATCGCCGACCTTCGTCGTGCCGCCGCCAATCAGCACGATCGGGCGATGGCCGGTCTGCTGCAGCTTGCGCAACAGCATGATGGAGACGAGATTGCCCACATGCAGGCTCGGCGCCGTGCAGTCGAAGCCGATATAGCCGGTAATGACCTCCGTCCGCGCGAGCTTATCGAGCGCAGCCTCGTCGGTGCATTGGTGGATGTAGCCGCGAGTCGTGAGCTCGTGCAGGAGGTCCGATTTGACGGTGCTCATGGCCTGGCTGGTGAGAGTCTCATATGGCGTTGGCCCGAGCCTCTAGCAGGTTTGCGCCCGGAATACCAAACCCCGGCGTCTGCGCCGCGGGAGGGCCCCGCTAAGCCGCCGACTCTTTCCGCTTCTTCGCCTTGCCGAGGCGCTTGTCGAGATAGGCGTCGATAACCTCCATGAGGCCGTCCATACGCTCCTCGAAGAAGTGGTTGGCGTCGGGCACTGTCTGGTGGTCGATCACGATGCCCTTCTGCGTCTTCAGGCGGTCCACGAGCCCGCGCACGGATTCCGTTGGCACGACTCGATCTTTCGCGCCATTGACCATCAGGCCGGAGGACGGGCAGGGGGCCAGGAACGTGAAATCGTAAAGATTGGCCGGCGGGGCCACCGAGATAAAGCCTTCGACCTCCGGGCGCCGCATCAGGAGCTGCATGGCGATCCAGGCACCGAACGAGACGCCGGCGATCCAGCAGGACGGCGCATCCGCGTTATAGGCCTGCAGCCAATCGAGCGCCGTGGCGGCGTCGGCAAGCTCGCCCGGTCCGTTGTCGAACAGGCCCTCGCTCCGCCCCACGCCGCGGAAATTGAAGCGCAGCACCGAGAAGCCCCGTTTCTGGAAGGCGTAGTACAGGTGATACACGACCTGGTTATTCATCGTCCCGCC
>CAZHCN010000088.1:0-9690 GCA_964530895.1 uncultured Methyloceanibacter sp. | reverse complement strand
CTGTGACCTCTGCCTTCGGAGGGCAGCGCTCTATCCAACTGAGCTACGGGTGCTTCGCGGGGCCGAACCTAGCCAAACCCTCCTCGTTAAGCAACGGCGCCCGCTTCGACCCTCATATCGGGCTCTAGCCCGGACCTTGCAACACATCCCCGAACGCGTCCCGGATCGGGACGAACCCGGGAGAGAGACGGCATGGATATCAACCCAAATCGGGTTGGGTGGGTCGATTACGCCAAGGGTTTCTGCATCGTCATGGTGGTGATGATGCATTCGACCCTGGGCGTCCAGGACGCCGCCGGGCAGCCAAGCTGGATGGGAGCCTGGGTCGCCTTCGCCAAGCCGTTTCGCATGCCCGACTTCTTTCTCATTTCGGGACTGTTCCTGGCGCGCGTCATCGACCGAAACTGGCGCGGTTACCTGGACAAGAAAGTACTCCACTTCGCCTATTTCTATGCGCTGTGGGTCACCATCCAGTTCGCCTTCAAGGCACCGCACTTTGCCGCGGAACTCGGCTGGGCCGGCGTGGCCAAGGCCTACGCGCTTTCCTTCATCGACCCGTTCGGCACACTGTGGTTCATCTACCTGCTGCCCATCTTCTTCGTAGTGACGAAGCTCACCCGCGACGTGCCACCGGTCATAGTGTGGTTCGTGGCGGCGCTGCTCCAGGTCGCGAGCGTCGATACCGGCTGGGTCGTCATCGACGAGTTCTGCGCCCGCTTTGTCTATTTCTACACGGGCTACGTGCTCGCCGCTTACGTGTTCGACTTCGCAGCGACCGTGGCCGCCAACCCGCGTGAGGCCCTGCTGTTCCTGGGGGCGTGGGCCCTGTTCGAGACGGTCATGGTGTTCAACGGCTATTCCGAGCTTCCCATCGTCGGGCTCGGCCTCGGCTTCCTGGGCGCACTCGCCGTAATCGCAACGTCGGTTCTGCTCTCCATGCGCAGATGGGCGCTCCCCTTGCGCTATGCGGGCCAGAACTCGATCGTGGTCTATCTCGCCTTCTTCCTGCCGATGGCGATGACGCGGATCGCGCTTCGCAAGTTCGCACCGGGGCTCGATCTTGGTGTCGTCGCCCTCGTGGTGACGGTAGTCGGGGTGGTGACGCCGCTCGTCCTGCACGCGCTGGTCAAGAACACGTCCTTGCGCTTCCTGTTCGCGCGACCCGACTGGGCGAGGCTGCCGCCGGCCTCGCGGCGGCCAGCACCGGCTGCCGCTTGAGCCCCGGTGCTATCGAATCCATAGGCAATCGCTCCTTCCCCCGCTTCCGGGAACGCGACATTCTCCAACGGTCTGATAACCGCGCTCGGGCTAAGGTCCACGCGCGACTTGACCTCTAGAGGCATTGGCGTAGGTATTTCTCTTCGGCGACGAAAGGCTGGCAGGCCTATGGAAAAGAAGAACAAGCAGGTCCTCGTGCTTGGCGGCGGCTTCGGCGGCGTGTTCGCCGCGAAGTCGCTGGCGAAGCTTGGCAAGGACCAAGTCGAGGTTCAACTCGTCAACAACAACAACTATTTCGTCTTTCAGCCGCTCCTGCCCGAGGTTGCCTCGTCGAGCATCAACTCCGCCGACGCGGTGGTGCCGCTTCGCCAGCTCCTGACCCAGGTACAAGTGCGGCAGGCGCAAGTCATGGGAATCGACTTCGAGAAAAAGACGGCGACCGTCATGCAGGGCGCGCGGCTCACGCCCGTCGAGCTCAAATACGACGAATTGGTGCTCGCGCTCGGGACCGGCGTCGACCTCGCGCGCATCCCCGGCATGGCCGACCATGCTCTGACCATGAAGGATCTGACGGACGCGCATATGCTGCGCACCCATGTGATCGGATGCCTGGAGACGGCGGACGTGACGACGGAGACGCTTGTCAAGGACCAGCTTCTCACCTTCGTCGTGGTCGGCGCGGGCTTTTCCGGCGTGGAGACGGTAGCGGAGATGCGGGAACTGATCCGCCGGGCTCTGCCCTACTATCGGAACATCAAGCCCGAAGAGATACGCATGTATCTCATCGAGTACGCACCACGAATCTTGCCCACCTTCCCTGCCGATCTCGCCGGGTACGCTACGCAGCAGCTGTGCAAGCAGGGCATCGAAGTTCTGACGGGTATCGGCACCAAATCTGCGACCTCGACGGGCGTCGAGCTCACCAACGGACGCATCATCAACTCCTCGACCATCGTCGCTACCATCGGCAACGGACCGCACCCGCTCGTCCAGCAGCTCGGCATCGACTTGCATTGGGGACGCATCAAGACCGACCGTTACATGCGCGTGCCGGGACACGATCATGTGTGGGCGCTCGGCGACGCCGCGCTCATTCCGCTCAACGACAACCCGCAGGAAGACCCGGCCGACTACGCAACTCAGACGGCGCAGTTCGCCGTGCGCGAGGGCCATCAGCTTGCGCAGAACATCCTGGCCAAGCTCAACGGCCAGGAGCTCAAATACTTCGCCTACACATCGAAGGGCTCGCTCGCCTCGCTGGGCATGAGCAAGGCCGTGGCCGATGTCTATGGCGTCAAGCTGTCAGGCCTGTGGGCGTGGCTCCTGTGGCGGGGCTTCTATTTGTCGTTCCTGCCCGGTTTCGCGGCCAAATTCCGCGTCGGCGTGAACTGGATTCTCAACAGCATCATGCCGCCGAACATCGTCCAGCTCAGGATGCCGCCGCCGGCGACCCGCTACATCCACTTTTGGAAGGGCGACAAGGTATTCGAGCCGGGCATGCTGATCGACGGCTTCTATACGGTGATCAACGGCGCCTTCAAGCTGACCATCGACAACCCGGAGACCGGCGAGCATTTCGAGAAGGTGTTCGGGCCAGGCGAGCATTTCGGCGAGCGCGTACTCGTCAAGTCAGAGCTGAGGACGGGGCTCGTCGAGGCGCTGGAGGATGGGCTCCTCCTGTTCATCGCGCAGAAGGACTTTACCCGCTTCGCCACGGCCTTCCCCTTCCTCGACAAGTACTTCAAGGACTACATTGCGAAGACCTTCGGCGGCCCCGACAAGGCCTTCGCCCCGGGCTCGACCAATCAGCAGAAGCCCCAGCTCGAAAAGACCCCCTAGATCTTCGCGGCAGTGGATGAGCCCGCGAACCGACTCCCTTGAGCCGGCCGCAATCCCTATATTCCCCGCATCATGACAAGAAGTGAGACCACAGCCCCCGCCGCCGGGAAGTCGGTCGCTCGCGGCGACCACGTCTATCTGATCGACGGCTCCGGCTACATTTTCCGCGCCTACCACGCGCTTCCGCCCCTGACGCGGCCCTCCGACGGCCTGCCCGTGGGGGCGGTGCACGGCTTCTGCGGCATGCTGTGGAAGCTCTTGCGCGAGACGGGCGAGCTTGCCCCGCCGACCCATATGGCGGTGATTTTCGACTATTCGGCCAAGACGTTCCGCAGCGACCTGTTCGACGGCTACAAGGCCAACCGGCCCGAGCCGCCGGAGGACCTGATCCCGCAATTTCCGCTCGTGCGCGATGCAGTTCGCGCCTTCAACGTCGCCTGCATCGAGAAGGAAGGCTACGAGGCCGACGACCTCATCGCCACCTACGCGCTCGAGGCTCTGGCGGCCGGCGCCGACGTGACCATCGTCTCGTCGGACAAGGACCTGATGCAGATCGTCCAGCCCGGCATCGTCATGTACGACACCATGAAGAACAAGGTGATCGGCGAGGACGGCGTGATCGAGAAGTTCGGCGTGCCGCCGTCCAAGGTCATCGAGGTGCAGGCGTTGATCGGCGATTCGTCCGACAACGTGCCGGGCGTGCCCGGCATCGGCGTGAAGACCGCGGCGCTTCTCATCAACGAGTACGGCGATCTTGAATCGCTCCTCACCCGCGCCGAGGAGATCAAGCAACAGAAGCGGCGCGAGAACCTCATCACCTTCGCCGACCAGGCGCGCCTGTCGAAGACGCTGGTCACGCTCGACTGCCACGTGGCGCTCGACGTGCCGCTTGACGAGACCGCCGTCCACCAACCCGAGGCCGAGGCGCTGACGTCTTTTATGCGCAAAATGGAGTTCTCCACGCTGTTGCGGCGCGTGGCGGAAGGCTTGGGGGCAGCCCTGCCCGAGGGCGAGACGAAGGCGCCGGTCCGCAAGAAGAAGGACGACTACGACCATCCCTTGCGCCGCAGCCCCCGCGGCGAGCCCGGCCCGCCACGCGAGCAAGCGGTGCAAGGCGGCTCGCCGGCCGAGCTCGCGATCGAGCGTGCAAGCAAGCTCGAAACCGTGCCCTTCGACCGCTCGAACTACGAGACGGTGACCGAGACCGAGCGGCTTGCGGACTTATTGGAAGCGGCGCGCTTCCAAGGCCATTTCGCCTTCCGGGTGAAGCTCAACGCGAGCGACCCTATGGTGGGCGAGATCGCCGGCGTGGCGCTCGCGCTCGTGCCGGGCCATGCGGCCTACGTCCCTCTCGCCCATCGCGCGGGCGACGAACTCGATCTCGGCGGCGAAGCGGCAGTTGCGCAGATCCCCATGCGCGCGGCGCTCGACCTGCTGAAACCGGTGCTCGAGGACGAGGCCGTGCTCAAGATCGTACAGAACGCCAAGTTCGATATGGTGGCGCTCGCCCGGTACGGCATCGCGCTCAACGCGATCGACGATCCCTGCCTCATGTCCTACGCGCTCGACGCGGGCCGCGCCGAGCATCTGCCCGCCGAGCTTGCCAGCGCGCTGATGGGCTATACCTGCATGACCGAAAAAGAGGTGCTTGGCACCGGCAAGGCGGCGGTCGGCTTCGACCGCGTGGACGTGGCGCGCGCCACGGAATATGCGGGCGAAGAGACCGATATCGGCCTGCGCTTGTGGATGATCCTCAAGCCCCGGCTCGCCGCTGAATCCGTCACCACCGTCTACGAGACGCTGGAGCGCCCTATCGCGCCCGTGCTTGCCGAGATGGAGCGCGCCGGCATCAAGGTGGAGCGGTCGACGCTCGCGAGCCTGTCCGGCTCGTTCGCGCAGACCATCGCCCGGCTGGAGGACGAGATCCGCGCGCTTGCCGGCGAGGACTTCAATATCGGCTCGCCCAAGCAGCTCGGCGAGATCCTGTTCGACAAGATGAGCCTGCCGGGCGGACGGCGCACCAAGACCGGCGCATGGAGCACGGACGCCGCGGCGCTCGAGGAGCTCGCGGCGGAGGGCCACGATCTGCCGCGAAAGGTCCTGGAGTGGCGCCTGCTTGCCAAGCTTAAGAGCACCTACACGGATGCGCTGCCCGCCCATATCCATCCGGAGACGGGGCGCGTGCACACCTTATACATGCTCGCCTCGACCACCACGGGCCGGCTCGCCTCGACCGAGCCGAACCTTCAGAACATCCCGGTGCGCACGCAGGAAGGCCGCGCGATCCGCAAGGCCTTCGTCGCCGAGAAGGGCAAGAAGCTGATCTCGGCGGACTATAGCCAGATCGAGCTTCGCGTGCTCGCGCACATGGCCGACACGCCGACGCTGCGCCAGGCCTTCGCCGACGGGCTCGACATCCACGCCATGACCGCGTCGGAGATGTTCGGCGTGCCGATCGAGGGCATGAACCCGGCGATCAGGCGGCGCGCCAAGGCGATCAATTTCGGCATCATCTACGGCATTTCCTCGGTGGGGCTCGCGGCACAGCTCGGCATCGGCAGGAGCGAGGCCGGCGCCTATATCAAGACCTATTTCGAGCGCTTCCCCGGCATCAAGGACTACATGGAGGCGATGAAGGCGGAAGCGCGGCGCACGGGCTACGTGAAGACGCTGTTCGGCCGCAAGATCCACTACCCCGAGATCAACACCAAGAACCCGTCGCTACGCGGCAATTACGAGCGCGCCGCGATTAATGCGCCGATCCAGGGCTCGGCCGCCGATATCATCCGCCGCGCCATGATCCGCATGGCGGCGGCGCTCGAGGAAGCGGGGCTCTCCGCGCGCATGCTCCTCCAGGTCCATGACGAACTCGTGTTCGAGGCGCCGGAGGCGGAAGTGGACAAGACCATGGAGGTGGCGCAAGAGATCATGGAGCGGGCGCCGGAGCCGGCGCTGAAGCTCAAAGTGCCGCTGAAGGTGGACGCGCGCGCAGCCGACAACTGGGAGGCCGCGCATTAGGGTTGCGTCACGCGCGATCATCTCGTCAGGGAGGTTGGCATGAAGCGACTAGTGTTGGCGGCGGCGCTCACCATCGGTCTCCCCACTCTCTGCATGGCGGAGCAACCGCTTTCGGACGATCAGGCCAAAGAGGTGATCGAGGCCTATTGGAACGCGTCGCTGTTCCATGTTCCGCTCGGCACGTTCGACGTCGTGCCGGACGAGTCAGAGGGAGGGCCGAATGCGATGCCCGAGTCCGCGCTCGAGCGGTGGTATCTGCCGCTCCAAAAGGCCGGGGTGATCGCGATCACGGAGCAACCGGGCGCAGCGAAAAAGATCGCCGTGGCGGTCACGCCCGAGGGCCGGACGAAGAACGTCTCAGATGACCCCGATATGCTCGCCATGCGACAGGGCTTGCCCAAGATCGGCAAAATCACGCGCAACGAGCCTATCCATAGAGGGGACGACGATTATCGAATCGTCGGCGCTTCCTACATCGCGAACTGGGAAGACGCCGTGGCGGACGTTCTGTCCTATTGCGGCAACCCCGTGACGCCGGAACAGAAATCCGTCGTGCTGCTCAAGTTCGATCCGGCCTCCCGCGACTGGAAGGTCGTGGCTGAAGACGATGCGAATGCGGCGGATGCGTTTTGCACGCAGAAGGTCGCCGATGCCCTCCAGTGACGCGCCTGGATCTTGACGTTCACCATCCTGTGACTCCGCCTAGGCCTCCGCGCTCTACTCTCGGGGCGTTTGACGGACTAAACTCCGGGGTCCGCAAAGGAGGTTCCATGCGCCATACGCTTCGGCTGCTCGGCATCGCGCTGCTCTGCTGCCTCTTGGCGCAGCCCGCTCTTGCGCTGCCGGCGCCGATGTCCAAGAGCGATCTCCTGTCGAAGAGCGACCTCGTGGCGCTGGTGCGCATCCTCGCGGTCACCTGCACGAGCGTGACGAAGGACGAGCGCACCGGCGAGGACCTGCCGAACTACAGCGCCAAGGCGGAGCTGATCGAGGTCATCAAGGGCGACGAGATGAAGGGTGACAGCGTCACCATCACCTTCCACGCCATTCCCAATGGCCTGCTCGGGCCCTGGACCGTCTACTATTATCCCGGCGAGATGGTGTGGACGCATCTCCTCAAGGCGGACGGCGCGTACACGACGACGTGGTGGAACGGGCGCGGCAATGTCATCGAGAAGGCCGCGATCACCGAGCTGCCGACCACGCCGGGCGAGACGGTGTCGCTGAAGCGGACGCGGCTCGAGCATCCCGCCGAGCCTTTGACGCCCAGGCCTTAGACTCCTCGCGCCTCAAACCGGGAGATTGTCGAGCCAGGCGTTGAACAGCTTGCGGCTCGCCGCGTTGGTAGGCGGCGCGTAGCGCGCCGTCGCAGAGCGCATCTCGGCAAGGTTCACGTTGTTCTTGGCGAGCTCGAGCGTGTGACCAATGAGCCAGCGCTCCATGTCGCGCTCCGGCAATTCCACATGGAACTGGAGCGCTAGAACCTTCGGGCCATAGGCGAAGGCCTGGTTCGGCGTGAGCGGCGTCGAAGCAAGCCGCGTGGCGCCCGACGGCAGGTCGAACGTGTCGCCGTGCCAGTTGAGCACGCGCAGGCCCTCGAGCACGCCAAGCGGCGAGGCCTTGCCCTCCTCCGTCAAGATCAGCTCATCCCAGCCGAGCTCCGCTTGCTTGCCGGGATAGACGCGCGATGCGAGCACGGAGGCGAGCGCCTGCGCCCCGAGGCAGATGCCGACCACGGGCGTGCCCTTCTTCACCACCGCCTCGATGGTGGCGAGCTCGCTCTTGAGAAACGGATAGCGCTCGATCTCGTAGATGCCGATGGGGCCGCCGAGCACGACAAGGAGATCAGTGTCCAGCGCGGGCGAGAGATCGTCGCGGCCGGCTTGCAGGTATTGGAGGCCGATGCCGCGCTCCTCAAGCACGGGGCCGAGCGTGCCGGCATCCTCGAAGGCGACATGGTAGATGGCGACGGCATTCTTCATGGCATCCCTCATCGGCTTTGCGCGGAGCCATATCTTGCGCCGGGTCCTGGAGGCGAGTTGTCAATTAGCGGCGGTGGATTGACCTTTTACGACAACACACCCGTCAAACCACCAGCGCCACGCCCTGGCGGCGCGGGTCGCCGGCGCCTTCGACGCTACCCTTACCGTTGCGACGTGCGGCGTGGACGCCGCCGAAAAACAGGTTTTGGGCGGGCCAGGCGTGGGCTTTCTCGCCCAGCGCGCGGAAGGCGGCTTCCGCCTCCTCGCTCAGGCCAGGCTCGAAGCTCGTGGTGCCGTCGCGCTCCACGTGAAGGCGGGGCGCGGTCACGGCATCCTCGAGGCTCATGCGGCGCGCGATGAGATTGACGGCGACTTGCAGGATCGCGGTGCGGATGCGGTTCGATCCGCCGGTACCGAGCGCGGTCACCGTGCCGTCCGCCGCCTCCATGATGATGGTCGGCGCCATCATGGAGGAGAGCCGCGTGCCTTCGCGCCAGGCGTCGAGGCTGCCACTTGCCAGATCCTCCTCGCCCAGCATGTTGTTCAGCATGAAGCCGAAGTCGCCGACGGCGAAGCCGCTGCCCTCGCCGTTGGAGAGGCTGACGGCGGCGGCGTTGCCGTCCGCGTCAATGACGCTGATATGGGTCGTGCCACGGTAAGCCTTGGGGTGGCTGGCCGCGGCGCGCATCTCATTCGCCAATGCACCACCATCGAGTTTTGCGGCAAGGCCCTCGCCATGCTTGGTGCGGGCTTCGTTGGTGGCCGTCATGGCGTCGTGCAGCGCCAGTGCATCGAGGTCCTGCCCCGTCTCGGCGAGCGCTTCGAGGAAGCCGAGGCCGAAGGCGATGAGCGCGCCGCTCGCCGCAGGCGGCGGGTTCAGCGCCACGGTGGCGCGGCCATAGCGCCACAGAAGCGGGTCGCGGAGCGCGACGCGATAGCGCTTGAGGTCTTCGGCAGTGAGATGTCCACCGAGATCGCGCGACTGGGCGACGATCGCCCGGCCGACGTCACCGTCGATAAAGAGGCGCGCGCCGTCCTCGGCCAACCATTCGAGCGTCTCGGCCAATCCTTCATTGCGGAAGGTCTCGCCCGCTTCGAGCAACTTGCCGCCGGGCGCGAAGATCTTACGCACGCCTTCGCTCTCCTTGAGGATCGGGGCGATGACGGTGAAGAGGTAGGCTTGAAAGCTCATCAGCGGGAAGCCGGCGCGCGCCGCACGCACCGCAGGCTCGACCAGGCGCTTCATGGGTATCCGCCCGAGCGCCTCGTGCATCGCGAAGAGGCCTTGCGCGGCGCCGGGCGTCGCGCTCGACCCGAGACCGATATGGAACTCTTGCTTCGCGGGACCGAAGTCGGCGTGGATTGGGAAGAACGACACCTCGTTCGCCGCGCGGCGCTTGAGCGGCGTCTCGACGAAGAAGTCGAACAGCTTGACCGTGGCACTTCCCGCGCGCCGCGCCATGAGGAAGCCGCCGCCGCCAGGCGAGGCAAATACGGCTTCGGCGACGAACGCCATGCACAGGCCGGCAATGGCGGCATCGAAAGCGTTGCCGCCATCGGCAAGAATCTCGGCGGCCGCGGATGCGGTCAGCGCGTGGCCCGCCGCGACGACACTCTTTCCCTTGTTCATGCG
>CAZHCN010000087.1:0-9786 GCA_964530895.1 uncultured Methyloceanibacter sp. | reverse complement strand
GGGCACGGGTAGACTCGACCAGTTTTTAAGTCTATTCCAATGCCTGACTTGCCCTCGGATTAGCTATGTTTTAGCCAGGGACCATTAGACACGGACCCCGTTAACGGGGCAGGGAGAGCGATATGGACGAGGTGGCCACCAAGATCATCGAGATTCTGCGAAAGAACATGAAGGATCCATCCAAGCCCGTGACGCTCGAAACCCCCCTGAGCGAGCTTGAGATTGAGTCCCTCGACCTCGCGGTGATCGTGTTCGATATTGAGGATACCTTTGGTATTGAAATCCCCTATAATGCGAACGAAGAAGTCGAAGCGTTCGCGACGGTCGGCTCGGTGGTCGACCGCGTGAAGGGGATCATCGCAGAAACGAAGGCCTCGGGCGCAGCAGCTTGAACCAGCCATTCCGCTCGGGTCCTTCCCGGGACGTCGACCAGGCTTGGAGTTACGGCTTAACACTACATGACACACACTAATGGGCGCAGGCGCGTCGTGGTCACTGGCCAGGGCGTCGTCACTCCTTTGGGTACAGGCGTGGACAAGTTCTGGGCCGCGATGCAGCGCAGCGATTGCGGCATCCGCGAGGTCCAGAGCTTTGACACCGAGGACCTCTACATCACCATCGCCGGCGAGGTGCCGGACTTCGATCCGCGCGAGCGCTTGCAGAGCAAGCAGCTCCTGCTGGCGGACAAATACTCCCAATACGCAGGCTGCGCGGCCCACGAAGCCGTGACGCAGTCGAAGCTGGAATATCCCATCAAGGACGCCGACGGTTACCGCGCCGCCTGCATCATCGGCTCTGGTGTCGGCGGTCTGACCACGCTCGAGTTCTCCTACAAAATGCTGTTCAAGGAGAACAAGCGGGCGACCCATCCGCTGACGCTGCTGAAGGCCATCGGCTCTTCGGCCTCGGCCCATGTCAGCATCGAGTATGGCATCAAGGGCCCGACCTTCGGCGTGGTCAGCGCCTGCTCGACGGCGACCCACTCCATCGGCCTCACCTATCGCATGATCCGCGAAGGCCTGGTCGACATGGGCATTGCCGGCGCGGCGGAAGCCTCGCTCAACTGGGGCGCCACGCGCGCCTGGCAGGCTATGCGCGTGCTGAGCCCCGATGGACTTTGGCCCTTCTCCAAAAAGCGCAACGGGACCGTGCTGGCCGAAGGTGCAGGCATCCTCGTGCTCGAGGAATATGAGCGCGCCAAGGCGCGCGGCGCGCCGATCCTTGCCGAGCTCATGGGTTACGGCATGACCGCCGACGCGGCCGACATGGTCAACCCGTCCATCGACGGCGCCTCAACGGCGATGCAGCAGGCGCTCGACGACAGCGGTCTGGCCCCGTCCGATATCGACTATGTCAACGCCCACGGCACGGCGACGACCGTCAACGACCTCAACGAGACCCGCGCCATCAAGCGCGTGTTCGGCAACGCCGCCAACAAGCTTTCCATCTCCTCCACCAAGTCGATGCACGGCCATTGCCTGGGCGCCGGCGGCGGCATCGAGGCGGTCGCGGCCATCAAGGCCATCGGCGAGAACTATGTGCCGCCGACGGTCGGCCTCGATGATCCGGATCCGGAGTGCGATCTCGACTACACGCCGAACACCGGCAAGTCCCGCGACATCAATTACGCCATGTCGAACTCGTTCGCATTCGGCGGCCTCAACGCGGTTCTCGTCTTCGGCCCGCCCCCGGCGTAACCGCTAGCTCACGAATTCCATTACATCAGGCCGAGCCCGCGAAAGCTCGCATGCCCCTGCTTGCCGACGATGATGTGGTCGTGGACCACGACGCCGAGCGGTTTGGCAGCGGCGACGATCTGCTTGGTCATCTCGATATCGGCGCGCGACGGGGTGGGGTCCCCGGAAGGGTGGTTGTGCACGAGCACGATCGCCGTGGCTGACAGCTCGAGCGCCCGCTTCACCACTTCGCGCACATAGACCGGGGTGTGGTCGACTGTGCCTCTTTGCTGCACCTCGTCGGCGATCATCTGGTTGCGCTTGTCCAGGAACAGGATGCGGAACTGCTCCTTGGCCTCGAAGCCCATGGCGGCCCGGCAATAGTCGAGCACCTGCTGCCATGAGGCGAGCACGGGCCGCTCGAAGACCTCACCCCGCATCAGCCGGAGCGCGGCGGCACGGACCAGCTTGATTTCGGTCGCCGCCGCCTCGCCCAGTCCCGGCACTTCCAGCAGAAGCTCCTCCGGCGCGTTCATGGCCTCGGCGAAAGAGCCGAAGCGGGTGAGGATCGCCTTGGCGAGCGGCTTCGTGTCCCGGCGCGGCATGGCGCGGAACAGGACCAGCTCCAGAAGCTCATAGTCGGGAAGGGCGTCGGGACCGCCGTCGCGGAAGCGTTTCCGGAGCCGCTCGCGATGGCCGAGATAATGCGGCTTGGCGGCGTCCTTGAAACCCATGGGGCTTCCGTCCGCGTCAGGCTGCCAGGGGCGGACGGTCCAGGCCCTTGGGCGACAGCGTGAACACCTCGCAGCCCGTCTCGGTCACCCCGACCGTATGCTCGAACTGCGCCGAGAGCGATCGGTCGCGCGTCACCGCGGTCCAGCCGTCGGACAGGATTTTCACGTGCGGCTTGCCGAGATTGATCATCGGCTCGATGGTGAACAGCATGCCGGGCTTGAGCGGCAGGCCTTCGCCGGGCTCGCCGTAATGGAGGATATTGGGCCGGTCGTGGAACACGCGGCCCAGGCCATGGCCGCAGAAGTCGCGTACCACGCTGCACCGCTCGGCTTCCGCATAGACCTGGATCGCGTGGCCGATATCGCCGGTCGTGGCCCCGGGCCGCGCGGCGGCCACACCACGCATCAGGGCATTATAGGTGACCTCGAGCAGACGCTCCGCCGCGCGGGATATCTTGCCCACCGGGTACATGCGGCTCGAATCGCCGTGCCATCCATCGACGATGAGGGTGACGTCGATATTGAGGATATCGCCTTCGCGCAGCGCCCGGGGACCGGGGATGCCGTGGCAGACCACATGGTTCAGCGAGGTGCAGATTGACTTCGGGAAGCCGCGATAGTTCAGCGGCGCCGGGATCGCGTCATGCGCCATGGCGAAATCGAACACGATGGCGTCGAGCTCGTCCGTGGTCGCGCCGGGCTTCACGTGCTCGGTCAGAAGGTCGAGTGCCTCGGCCACGAGCCGCCCGGCCTTCGCCATGCCGGCGAAAGCCTCGGGTCCGTGCAGCTTGATCTTGGTATCGCGCGCCTGGGCGCGGGCAAATTCGAGATTGGACATGGGCAATGATTATATAGGGAACTGCTCCTGACTTAGGGGGAAATCTCTCTGCATTCAATGCGCCTGCGGTCTTTTCCCTCAGGCCGGAGCCTGAAGCGGGATGGCCCGCGGCAGCTTCAGCCCTTCGAGCGTGACCTCGGAGGCGATGGCGATCGCCTCGACACCGGCCCCGCGCGCGTCTTGGAAGGCAGCCGCATAGCGTGGGTCGATGTCGTGGGCGAGGGTGAACCTTTCCGCGTCGCCGCGCTGGACGAAATAGACCATCACCGCGCGGGCGCCTGAGGCAACCATCGCGGCAAGCTCTTTGAGGTGCTTGGTGCCGCGCGCCGTGACCGAGTCGGGAAATTCGGCAAGGCCTGCCTGGCGCATCAGATGCACGTTCTTGATCTCCACGTAGCAGGGCGGCCGCGCGGGGTCCTCCAAGAGAATGTCGATGCGGCTGTTCTCGCCGTAGCGGATCTCCCGGCGCATGGCGGCATACCCGGTGAGCGCCGGGATGAGCCCGGCCTGGATGGCGGCAGCCACCGCGCCGTTCGGGCTTCCCGTGTTGATGCCGACAAGCGTGCGCCTTCGCCCGAGAGCGACCTCGATCAGCTCCCAGGAATAGGCGAGCTTGCGCTTCGGGTTTGCCGAGCGGGACAGCCAGACTCTCGAGCCAGGTTCGTTGAGGCCCAGCATCGAGCCGGGATTGGCGCAATGGGCGGTGATGATCTCGCCGCTGGCGAGTTCCACGTCGGCGAGGAAGCGCTTATAGCGCCGTACCAGCCGCCCTTCGATTAGGCTCGAGGAAAATCGCATGAGCATGGGCGCCGAGCCTATGGGGACTGTGATGGGGCCGCAAGACGAGGGCGTGCTTATCCTTCCAACTCCCCTGGTCCACGAAGTTCAGGTAGAAGAGGGGCCATGGCCGATAACACCCCGAGCCCAGAGACCGTCACTGCCGCGCTCCTTGTCATCGGCGAGGAGATCCTTTCCGGGCGCACGCGCGATGAGAATATCGGTTATGTCGCGTCGTACCTGACCCGCGTGGGCATCGCGTTGCGCGAGGTGCGCGTGGTGGCCGATGTGGAGGCCGAGATCGTCGCCGCGGTCAACGAGCTCCGCCGGCGCTTCACTTACGTGTTCACGACAGGCGGCATCGGCCCGACCCATGACGACGTCACCACCGATGCCATTGCCAAGGCCTTCGAGGTGGACGTGGACGTCCGCGACGACGCCGTCGCGGCGATGCGCCTGCAATATACCAAGGAAGACCTCACCCCGGCGCGCCTCAGAATGGCCCGCATCCCCGACGGCGCCGAGCTGATCCACAACGCCGTCTCCCGCGCCCCCGGCTATATGCTGGAGAACGTCATCGTCATGGCCGGCGTCCCCCGGATCATGCAGGTGATGCTGGACGAGGTGATGCCGCGGCTCGCCAAGGGACGGCCCATGCTGGCGCGCGCCGTTCGGGTCGATGCCCCTGAAGGAGACGTGGCGCCGCCGCTCGCAGCCCTCCAGGCCGCGCACCCGGACGTACAGATGGGCTCCTATCCCTTCTTCGAGCACAGGCGATTTGGCACCTACGTCGTCCTGCGTACGACGGACGAAGGACGCCTCGATTCGGCGCTGGCGGCCCTCTGGGCCATGATCGCTCAGGAAGGCTTCAGCGCCGGTGGGGCGGAGGACGCCCAGACCTAATTTGACCGTTTAGGCGAATCACGGGTGATTCGGCCATAGGGCCCTTGGCCGTCTCTCGTTCGCCCGCAAGCCTCTTGGTGGGTACGCGTCGTACCAAGGAGGTGCTTCGACCTCCGCGTTGTTTCGGTGCGGACACATCGTGATGCAGACGACGGTGTCACGCGCGGCATGTCTCCGGCGTGCAGCGAACTTGCGATTGAGGTGAGGCGAGGCGATGCCATTCGTCTCGACTTCGCAAGGACTGACTCCACGAACGAAGCGCGAGTCTATCGAGCCGCAAGCGCGCAAAGAGGATATCGCCGAACAGCAAAAAGCCCTGGGAGCGATCCCAGGGCGGCAGTCACTAACATTCTGTTTTTAAAAGCAAAAAGGCGCGGGGTCTTTCGATCCCCGCGCCTCTTGAGAAGTTGTCTCGAAAGCTACTTCTTCTTCGCGACCTTGCGCTTCGGCGCCTTGCGCTTCGCGGCACCGGTCTTCTTCGCAACGCGCTTCTTAGCGGCTGCGGTCTTGCGCACGGTCTTCTTCTTCGCGGCCTTCTTCTTGGCCGGGGCCTTCTTCGCTTTCTTCTTCGCTACCATGTTCATCCCTCCTTCGGGTGTTGGCTAGCTGATCAGGTCACTCTAACTACAACCGCTCGTCGATCTGCACGTATCGCATCTGAGACACGGGGCTTTTCACACGAGGGGTTAAGCCACGGGGCATTCTTTACAGAGTTCCCTTCTTAGGTCTTAACGCGCGGCTAGAAGATTCCGCACTGCCTTAGCGCTGGAGTCGACCGCGAATCGTCGCCGGTCAAACTCCATAGAGGATTCGAATACGATATTGTGAGGTCCTCCACAATCATTTCTCATCATCTTCGTCCCTACTCGATCCAGGCCCCTCGACGCTTGGCCTCGGTCCGAGGAATCACTGCTGACTCTGGCAGGACCTCTTAGCTACATCCGCTCGTCGATCCGCAGGTATCGCACTTCAAGCAGGTGCCGTTTCGAACCAGCGTGAAGTTTCCGCACTCCTGGCACGCTTCACCCTCATAGCCTTTCACGCGCGCTTCGCTGATGAGCTCGTATTCGCTTCGCTCAACGGACGTTTCAAGAGCTTGGCGTTCCTTAGGCAACTCAGACTCGAGCAGCGACTCCGGTTGGTTGGACGCCTGGAGATCGACTTCGGTCAGACGAGCCGTCGCGCCCTGTCTTCCGCCGGAGACTTCGACCCGTCCATGCTCGAGAAACAGCCTTCTCGCAAACCCAGGGGAAACGCGCGCTTCGCCTTCGAAGCCCCCGCCGACGTCCTTGCTGGCCTCACCAGAGCCGACACCGGTATTGCCAATCTCACTGGGATCGACATGGGCAAGCTCGTTTCTGCCCAGGTAGGCGATTGCCAGCTCCCTAAAGATGTAATCGAGAATCGACGTGGCATTCTTGATGAAGGCGTTCCCACGCACCGGACCTGCCGGCTCGAAGCGGGTGAAGGTGAAGGCATCGACGAACTCTTCCAGCGGCACGCCGTACTGCAAGCCGACGGATACCGCGATGGCAAAGTTGTTCATGAGCGAGCGGAAGGCGGCGCCCTCCTTGTGCATGTCGAGGAAGATTTCGCCGAGACGCCCATCCTTGTATTCGCCCGTGTGGAGATAGACCTTATGGCCCCCGACCACGGCTTTTTGGATGTACCCCGTTCGCCGATCGGGGAGGCGCTCGCGGACCGCTCGTTTGCGTTCGACCTCGATCACACGCTCCACCACACGCTCGGCGAACACCGTGGCGCGCTGGACCTGCGGCTGGTCTGAGGCGATAGCCGCCAAGACCTCGTCTTGCTCCTCTTCCTCGTCGGCGAGGATCTGCGCGTTGAGCGGCTGCGAGAGCTTGGAGCCGTCGCGATAGAGCGCGTTGGCCTTGAGCGCGAGCCGCCAGGAGAGGAGATAGGCCTCCTTGCAGTCCTCGACGGTCGCGTCGTTCTGCATGTTGATGGTCTTGGAGATGGCGCCGGAGATGAACGGCTGGGCCGCCGCCATCATGCGGATATGGCTCTCCACCGAGAGGAAGCGCTTACCCTTGCGGCCGCAAGGCGAGGCGCAGTCGAACACCGGCAGGTGCTTCGGATCGAGCCCCGGCGCGCCCTCGAGCGTCATGGCTCCGCAGGCATATTCGTTGGCGGCCTCGATATCGGCCTTCGAGAAGCCGATCTCCGCCAGAAGATCGAAATCGGGCTGATCGAGCCGGCCCGGCTCGAGCCCGAGCACCTCGGTGCAGAAGTCCTCGCCGAGCGTCCACCTGTTGAAGACGAACTTGATGTCGAAGGCGGAAGCGACCGCCTTCTCGATGGCGTCGATTTTCTCCGGCGTGAAGCCCTTGGCGGCCAGCGTCTCGTGATTGACGCCCGGCGCCCCTTCGAGCGTACCGCGCCCCACCGCATAGTCGATGATGCGCTTGATCTGGTCCTCGCCGTAGCCGAACACGCGGAGCGCCTGCGGCACCATGCGATTGATGATCTTGAAATAGCCGCCGCCGGCGAGCTTCTTGAACTTCACCAGGGCGAAATCGGGCTCGATCCCGGTGGTATCGCAGTCCATCACGAGCCCGATCGTGCCGGTCGGCGCGATCACCGTGGCTTGCGCATTGCGGTAACCGAACTCCCGCCCGAGCTCGACTGCCTGATCCCAGGCGCGCGTGGCATGCGCGAGGAGCCGCGGGTCGGGGCAAGCGGCGTGGTCGAGCGGTACGGGTGCCATGGAAAGCGCCTCGTATCCGGCCTTCTCGCCGCGGGCCGCGCGCGCGTGATTGCGCATGACGCGGAGCATGGGCTCCCTGTTCGCCGCGAAGCCGGGAAAGGCCCCGAGCTCGCGCGCCATCTCCGCGCTCGTCGCATAGGCGACGCCGGTCATGATCGCGGTGAGCGCGCCGCCGAGCGCCCGGCCTTCATCGCTGTCGTAGGGGATGCCTGAGGCCATGAGCAGGCCACCGATATTGGCATAGCCGAGACCCAGCGTCCGGTATTCGTAAGAGAGCTGCGCGATCTGGCGCGACGGGAACTGCGCCATGGTCACCGCGATCTCGAGCACCACCGTCCACAGCCTGATGGCATGCTCGTAGCTCTCGACGTCGAAGCTGCCGTCCTCCCGACGGAACGCCATCAGATTGAGCGAGGCGAGATTGCAGGCGGTGTCGTCGAGGAACATGTACTCCGAGCAGGGGTTCGACGCCCTGATCTCGCCCGCCGCCGGGCAGGTGTGCCAATCGTTGATGGTGGTGTGGAACTGGATGCCGGGATCGGCGCACGCCCAGGCGGCGTAGCCGATCTGCTCCCACAACTCGCGCGCCTTGAGCCGCTTCGCCACGGCGCCGTTCTTCCTAAAGGTGAGGTCCCACTCGCCGTCGGCCTCCACCGCCCGAAGAAAGCCGTCGGTCACACGCACCGAGTTGTTGGAGTTCTGACCCGAGACGGTGCGATAGGCTTCCGAGTCCCAGTCCGTGTCGTAGATCGGGAAGTGGATGGACGTGTAGCCTTGGCGGGCGAACTGGATCATCCGGCGGACGAGATTGTCCGGCACCTTGGCCTTGCGGGCCGCCTTCACCTCGCGCCGCAGCGCCGGGTTCCGCTTCGGGTCGAAGCAGTCGTCGCCGTCGCCGTCGCAGTTCACGCACGCCCTGAGGATGGCGTTGAGGCGCTCCGAGAGCACCTTGGAGCCGGTGACCAGCGCCGCCACCTTCTGCTCCTCGACGACCTTCCAGTTGATGTAGGACTCGATATCGGGATGGTCGATGTCGACCACGACCATCTTGGCGGCGCGCCGCGTGGTGCCGCCCGACTTGATGGCGCCCGCCGCCCGGTCGCCGATCCTGAGAAAGCTCATGAGGCCGGAGGACTTGCCGCCGCCCGAAAGCGGCTCCTTCTCGCCGCGCAGCCGCGAGAAGTTGGTGCCGGTGCCGGAGCCGTATTTGAAGAGGCGCGCCTCGCGCACCCACAGATCCATGATGCCGTTCTCGTTGACGAGGTCGTCCTCGATCGACTGGATGAAGCAGGCATGCGGCTGGGGATGCTCGTAGGCGGAGTCCGAGGCCTTCAGCTCCCCCGTGGCGAAGTCCACATAGTAATGACCCTGGCTCGGACCATCGATGCCATAGGCCCAATGCAGCCCCGTATTGAACCATTGCGGGCTGTTGGGCGCGCCCATCTGCAGGGCGAGCATGTAGCGCATCTCGTCGAAGAAGGCGGACGCGTCCTCCTCGGAGGTGAAGTAGCCGCCCTTCCAGCCCCAATAGGTCCAGGTGCCGGCCAGGCGATCGAATACCTGGCGCGCGTCGTGCTCGCTGCCGGTGCGCTCATCCTCGGGAAGTTCGGCGAGGGCGTCGACGTCGGCCACCGACCGCCACAGCCATGACGGCACGGAATTCTCCTCGACGCGCTTGAGCCGCGCCGGCACACCGGCCTTGCGGAAATACTTCTGAGCAAGGATGTCCGCGGCCACCTGGCTCCACTGCGCCGGCACCAGGAATCGTTCGAGCGCGAAGACGACCGAGCCGTCCGGGTTGCGGATTTCGCTCCGGCTCTCGCGGAACGAAATCGCGTCGTAAGGTGACTGTCCTTGCTCGGTAAAACGTCTTTGAATCCGCATTTTGCTCGTTTCCCCCTCTGAAAGTCGTGCGTCCGCGCGACCTATGAGACTGGGGCGATTCGCCCGCGCCATCAATTCGCGACCATCAATATCTAGCGCTCAGAGGTTACTTTACCACTAAACCCTGTGGGTGAGGGCAGGAATAGTATGTGGAAAGCCGGTGGATGACTTACAACGGGTGGCCCCCGAACCCCGCAAAAAACGGCCCTTCTGGGACCTGGCGAGGGGGCCTACGAAAAGTCATCG